>CAZUXZ010000069.1:0-13662 GCA_964624055.1 uncultured Rhizobiaceae bacterium | reverse complement strand
GCGCCGATGACATCACGAGGAGCGCCATTTTAGAGCAGGTCGAGCTCGGGCTTGCTGTACGCCAGGCCTGCCTCGATATGCTCGGCAGCGAAAAGAGCAAGGAAAGCATATGAGCCGCACTGCCTACATCAATGCTAGGTTGCTCGACCCGAAGAGTGAGCTCGACGCCATAGGCGCGCTGCTCACCGAAGGCACGCGCATCGCCGATGTCGGCCCCGACCTCTTCGCTGAAGGGGTACCGGAGGGCATCGAGACGGTGGATTGCGCTGGCCGTTGCCTCGCGCCCGGGCTAATAGACATGCATGTTCATCTGCGCGAGCCCGGCCATGAGCATAAGGAAACCATCGCCACCGGCCGCCTATCGGCCTTGGCGGGCGGCGTCACAAGCCTCTGCAGCATGCCCAATACAGACCCGGTAATTGATAATGTTGGGCTAATAGAATTCATTCAGCGCCGCGCGCGCGAAGCAAAGGGAGTCAAAGTCTATCCATTCGCCGCTGTTACCAAGAACCTCGGCGGCAAGCAGTTAACCGAATTCGGCATGCTGGCCGAGGCCGGTGCAATTGCCTTTACCGATGACGGGCTGCCTGTCACCGACAGTCAAGTCATGCGCCGGGCGCTGAGCTACGCCAAGACCTTCGATCTGATGATTTCGCAACATGCCGAGGACCTCTCGTTATCCGGCTGCGGCTGTATGGCCGAGGGCGAGGTGGCAACCCGGCTTGGCCTTGACGGCATACCAGAAATCTCAGAGACCATAGTGGTCGAGCGCGACATTCGCCTAGTCGAGCTCACGGGCGGGCGCTATCACGTCGCGCATATCTCCACCGCCCAAGCGGTGGATTGCGTGCGCCGGGCTAAGGCCAGGGGGCTTCAGGTCACTTGCGAGGCAGCACCGCACCACTTCTCGCTGACCGATCTCGATGTCGGAGATTACCGTACCTTTGCCAAGATGGCGCCGCCCTTGCGCAGCGAAGATAACCGTGCGGCCATTGTCGAGGGCTTAAAGGATGGCACCATTGACGCAATCGCCACCGACCATGCGCCGCACGATCAGGAAAGCAAGCGCCTGCCGATGGCCCATGCGGCGAACGGTATCGTCGGCCTCGAGACGCTCCTGCCGCTTTCGCTCGAGCTTTATCACCGCGGTCATTTGACACTCCTGGACCTTCTGCGCCGCCTGACCTCGGCACCAGCAGAGCTTCTCAACCTGCCCGCGGGACACCTTACCAAGGGCGCACCGGCGGATCTCGTTCTGTTCGACCCGGACGCCCCCTGGGTGGTGGACACGTCCAAATTCCACAGCATGTCAAAAAATTCGCCGTTCGACGGTCGCCCGGTGCAGGGTCGGGCGCTACGAACAATTGTCGACGGGAGGACGCTCTTTACCCTCGACAGCGATTCGGGAACAGGATGAGCGTATTTTGGCTAGCGCGACCACGATTCCGGACAGGCGCAAAATAGGCGAGCGGGGCGGATGCCCCGTCCAGTACTTGAGGGTAAATACAATGGGACATGTTTGATGACCCTTTGGTGCAAATAATGCCCGATCCCATTAGTTGGGCGTATTCCTGGCCGTACTACGCCACCACTTTTGGCGCTGGTTACATATTGGGGTCAATACCCGTCGGACTGCTGGTCGCACGATTTTTTGGCCATGGCGACATTCGCGCCATCGGTTCGGGAAATATCGGTGCCACCAACGTGCTTCGCACTGGTAACAAGCCGCTCGCTGCCGCCACCCTGCTGCTTGACGGCGCCAAGGGGGCCGGCGCAGTTTTGATCGCGACGAACTATGGGCCGGATCTGGCTCTTGTCGCCGGATTGGCTGCCGTCATCGGGCACGTTGCACCAATCTGGCGCAAATTTCGCGGCGGCAAGGGAGTGGCGACCAGTCTCGGCGTGCTGCTCGCCCTCGATTGGCGGCTCGGCTTGATCGCTTGCGCCATCTGGCTCGCCGTGGCGGCAACGTTTCGCTATTCGTCCCTGGCGTCGCTTATTGCGCTGATCTCGGCGCCGGGCTTCGCCTATCTCCTCGCCGGGCGCCAGCTTGCTGAGCTGGCCGGGCTATTGGCGATCATTGTCGCTGCCAACCATATTACCAATATCCGTCGCCTATTAACCGGCCAGGAATCCCGAATTACTAGTGGCAAAGGCAAACCGACCGGCGGCTAACCGGTATACCCGAATACATTGTCCACTAATTTTGGTTGGCATCGCTCCTCTATACGAGAGCTAATACCTCCAAAGCTTTTGTCTTACGAGAAGCGAGAATGTCTGCTCGGTCACCTTACATTGCACTGTTCGAACGATATAGCTGCGTGACAGCAGATCTCAATGCCACGCGCAGCGCCGTGGTGATCTAGGCAGGATCATGCCCGGCTCGCCTCTCTAACCGAGGGGCCAGATCTGTAACGGGCTGATCCACGATCGCACGAACCGTGTACAAAATACCGAAACCTTGATTGAGTTGCACTCGGGGCTGTGTCGAACAAACTGAGAGAGCGGTAGAGGCAAAGTATAATTGGCGTCCGCAGACCCCAAAGTACGTGAATTACTCGACCCGAGCCCAGTTCCGGTTTGGGAACTCTTGCGTCTCAGCAGGTTGACACCCGCCCTCCTTCTCACCATCTTACTAGGCCTTGAGCTAGCGGGCCATTTGGAACGTCATGCTTGAGGTCAGGTTTCGTTAATAGAATCAATGTGATAACACGCATCATTCTGGTTCGAGTAAATTAGCCCCATGAACGTCGTCGTCGTCGAATCGCCGGCTAAGGCATCGACAATCAACAAATATTTGGGACCGGACTATGTGGTTCTGGCGTCCTATGGCCATGTGCGCGACCTGCCGCCCAAGGACGGCTCAGTGCGCCCGGACGAAAATTTCGAAATGACCTGGATGGTCTCAGATGATTCCGAGAAGAACATCCGCGCCATAGGCAAAGCGCTCAAAGGTGCACATCATCTCTATCTTGCCACCGACCCGGATCGAGAGGGCGAGGCAATTTCCTGGCATGTCATGGACGAGCTCAAGGAACGCAATTTGCTGGACGGTATCGCCGTGGAACGGGTGGTATTCAGTGAAATCACTAAGAGCGCGGTACTCGCAGCGATGGCTAATCCGCGCCAACTCGACGATGACTTAGTCAACGCCTACCGCGCTCGCCGAGCTCTCGATTATCTCGTGGGATTCACACTGTCGCCGATTCTGTGGCGCAAGCTGCCAGGTTCACGCTCCGCTGGACGGGTGCAGTCGGTGGCGCTCCGTCTGATCTGCGAACGTGAAGCAGCAATTGAGGCATTCGTTCCGCGCGAATATTGGACCGTCACAGCTAAGATGAAGACAGAGGAGGGTAATACGTTCGAAGCCCGCCTGACCCATCTTGACGGTAAGAAGCTCGATAAGTTTGACCTCCCCAACGAAGCCCGCGCCCATGCCGCTCGCGACCAGGTCCAAGCAGCAACGCACGAAGTGCGCAACATCGAGGCAAAACGCGTCAAGCGCAACCCCTCTCCGCCTTTCACCACCTCAACTTTGCAACAAGAGGCCTCGCGCAAGCTCTCGTTCACAGCTCGTCAAACCATGGGAGTGGCACAGCAGCTCTATGAGGGTGTCGCGCTCGACGGTGAGCGCGTCGGCCTGATAACTTATATGCGTACCGACGGCGTACAAATCGCAGCGGAAGCCCTGAGGGGCGCACGCTCCACCATCGAAACTGAATACGGCACGCGGTACGTGCCCGACAAACCACGCCACTATCGCAGCCAAGCCAAGAACGCACAGGAAGCCCATGAGGCCATCCGCCCGACCAACCTTGGTCGTCTGCCGCTCCAGGTGCAGGGCGCGCTGAGCGACGATCAGAACAAGCTCTACGAGCTCATTTGGAAACGCACCCTCGCAAGCCAGATGGCGAGCGCCAAGATCGACCAGACCGCCATCGTCATCACACCAGGTGATGACGACCACGCCTTGCGTGCCACGGGCTCGGTGATCGCGTTCGACGGCTTTCTCAAACTCTATAAGGAAGGACGCGACGATCCCAACGGCGACGATGACGAGAATCGGCTGCCTCAGGTAAGGAAAGGCGAAATACTCGGCGTTATGGAGATTAAGCCAGACAGGCATTTTACCGAGCCGCCTCCGCGCTTCTCCGAGGCGAGCCTGGTCAAGGAACTGGAGCGGCTTGGAATTGGCAGACCCTCAACCTATGCCTCAATCATCTCGGTGCTGCAGGACAGAAAATATGTCCGGCTCGATCGCCGCCGCTTCGTGCCCGAGGACCGTGGCCGGATCGTCACCGTATTTCTCGAGAGTTTCTTCCGGCGCTATGTCGAATATGATTTCACCGCCGCGTTGGAAACGGAACTCGACACTATTTCCGACGGTCAAATCGACTGGCACAATGTGCTCAGCGGCTTCTGGACAGATTTCAAGGGTGCAGTTGACGAAACGGCAGAGCTACGAATCAAGGAAGTCATCGAGGCGCTCGACAAGACCCTTACGCCACACCTCTTCCCTTTGTCCGACGATGGCAAAGACCCACGTGTCTGCCCATCGTGCGACGATGGCAGGCTCAACCTCAAACTCGGCAAGCACGGTCCCTTTATCGGCTGCTCGAATTACCCAGACTGCCGCCATACGCGCGCCCTGAACGGCGACGGCGAAACCGATGCCGGACCGCGTGATATCGGCACCGATCCGAAATCGGGCCTGATGATTACACTCAAGAAGGGTCCGTTCGGCTATTATTTGCAATTGGGAGAGACCGACGAGAACGGCGAGAGCAAGCCGCGCCGGGTATCCCTGCCACGCGATCTTATTCCCGACACCGTCGAACTCGAAACCGCCCTGGGACTCCTATCACTGCCGCGCGACATCGGTGCCCATCCAGAG
This sequence comes from uncultured Rhizobiaceae bacterium, assembly GCA_964624055.1. Taxonomy (GTDB): domain Bacteria; phylum Pseudomonadota; class Alphaproteobacteria; order UBA828; family UBA828; genus PTKB01. The sequence continues at coordinate 8,768 of CAZUXZ010000069.1, read as the reverse complement.
ACTGGTAAAAAAATAACCGCCGCGATCGGGCGCTTCGGTCCCTATGTTAAACATGACGGTAAGTTCAAATCGCTAAAGAAGGATGACGATATTCTTACTATCGGTCTCAACCGCGCGGTCAGCCTGCTTGCCGAGGTTAGCCAGCGCGGTGGGTCAGTCTTACGAGAGCTCGGCAACCATCCGGACGACGACGAACCAGTTACACTGAAGGAAGGCCGCTACGGTGCCTATGTGCAACATAAACGCACGAACGCAACCCTACCCAAAGGTACTGACCAGAACGCGCTGACACTCGAAAAAGCCCTGACACTGATCGCGACCAAGGTCGCAAAAAAGAAAGGTAGCGCTAAGAAAAAGACTGCCGCCAAGAAGAAATCCACAGCTAAAAAGAAAAAACCAGCGACCAAGAAGAAAGCCCCTTCAAAGACCGAGACCGTCACCGGCGACAACGGCACCGGGAGATCCTAAGACCGTGTCTTCTGGGCGCCGCGACGCCGCGCCGTTTCCCAAGAAAGAAGATGTTCGCCGGTTCATCGTCGAAAGCCCAGGGCGCGTGGGAAAACGCGAGATCGCCCGCGCCTTTTCCATCACTAGCAACGACCGCGCCCGGTTGCGCGAACTGCTGCGCGAGTTGCGCGAGGAAGGCACCTTCGGCCGCTTTGGAGGTGGCAAACGCCGGCCGGCACTGCCTAATGTCACCGTAATCGAAATTGTTAGCATCGATACCAACGGCGAATTGCGCGGCCACCCGGAAGGGACAAATGCTTCGGAATCCAGTCATTCAACCATCTATGTCTCACCAGATACGCTGAATGGCGTCGCCCTCGGTGTCGGCGACCGAGTGCTAGCAAAGCTCAAACGCCTCGATAAAAGCAGTTATCAGGCCTCGCCAATCCGCGTTCTTGACCAGGGCGGCGGCGAACTAGTTGGTGTCTTCGCCGCGGAGAGCGAGGGTGGGCGCATCCAATCGGTTACCAAGCGCGGCGGCAAGGATCATCTCGTCGCGAGCGAATATTGCATCGGTGCGAAGACTGGCGAACTAGTGCTAGCAGAACGATTGCCGGGGCGCCATTACGGCCTACCGCTCGCACGTGTCCAAGAGCGTATCAGCGATCTCGACGGGCCGCACACCATCAGTCTCATAGCCATTCACGCCAATTTCATTCCTACCCAATTTTCCGATGATGCACTCGCCCAGGCCCAAGCTGCCGCGCCGGCCGTACTCGGAGAAAGGTGCGATTTGCGCGCTCTGCCGCTAGTCACTATCGACGGCGCGCGAGCGCGGGATTTCGATGATGCGGTCTGGGCCGAAGTCGATCCCGACCCAACCAATCCTGGTGGTTGGCATATCCTCGTCGCGATTGCCGATGTCGCCCATTATGTGCCCGAGGACGGCGCCCTAGATAATAACGCGCGCGAGCGGGGCAATTCAGTTTATTTTCCCGATCGGGTGGTGCCAATGCTGCCTGAGATACTTTCGAACGGCCTTTGCTCGCTGAAACCGGGCGAGGACCGCGCCTGCCTTGCCGTTCATATCTATATATCGGCGGAGGGTGAGACTCGCCGGCATGAATTTGTCCGCGGACTGATGCGCTCCAGCGCACGGCTTGAATATGGCCAGGTACAACGCGCACTCGACGGCTACCCCGACGATACGCTCGCACCGGTGATGGCGGAGATAATCAAACCTCTGCACGGTGCCTATAAGGCGCTCCTCACTGCACGGCAAAAACGCGGTGTGCTCGAGCTCGAATTGCCAGAGCGCGAGGTAAAATTCGCCGACGACGGTAGTATCGAGCGCATTTCCAAAACGGCGCGCTATGACAGCCACAAGCTGATCGAGGAATTCATGATTGCCGCCAATGTCGCGGCAGCGGAAACCCTCGAGGCACGCGGCGCGCCGTGCGTCTATCGCGTCCATGACCAGCCAAACACGGACAAGCTAGAGGAACTGCGCGATATCCTCGCCAGTTTCAGTCTGAAGCTATCCAAGAGCCGACGCATAAGCGCGGTCAATATCAGCCATATTCTGGCCAAGGTAGCCGAAAGCCCCAACAGGCACCTCATTAATACATTGGTGCTGCGCGCCCAGGCGCGGGCGGAATACGCGCCGTCCAATTTAGGCCATTTCGGTCTCGCCCTCGACCGCTACGCTCATTTCACTTCACCCATCCGGCGCTATGCTGATCTTCTGGTTCACCGCGCCCTGATTGGCTCGCTCAGGCTCGGCGAAAACGGCTTGCCAGCCGGCCAGAAAGCAGAGCTCGGCGACGTATGCGCGCATATCTCGGGCACTGAGCGGCGCGCTGTTGCTGCCGAACGCGATGCCATGGACCGTTATGCCGCAGCCTATCTCGCCGCCCATATCGGCACGGATTTTACCGGCCGCATCTCCGGCGTGGCGCGCTTCGGCATTTTCGTCGAGCTTGACGAGACCGGGGTGGACGGGTTGGTGCCGGCGCGTTCACTCGGCGGCGCGCGCCCACGTCACGATCCGGCACGCCACTCGATTAGTGTTGGTATGTCCCATGTAGCAGTTGGTGACCGCGTGTTGGTGCGTCTCGTTGAAGCCGATGCGCTCACCGGTTCAACCGTACTCGAGCTGCTAGAGGTCAACGAAAAGATTTGGTCTCCGGGACGTTCGACTAAAACGGGCAAGCGCGGCAAGCGCGGACGCCAGCGGCGAAAATAATCTTTGCCTATCCCGCTCTGGCGCTAACTTTCATCCTGCGCTAACTTTCATGTCAGTAGGGAGAAGAAGGAGACAGGCGTGGCCAAACCAACGCCGTCACAACGCCGCTGGCTGGAGCGTGGAATCAATCAGCCGGGTGGAAAATTACCGCTTTTCGACAGCGAAGGGCAGCAGGTGTCAAGCCGCACCGTGAAAGCCTGCCTAGGTGCCGGTTGGGCCGAACCTTGGCGGCACAATCCGATCAAGCCAGACTGGCTAATTTGCAAGATCACGCCTGAGGGACGGGAGGCGATTGGCAACGTCCAGAAATAAACCTCCGGCAGCAGTGATTTCGGAACAGGCAGCGGTGCCCTTGCCGTTAAGCAGCAACACTAGCCATACGACCTTGCGCGCGATGTTCGCGGTTATCGTCTGCGCTGGGCTAGTGGGTCTTGCCTTCGGCTATTCCCTACCTCTACTCGCCATAATCATGGAGCGGCAGAGTATCGGCGCGACCTTGATCGGTCTCAGCGCCGCCAGCGAATCGGCTGCGATTCTCCTGTTCGGCCCCTTCGTGCCACGGATCTTCCGCGTGCTAGGCTTAAGGCGTGCCATGTTTGTGGCCACCCTTATTAGCGCCTTGGCACTCGGCGCATTGGCGTTTACTGATCCGCTCTACGCCTGGTTTCCGCTACGTTTTGTACTTGGCGGTGCAATCTTTTTGGTGCTCATCGCCAGCGATATATGGATCACCCAAGGCGCGAGCTCGGCTCGGCGCGGGCGTATGGTGGCGGTCTACGGCACCGCAATTACCGGCGGCATGGCGGTTGGTTCGCTGCTCGTTCCGGTTGTCGGCACCGAGGGTGATTTTCCCATCTATATCGGTACCGCCATCCTTGCCGCTGCCATTCTGCCACTTTTGCTCGCCTACGGGCCAGCACCGGTGATGGAACAGGGCGGGCGGCTCCGCGCCCTCGCTCTGATTTTGGCAATGCCGGTCCTATTCGGTGCTGTTTTGGCTTTTGGTGTGATTCATTCCGGGGCCATTTCTCTACTGCCTATATTCGGCCTCCATCTCGGCATGACAGTGCAAATCTCGTCATTACTGGTGACCGCCTTCGTGATCGGCTCGATCGTGCTGCAATTTCCAATAGGCTGGCTTGCCGACTACATTGAGCGCATGCGCACACTACTCGCCTGCGCCTTGGCCGGCAGCGCAGCAGCAATCATTTTACCATTTTCCATCGACACCGATTGGCTAATGTGGATCAGCCTGTTCGTGATCGGCGGAACAGTCGTGAGCCTCTATACCATCCCCTTAACGATCCTAGGCGACCGCTATAGAGGGGGCGAACTGGCAGCCGCGGTGTCGCTCATCGCCATGACACTCGCCGTGGGTTCAACTTTCGGGCCGCTCATCAGCGGCGTTGCCATCGAGGCCTGGGATCCCTATGGCCTCAATCTGGTAATTATCGGTGCTTATTGTATGGTTTTGGGACTGGCCATGGTTCTCAGTATCCGCCGGCGCAGGGATACTTGACTTCGAACGGGCGGCCTGTATTGTCCGCCCGGTTATTCGCTTCGAAAAATTTTAGATTTCATATCATGGCCAAGGCAAATAGCATCCTCATCAAGCTTGTCAGTTCGGCTGGCACCGGCTTCTATTATACGACGCGGAAAAATCCGAAGACGCAGACCGAAAAGATGGTCATGCGGAAGTTCGACCCCGTCGCACGCAAGCATGTCGAGTTCAAAGAAGCCAAGATCAAGTAATGGGCGCTTAGCGCCATGTCCGCCATTTCAAGCCGATTTTTCGCGATACTCTTTGTTTTAGGCGCGTTAAGTCTCCCCCCCGCTACGGCACAGGCAGAGCCTACAGACGGTTGGCGGGCCTTTGCCGCCGGCGATCACGCCAAAGCCGAGGCAATCTGGCGGCTGCTCGCGGAGAAGGGTGATCATAACGCGGCCTTTGGTCTTGGTATGCTGGCGCAGACACGCAATCAATTCGAGCAAGCCGCGCGATGGTACGAGCAGGCAGCCCTCGCCGGGCTGACCAGTGCCCAGGTACTGCTCGGCTCCATGTATATTGATGGTCGCGGCGTGCCGCGCGATGGAGTGCGTGCCTACGCCTGGCTCAACCGCGCGAAATTAGACGGCCATGCCAATGCCGCACGAGCGCGAGACGCCATTAGTGCCACGCTGACAACCCAACAGCTTGCTCAGGCGGAAGCACTCAGTGAATCTTTCGCTACACAGAAGTAAGTCCTGTTTTTTGTGAGAACGCCTTCGCTTTTTTAGCGACCATAACGACACAATCGCGACCAACGCGCTTGGTGGTATAAAGTGCTCTTGCACCGATATTGACTGTAATTTCATCGTAATTTTCCATTGCCAACTTGGCTTCCAACAGCTGCACATTGAACCGAAATTCATCTACAAATAGGACACGGGCAGACATTTTTGTGCTGTCTGCCTAAACCTGTTATCGAAACCACGCAGATCGTTGCACGCGACTCACTTAGCGAGCATCGGCCCACGCGGGAAATCTAGTTTATGATGGTTAAGGTATTGTTATGAGTACGCCACCGACCCACTCGGATCTCGACCTTCAACTCAATGCGATCACCCTAGATGTGACCCGACCGCTCATTCTGTGCGATGCCGATGAGGTGTTGCTAGCCTTCATGGCCGCGTTTGAACGCTTTCTCCACGGCAAGAACTTTTACTATCTGTGGCGCTCCTATGCGCTCGACGGCAATATCTGCGCCCGTGAAGATAGTGCCGAGCTGCCGCCGGAGCAGGTGCGCGACCTGATCCAGATGTTCTACGCCGAACATGCCGGGACCCTCGAGCCCGTCGCAGGCGCAGCGGAAGCACTCGGCATACTCGCGGAGAGGGCGAATATCATTATTCTCACTAATATTTGGCGCGAGCAGCTAGAATTCCGCCGTCGCCAACTCGCCAGCCATGGAATTGACTACCTGGCACTCTCCAACACTGGCTCCAAGGGCCCGCCAGTGGCCTGGTTCCAAGCGCGCCTCAAAGCGCCGCTTTATTTCATCGATGACAGCCCACGCCATATGAGCGCCGTGGCGCGCGAAGCGCCGGAGACGGTGCGTATCCATTTCATTGCAGAACGCCGCCTCTCGGACCTGCTTGATGATGCAGATTGTCATTTCCGCACCGATAGCTGGGCCTCTGCGCGCCGTGTCATTGAAGACGACCTCGCGGCCAGGGGCTATTGAACTATGCGCATTGGAATTGATCTTGGCGGAACTAAGATCGAAGCCATCGCACTCGATGAGGATGGTGCGCTCCTCGCCCGCCGCCGCACCAAGACACCACGCGGCGATTATCGTGAAACGCTGAACGCCATCACCACCCTCGTCGAGGCGGTTGAGGCGGAATCCGGTGGCAAGGGCTCAGTCGGCCTGGCAACGCCGGGCGTACTCTCGGCGGAAAGCGGGCGTATCAAGCACTCTAACTCCAAATGGCTGACTGACGAGCCACTCGCCGAGGACTTGGAAGCACGACTCGGGCGTCCGGTGCGTCTCGCCAACGATGCTGATTGTTTTGCCCTGTCGGAAGCCGTCGATGGCGCCGGCGCCAGCGCCGGGAGTATTTTCGGCGTGATTCTCGGCACCGGCGTTGGCGGTGGAATCGTAATCGGCGGCAGGCTGCTTCAGGGGCCGAATGCAATCGTAGGCGAATGGGGCCACAACCCCCTGCCCTGGCCCTGCGCCGAAGAACGCCCTGGTCCACCCTGCTATTGTGGCCACGCCGGCTGCATCGAAACCTTTCTCTCCGGCCCCAGCCTGGCCCGCGACCATGGCGCCAAGACCGGTGAAAACAAAACAGCGGATGAAATCGCTACGGCTGCCGCTACCGGCAATGGTCCGAGCAGCACCACCCTGGAACGCTATGAGACGCGTCTAGCGAAAGCGCTGGCGAGCGTGATAAATCTGATTGACCCGGAGATGATTGTGCTCGGCGGCGGCGTTTCCAACATCTCGCGTCTCTACGACAATGTGCCAAAACTCTGGGGCGATTATGTGTTCGGCGGATCAGTTCGCACCGGCCTCGCACAGGCGCACCACGGGGATTCGAGTGGTGTTCGCGGCGCTGCCTGGCTGTGGCCGATTCAGCATTCCGGAAATGGAATTTCCTCATAGCGGACGAGTACCGCGCGTACTGCAAAATTGCCGTAATCGATATCGTAGCGTTGGGCTACGCCTTGCGCATTAATTAGGGCGGCTACCTCAAAATCCGGCTCAGCATCGCCGCCGCGGAGCGGAAAATAGGCCATGCGTACCGGCCATACGTTCTCCTTCTCCATCAGGTTTAATGAAGCTTCAGGCCTGGAATTCATCCGAGGCGCCGAGAAAATGCTGGAAACCTCGTAAGACCCCTCGGTGCTTGAGGCATCGAACATGATTGCGCTATAGCCGCTGTCGCCGGCGCGCATGCGCAACATCATGCGACGCGTATATTCGCTCGGAAACAGCGTGCCTTCGGGCAGCGCCACGGCGAATTTTCCGGGCTTGGTATAACTCACAGAACCGACGCCGCCGGTGCCCGGTATATTCGCTTCGCCAACGATATGTTTTGTCACGCCGCCATTCGTGGTCTGGCTCGATCGAAAGCGCATGACCGTCCCGTCCTTAGCCTCCCAGCCCGAAAATGTCAGTTCGACTTGATCGCTGGTGTCCTGCGAGGTGGCGAAGGTCAGATTGGTATACTGATTAACATTCCAGCCGTCACACTCGTCCGCCCATTCGAAATAGGTCTCGCCCGAGGCGCCGATGATTCCGCTGGATGGTTCCGCCGTTGCCAGCGTCATTTGGTAAAACCCGCGATGGGGCGTGAACCAGCGTTCCGCAGCCGTGGCGAGGTGGGTTGTAAACAGCCCAACGGCCATTAAGCAAAGCGCAAACACAAGTCGCATTTGGTGGTTCATCGGTCCCGCTATGGTGAATTGTTTCTATCCCCGAAGGAGTGGGGCTCGCTGTCCAGCATGTCTGATTTAGTACCGGCGGTAAAGAAGGTGGCGGGGCTGCGCCACCTTTCTCCCCCTCCTCCCCGGATGCCCGTTATAGCACGTGGCGCTGCAAACGGTTATTCTCCAGCATTTGCAGGATCAATCGTCGCCATTTCGCGAGGGAGACCGCCATCATGCCCGGCCAAATCGACACACACCTAGCCAAGCTCGGTATCGAGTTGCCCCAACCGCCGGCCCCGGTGGCTGCTTATGTACCCTATGTTCAAACGGGAAATCTGGTGTTCATTTCGGGACAAATCTCGATACTCGATAGCAGCGACATAGGTACCGGCGTGGTGGGCGGCGATCTCACGCCCGAACAAGGCCGGCAAGCCGCACACAATTCTGCCCTCAATACCCTAAGTCATCTCAGAAACGCCTGTAACGGCGATCTCGACCAAGTCCGGCGGTGTGTGAGTCTTCGCATCTATGTCGCAAGCGCACCCGGTTTTACCGACCAACCGGCCGTCGGTAATGGCGCGTCTGAATTGATAGGCTAAATATTTGGCGATGCCGGCAAACATTCCCGCGCCGCCGTTGGCGTGACGGCGCTACCTCTCAACTGTGCGGTAGAAGTAGAATCACTATGGGAAATCGGGTGAACCGGCCAGAAAAACGACAATGACTAAATCCTTCACCGGCGGGCAGGCGCTCGTCGACACCCTTATCAGACATAAGGTCGACACGATTTTTTGCGTCCCTGGCGAGAGTTATCTAGGCGCCGTCGAGCCGCTGCGCCGCCATCGGAACCAAATTAACCTGGTCGTAAACCGCCATGAATCCGGCGCGAGTTTTGCCGCTTGTGCCCATGCGCGTATGACCGACAAACCCGGCATCGCCTTCGTCTCGCGCGGCCCCGGCGCCACCAATGCATCAATTGGCGTGCATACGGCGCACCAGGATTCCACACCGATGGTGCTTTTCATCGGCCAGGTTCCGACAAACCAGATCGGCCGCGAGGCGGTTCAGGAGGTCGATTACCAAATCATGTACGGCCCGCTTGCAAAAGGCGTTTTGCAAGCGCTAGCACCTGACGATGTGGCCGAAATTACTAGGAAG
>CAZUXZ010000068.1:0-3855 GCA_964624055.1 uncultured Rhizobiaceae bacterium | reverse complement strand
GCCAGTAGTGGTCAGCTCGTCGGTGCCGTCCGAGCCGTGCACGATCCATACCCGCTCTGAGCCAAGATTGCGTAATACCTGGGCCATGGGTTCTGCCCACATTGCGTCGAACACGCCAATCAATTGCCGCTTGGCGCCCGCCGGGTTGGAGAGTGGTCCCAACAAATTGAAAATCGTGCGTGTGCCGAGCTCAATTCGTGTCGGCGAAACATGGCGCATGGCGCTATGATGCCGGGGAGCCATAAGGAAGCCGATATTTGCCTGCCACAGTGCTTCGCGAACCAGCTCCATATCGGCTTCAATATTGACGCCGAGACCGGTTAACACATCGGCCGAGCCGGAGCGGGACGACAGCGCCCGGTTGCCATGTTTGGCGACCGGAATGCCGCAGGCAGCAGAAACGATAGCGGCCCCGGTGGAAACGTTGAAAGTGCCTTTAGCATCGCCGCCAGTACCGCAGGTATCTATCGCACCGTTAGGAGCATCTATCTCCAAGGCGCGGGCGCGCATGGCCCTAGCCCCGCCGGTGATCTCATCCACGGTTTCACCGCGCACGCGGAGTGCCATGAGGAGCCCGCCCATCTGCGCCGGTGTCGCTTCGCCCGCCATCATGATGTCGAACGCCCGCTCCGCTTGCTTCGTGCTGAGGGTTTGTCCCGTCGCAGCGTGGGCTATCAGAGCGAGGAAACCCGGTTGGTTCCTGCTCACGCCGAGCAGCCTAGGCGTAAGGTCTCAAGAAAATTCTTCAACAATTCATATCCTTGTTCGGAAGCGATACTTTCCGGATGAAACTGAACTCCATAGACCGGCTGTTCGCGATGGGAGACCGCCATTACCACACCGTCCAATGTTTCGGCGGTAACTTCAAGGCAATCCGGTAAGGATTCGCGTTCGACGACAAGAGAATGGTAGCGCGTCGCGGAAAAGGGCGTTGGTAGACCTCGAAATAGCCCCGTGGCACGGTGGTGGATGTCACTCGTCTTGCCATGCATCGGCTTATCGGCTCGTACCACTTTGCCGCCACAGGCCTGGCCGATCGCCTGATGGCCCAGACAGACACCCATCAGTGGAATGGCGCCGGCATTTTTTTCGATTAACTCAAGGCAAACTCCTGCCTGGTTCGGATCACACGGGCCTGGCGAAAGCACAATGCCGTCCGGTTTCAGCGCAAGGCTGTCCTCGGCGCTGATCGCGTCATTGCGAAAAATCGTCACATCCGCCCCCAACTCGCCGAAAAAATGGACGAGGTTGTAGGTGAAGCTGTCGTAATTGTCGATTAAGAGCAACATATCAATACTTTATAGTCCTTATTTAGCAAAAATCATCGTTCCATTTACCTTCCAGTGACTGGAAGCAATATATAAAATTCAGTCACAGACTCTCTGCCGGTGGCGGCTTACCTTACCATCTAGCGAATTTGAACTCCGCCTTATGAATTTAACCACTTCCCATTGCCGTCACATCCCTTCCGGGGAAGAGGATCCTGCTACAGGTTTACGGCACGAGAAGGCGAATTATATTTGCTCCATGTGCCCCCTTGTGGGTAGCGAGGTGCCGGGTATTTGTCCGAGCTGCGGCATGGTGCTGGAGCCGAGAACGGTTCAGCGCGAGGCACAGCCAGATCTGGAACTGATCAGCATGTATCGCCGCCTGTGGTTCGGCGGAGCGCTGGCGTTGCCGCTGATCTTTATTGCCATGTCCGAAATGATCCCTGGCGCACCATTGCAAGAAGTCGCGTCGGTCAGGGTCTTGACTTGGGTCCAACTAGCCCTCGCGACACCTGTTGTGCTCTGGGGTGGCTGGCCATTTTTTAAACGTGGATGGTACTCAGTCGTTAGCCGCAATTTCAACATGTTCACTTTGATCGCGCTGGGCACTGGCGTATCGTTTGTATATAGCATCGTTGCCACTGCCGCACCGCAGATTTTTCCTTCCACGTTCCGCTCGGCGGCAGGTAATGTGCCAGTCTATTTCGAGGCGGCAGGAGTGATTGTCGTACTCGTCATATTAGGTCAGGTGATGGAGTTGCGCGCTCGTTCCCGAACAGGGCAGGCGAGCAGAACTTTGTTGGATCACGCGCCGGCCACCGCACGCCTTATACACGACGACGGTTCGGAGAGCGATATCCCCTTGGAGGCAGTTAAGGTGGACTGCCGACTTCGTGTGCGCCCCGGTGAAAAAATACCCGTCGACGGGGTGATCCTTGAAGGTGCTAGCTCTGTCGATGAATCGATGATCACCGGCGAATCCCTGCCGGTCGAAAAAACCACTGGCGATTCGTTAATTGGCGGCACACTGAACGCAAGCGGTGCCTTTATGATGGTCGCAGAGCATGTCGGTGCGGAAACCCTTCTCTATCGTATCGTAAAGATGGTGGGTGATGCTCAGCGCGGTCGTGTGCCTATCCAGCGCGCCGCCGACCGGGTTGCGGGATGGTTTGTGCCCGGTGTGCTCGTCGTGGCGTTGGCCACGGCAATCGTTTGGGGTCTGTTCGGTCCGTCGCCCAGCATGGGATATGCTTTGGTAAATGCCGTTGCTGTCCTGATCATCGCCTGCCCCTGCGCCATCGGACTGGCGACCCCGATGTCGATCATTGCCGGAGTAGGGCGGGGTGCACTCGCCGGCGTTCTGATTCGCGATGCCGCTGCGCTTGAACTGTTCGAGAAGGTGGATACTCTGGTGATTGATAAGACAGGGACCCTGACGGAGGGCAAGCCGCGTCTAGCGGCGGTGGAGGCATTATCAGGGTATTCTGATGACGACGTTCTACGTTACGTCGCGAGCCTGGAGAGTGTCAGCGAACATCCCTTGGCCCGTGCCATCGTTGATGCAGCGGGAAAGAGACAGCTCGTCCTTGGTGAGGTGCACGAATTCCAGGCCGAGATTGGACGCGGCGTGACCGGCAAGGTTGGCGGAGTTTCGGTCGTATTCGGCAACGCCCATTTGCTCGCCGAAAAAGATATAAACATTTCAAAATTCGAAAGCAAAGCCGATAGACATCGTGCCGTCGGGCGTACCGCAATATTCGTGGCCTTAGATGGCACGGCTGCGGGCCTAGTCGCTGTTGAAGACCGGATTAAAGAATCCTCTTTCGAGGCCATGCGCCGTTTGAATGCTGATGGCGTGCGCTTAGTCATGCTGTCCGGTGATAATTTAGTAACGGCCAACTCTGTTGCCCGCGCGCTCGGCATCGACGAGGTGCAGGCCGAAGTGCTTCCGGCACAAAAACAGGAAGTCGTACAGAGCTTGCGCAAAGAAGGGAACGTCGTTGCCATGGCGGGCGATGGCGTCAATGACGCGCCAGCGTTGGCTGCGGCGGATATCGGCATCGCCATGGGTACGGGGACCGATGTTGCTATCGAGGCAGCGACGATTACATTGCTGCATGGCGATCTCGGCGGCATTGTGCGGGCGCGGGCGTTGAGCCGGGTGACGATGCGTAATATCAGGCAAAATCTCTTTTTTGCCTTCGGGTATAATTTTTTTGGGATTACCATCGCGGCCGGCGTCTTGTTCCCACCCTTTGGCGTTCTTCTTAACCCGATGATCGCGAGCGCCGCGATGAGTGTCAGTTCCATTTCCGTGATCCTAAACGCGCTGCGCTTGCGGGGTGCGAAGCTGTAAGTTTATGAGCAAGCGCGCCACCTATCAGCGTATCGCCAGATGGTATGATTTTGTCGATTCACCGTTCGAACGCAAACGCTACAAACCGATTCGCCCATTGGTGTTCGAGGGGCTCAGGGGCCACATTCTCGATGCCGGTGTCGGAACGGGGTGCAATATTCCATACTATCCTGCCGATACCGAAACGGTGGGTATCGACCTCAGCCCCGCCATGCTGGCGCGCGCCGCCCG
>CAZUXZ010000067.1:0-3124 GCA_964624055.1 uncultured Rhizobiaceae bacterium | reverse complement strand
GGTTCGTACGGGGCGTTGCTGCGCAATATGGAAAAGGAATAGAACAACGGAGCGCTGCTGAGAAGATCGCTGTTTCAGCGAGTTTGAGGGTCAGCCAAGATCTGGAGGGTGGGGTGTAGTAGAGTGTTAGCGCTTCCTGCGCGAGAGGGTGTAGATACCGTATTCAGCCACCAGCATCAGCAGGTAGACCTCGCCGCCGAAGGGCACGGTGAAAGGTTCTCTTTCGTCGTAGTTGTTGTCGCTGCCGCTGCTGCCGCTACCGTTGCGAGTGCCACCGCAGATGGCGCCGCAGCCGGTAACCTGCACGGTGACGTCCGGATTGTAGGTTATGGTCAATGTACCGTTGATGGTCTCCCTTTTTCATCCGGTGTAGACCGAAAGGTGATGTCGGCGTTGACCCGTCCCCTTCCCCGTAAATTTCTCTGCGAGTTCCTTCTCGCTGGCGCCCTGTTGCTCGTGGGTTGGACCTATGTCTCGGATCTCTATTTGGAATTGCTTCTAGGTGGATTCAATCTGGGACTCTGGTTTACCTATGCCTCGATCTTTCTGCGCTCCGGCGAACTGAGTGGTCAGGGCGTGGTTTGTCCGGATGTCATTGCGGCAGCGGCCCTTTTTGCAGCGAGTTCTGGTCGTTCTTTGCACTGGCGTCTGGGGGGTACCGCGGTCGCAGTGATTTTGCTCTGGTTTTTGTAGGTCGTTCTGATCGTACTCGATCTCGATATGGTATCTCGGCAACTCGTCGGTCCGGATATTGTGGCGCTGGTCAGGGACTGGACCGGTTCTGCCTTGTTATTGATGTTGTGGTTCGGTGGTCGCGGTTCGCTCTTAGGATCCAGAGCGGGGCAAGAAAGTCCATGGCCGAGTGCCGCAAAGAGCATATCTGCCCCTGTAGAGCTGGAAACCGATTATCGGTATAAGATCCGGACGAAAACGCACAAAAGCCAAAACAAACGTCGTCAGCGTTATTCGCAAGAATCTTCTAAAACTGCGCTCCAACCTACCTTGTCCTGAATCGCAGAAGCGACCTTCCGGGTTACCGGCTCGATTAACTCGGAAGGTGCTAGTTTTGCAGTGATAGCGAAATGGGTTATTGAAAGGGTGAGGTTTGTGAGGTGGAGAATCGACTCATCTGATCGACGAGTTCGAGGAAATTTGCGAGAACATTCATAGTAGCGTTGAAGAGGGGGGGAGGGTCTTGGAGGCGACCGTCGAACTGCACGTCGAGAACAAAGATTGCGCTATTCTTTTGATGCATGGAGGGGGTATGCGGGTAGGTGACGCAGGTGGCAGAGGGACGGAGCTTCCCGACTTGAAGCATGTCGTTACGGCATAACTCTTTGCCGTCGCGGATCGCCACGATCCACTCAAAGAACTCACTGATGATAGTTTGTTCGTTTGCTCCAGGTCCCTCCCATAAGTTGTAAAATTTGCTCCAAGTGTCTTGTACGGCGGTCGAGACCTGCTCCAGATCTCTGTTTGGATCGAGGGTGCCCGTCGGAAATCCATGAACGACGATGGGTCTAAGACCATTTTCATCACAAGGATACATTCGCATCAACAGTTGTTCGCCGTCATCCTCAAAACGCGTGAGGCTGAGCAGGAACGTATCGGGCCTGAGCTTTCGTACCTCGGAGTTGACGATATTCGTGATTTCCCCAGGGCGGAGTTGGGCGAGCGGCTTGTCCAGTTCGGAGAAACCCTGAGAGATAAATGCCGCCAGCAAATCCTCTCCGCTAAGGCCGGCCTCGATTGCCCTGAGATAGTGGTACCGTGTTTCGAGTGCGGTAGCGAGAGTTTGCGCCATTTGGGGCTCGATGCCGCGACGGACCTCGCCTTGCTCAATCCGCGAAATGAGTGCCGGATTGGTTCCACAGGCCGACGCCAGTTTTTCCTGAGAGAGGTTGAGCCGCTTGCGATGTAGACGAACAAAGCTACCGATATTCATTGTGTTTTGCACAACTCCTGTTTATTCAATCACAGTATGTCACGAAAAACATATTTAAAAATCCAAAATTTCTTAGAATTCGATTATTTCAGACTGTCGTCTACTTTATGTATTTGATTCGGCTTTTATAATCGTTATCTAAAATCGTGCAACTTTTGGTCTAAGAAGGTACTCGTTACGATCGATATCGCAAGTACCACATCGAAAAAAATCAGTTTAATTTAAGCACTTTCGATCGTACAAGACCTCAGGCGACTAGTGCTGCAAATGTTTTTTCTAGGTTTTTATGATGTATTGCTGGTGAGGTGGGGCTGTAATTCCGGATTGTTTTGTCCGATACAGATAATCGAGCAACGCAATTCGCGTCAGGTCCTTAGTCGAAAACCGAGGGCAGCATTCTCTTTACCCGGGGCCAGTCGAGGCCTAAAGGCTCTGTATGGGCGGCAAAGCGCTCCGAAGCTTGCCGGGCTTTTGTCACCCTCTCGTCGAGGTGGGGATGAGTGCTGAGATAGTTAAAGACCTTGTCGTTGCCATTGGTTTTTCCCGAACTCAGCTTCTGCATGATTGAGGCGAAGTGGGCTGGATCAATGCCGGATGCCGCTAGGGTCTGCAAGGCAAAATCATCTGCTTCGCGCTCCTGATCCCGGCTGTATTTGAGGTCCAGCAGATCCTTGATAAGATCTTCGAGAATCGCGGTCGATTCCCCCCCGAGTATCGCCAGGGTGGCGGTGAGGCCGATTTGCCGGAGCAATTTGCGCAGCGGATCGCGGTGCACCACGTGTCCTATTTCGTGGGCCATGATCGCCGCCAATTCCTCCGGAGTTTCGGTCAACCGGATCAACGGTGCATAGAAGACGATGAGCCCGCCGGGGAAGGCCATGGCGTTGACCAGTGAGGAATTGACGACGACAATTTCTATTTCGTACGGATGCTCTTCTATGAGCCGCTCTAGGTGTTGCAGTAGGTCGGAGAGCGCCTCGTCGAGCTCATCGCGCTGTACTAGGAGGGCATCGTTGGCGATGAGCTTCTTGATGCCCTCTTTGAATTCCCGTTCCCAGGCAATGGAAATACTGTCGATATTCTGTGCGGTCTCATCTGCTCCGGGCGAGAGTGCGCGCTGGATCAGATAGGCGGTAGCAGCCGTAGCCAGCAGCAGTGTGCAGAGCGCGATCAGTTCCC
>CAZUXZ010000066.1:0-2643 GCA_964624055.1 uncultured Rhizobiaceae bacterium | reverse complement strand
GGGGCGCTCGCCTCGCGCGGTGTTGGCCCGGGCGAGCGGGTCATCATCTATATGCCTATGGTAGCTGAGGCGGTGATCGCCATGCTCGCTTGCGCCCGTCTTGGAGCAGTACATTCAGTAGTTTTCGGGGGCTTTGCGGCGAATGAGCTTGCCGTCCGCATTGACGATTGCGTTCCCAAAGTAATTGTTTCTGCCAGTTGCGGAATCGAGGTCGCCCGGGTGGTTGCATATAAACCGCTGCTCGATGAAGCCATTGAACTCGCTAAGCACAAGCCGGAAAGCTGCATCATTCTGCACCGCGAACAGACGGTGGCAGAGTTGCCGCCGGGGCGCGACGCGGATTGGCGCGAGGCCGTGGCAGCGGCCGAACCAGCGGACTGCATCCCGGTCGCTGCGACCGATCCGCTCTACATTCTTTACACTTCGGGCACCACCGGTCAGCCTAAGGGCGTGGTGCGCGACAATGGCGGCCATGCGGTGGCGCTCCATTGGACAATGAAGAATATCTACGGCGTCAATCCGGGTGAGGTCTTTTGGGCGGCCTCCGATGTTGGCTGGGTGGTCGGCCATTCCTATATCGTCTATGGCCCGCTGATTCACGGCAACACCACCATCCTCTACGAAGGGAAGCCGGTGGGTACGCCCGATGCCGGTGCTTTCTGGCGGGTGATCGCGGACCATAAGGTTGCCGCCATGTTCACGGCGCCCACCGCCTTCCGAGCTATCAAGCGCGATGACCCCAAGGGCGCAAAGATTCAGGATTACGCCCTTTCCAATTTCCGCACTCTCTTCCTGGCCGGCGAGCGCACCGATCCGGACACACTGCATTGGGCCGAGGATAAGCTTGGCGTGCCGGTAATCGATCATTGGTGGCAGACCGAGACCGGCTGGTCGATCTGCGCCAGTTGCGTTGGCATTGAGCGATTGCCAATCAAGGACGGCTCGCCCTCCCGGCCGGTGCCTGGGATGGACGTGCGCGCGGTCGATGAGAATTGCGAAGAAGTGAAAGCGGGTGAGATCGGCGCCTTGGTGATCAAGCTGCCGCTGCCGCCTGGCACCTTCCCGACCTTGTGGAACGCCAGGGAACGTTATATCGAGGCCTATCTCGAAGAGTACCCAGGATATTACAAAACCGCCGATGCCGGCTTCATTGATGAAGACGGCTATGTTTATGTTATGTCGCGTACCGACGACATCATCAATGTTGCTGGCCACCGCTTGTCGACCGGCGCGATGGAGGAGGTGCTGGCGGAACATGCGGATGTGGCGGAATGCGCTGTGATCGGCGTTGCCGATAAGCTCAAGGGGCAGTTACCGCTCGGCTTTCTCGTGCTCAATGTCGGTGTTAACAGGAAACATGAGGAGATCGTTGGCGATGTCGTAGCCATGGTGCGCGAACGGATTGGCCCGGTTGCCGCTTTCAAGAACGCCGCCGTAGTTTCCGCCCTGCCCAAGACGCGCTCGGGTAAAATTCTGCGCGGCACTATGCAGAAGATCGCCGATGGGCATCAATATAAAGTGCCGGCGACGATCGACGATCCGAAACTCCTGGATTTCATAACCGAAGCGCTGGGACCGCTCGGTTACCCGAAAAACTAGCCCATAAAAGATTAAATGGAATAGGAGGAATGCGGGCATGGATGGATTAATGATGGACCGGCCCCTGCTGATCTCGTCGTTGATCGAGTTCGGAGCACGCTATCATTCTACATCTGAGATCGTTTCACGCTCGGTCGAAGGGCCGATCCACCGTTATACCATAGCGGAGGCAAACCAACGGTCCAAGCAGCTCGCCAAGGCGTTGACGCGCCTCGGCGTCGGCGAGGGCGAACGCATCGCCACGATCGCCTGGAACGGTTATCGCCATTTCGAGCTTTATTTTGGTGTCTCAGGCATGGGCGCGGTCTGTCACACCATCAATCCGCGACTATTCCACGAACAGATCGTCTACGTGATTAATCACGCGGAAGACAAATATGTGTTCATGGACTTGACCTTCGTGCCGCTCCTCGAAGCGCTGGCGGTACATCTGCCGAAGGTTGCGGGCTATGTGATAATGACCGAAAAGGAGCATATGCCGGAGACCAAGCTCGAGAATGCGCTTTGCTATGAGGAGCTGCTCGCCGCGGAAGAAGCCGATTACACTTGGCCCGAGTTCGACGAGCGCACCGCTTCATCCCTCTGCTACACCTCCGGCACCACGGGCAACCCGAAGGGCGTACTCTATAGCCACCGGTCCACCGTGCTGCATACCATCACCATCTGTGCAGCCGGCGGCCCCGGGCCCAACACCCACTCGCGCTATCTGTCGCTCGTACCGATGTTTCACGTCAACGCCTGGGGCCTACCCTATGGCTGCGCCATGACCGGCGCCAAGCTTGTGTTGCCCGGTTCGCGTTACGAAGGTGAAGCAATCTTCGACCTGATGGATGCGGAGAAAGTCGACAAGGCGGCTGGCGTGCCGACCCTGTGGATGCTGCTTTTGGGTGAGATGCAGAAGCGCGGGCGCAAGCCGGAGGGTTTCGAAACTCTTGTGGTCGGCGGCTCTGCCTTCCCATCCTCGATGATCGAGACTTATGAGGACAAGTTTGGCGTCAATGTCCATCACGCTTGGGGTATGACCGAACTTAGCCCGATTGGCAC
>CAZUXZ010000065.1:0-4212 GCA_964624055.1 uncultured Rhizobiaceae bacterium | reverse complement strand
TTTGGCCGCTTTCTGCGTCATAGTCATACAGCTTTAGTCTCCTTTTTAGATATTAAATCCTTTAGAGATGGGCCGTAACAATTCTTATGATGTTTAGACCAAGCTACCCTTTCAGATTCAAGTCTAATTCTTAGCTGGCGTAATCTCTTTTGTTTCTTAGTCATATACTAGTCTCCTTTTTTTACAAACCAAGTACCATTATGATCCACCCATGTAACCCAATCTCCAGGCTCCCATTGGGATGTACCTACAGGCGGTGCAGGAAATTCTGCATCCCAATATAGATGTCCACCATGACTAAATACTTGTATTTTCGTACTATATGTTAGTTCCATACTATGCCGCTTTTCTTTGCTTTTTGTTATAGGTAATATGCTTAGAGTATACCCTACCAATAGGTTTAACATAGTGTTTTTCTACACTTTGTACACCTTGGATATCCACTATAGCTTTAGCCGTCTTATGGAACGGCAAGCCAGTATTGAAGTAGCGGTAATGTAGTCCGGTATTTACTACATAGCCTCTGGCCGTGGTGTATGTATTCCAAACTGACTTGTGTTTGCGAACACGATATATATCGGCAGTTAATGCCTTCAGTTTTGTTCTCACTTTATTCTCCTAGTATATTATCCACTCCGCATTATGCTAGGTAGGATATTCACCCATTAACTAGCCCATCATCCCCTTGAATGAATAGCTCAGTATAGTCATTAGGCAGAAATAACACTATTTCAGTCTTATTCCCTTCTAAATCGTATATTTCTATAGTGCGCCAATGCGCCCCCGTATCACCTTCAACGTCACTAATATAGACGCTATTGACGTTGTGAATAGTAATTCCAGTAGTCATTTTGTCTCCTATTTAACTAGTCCATTGGCCCTATAGGTCATTAAAGAACCATTCTTCGCCGTTAATTTTCCAGATAATTCCACTCTTAATATTATTTCTAACATTTTCTGCATTTTGTGGTATCAAGTGAGAAGTGATATTGCAGTGTGCAAATACCGCTTTCTTCACCTCATATTCCACAGTAGACATTTCACCTGGACGTTTTCTCGCCCGATGTGGAAATTCCTTTGCCGCTTGGTCTTGGATATCCCCTAGGCTCCAACCTTCTGACGGCTTGGCCTCTTGGATTTTTTCCAGGGTAAATTCCCTGATCGCTGCACGGCTATAAAGTCTCCGTGCATCCACGATATCTCGATTATTCATTTTGTCTCCTTCGGGAGTGGACGGCAAGGCTACCTTACTTTCCTAAGTAAACCTTGCCGTCCACTAGTTGTTCATCCGTTTCGCATTAGGCTAGGTAGGACAACACCTATAATATGTTACAGTGATACGTTTAAAACTCTGGCACCTCCTAACATTCCTACGGGTTCTTTGTTCTGTTTATTTCTTCCCGCTACGTTTGCTCTAACATAGTCGCAATTCATAGCATAACCTAGTCGTTTCGTATATTGTAAAGGTATGCTTGGCTTATCTTTACCCCTACCTTGCTGTTGTCTTTTGTCTTTTCTTGTCATCATACTACTCTATATGGGGTCTAAAGTTTGAATTACAAGGGGCAACCTAAGGTTTTTTTTCAATTGCCCCTGCTAATTAAAACTTATTCAGACAACCACTCTACTAGGAATAGGCGGTCCATATCATCATCATTACATTTTAAACCCATTTCTCTTCCGAACTGCTCCATTTCAATATCAAACTGGGTACGGTCTGAAGGGTCATAATATTCTGAAGAGTTAATTTCTTCCTGCCATTCCTTCAACTCTCGATAACTCATAGTTGGATATGCCATTTTTTCAATTCTCCATAAATGTTCCTACCCTTTGGATATGGGAATCAATGTCGATAATTCAAGGGGCATGGTAAAATAAATGTAATATTATTTGAAACGATATTGAGGATATGATTACCCTATATCATATTGATATATAACGAACTATTCTATATCGTTTCGATATATACCAAAACAACATATGGACTCCCTACCCTTATGTATCGCACCAGTATACCCCAATGCGATATATATCAATTCGATATAGTGCAAGGATATTTATATGAGCATATAAACATATCCTTATATGTTCCAGAATAATAGGACAACGATTCTGTCCTATTTCCTGGACGACATTCATGGATATATAAAGATATATTTATATATTTATGGGAAGGAATGGGGGCAGGGCAGGGCCACTGGGGGGTGTCCCTCTAATATATACAATGATGAGCAAATTTTATAAAAATTAAACCCTTATGTATTACAGTCGAAACCTATTTATAATACTAATAGATATATGGCGGGGGTGTATTAGATACTAATATCTATTATACACCGTATTTCAATCTTGTCAAGAAGAAAATTTATTTTAATTATTTTATCGCAGAAAACTCCCAAATAAAAATTTATTTTAAATTAATTAAAAAAAAGACTTGACAAAACCCCCCACAGCGTTATAATATATAATAGTGCATATAATATCTTGGCGGGGGATATGTAAAGAAGGCAATCCGTCAGTCCTTTTCCTAGGTGATCGTGAGCAAAGCTCTCCCCCGTCGAGATACTAAAGGAGTTTTAATGACAGGTATTGTTAAAAAAGGTTTGACGAAGAAGCAAGAAACATTTTTAGATAGTTTGTTTTCTAATGGTGGAAATGTAATCGAGGCAATGGAGGTTGCAAAGTATCATCCAAGCTCTCGTTCCAATCTATTAAATGGTTTACGCAATGAGATTGCAGAAAGAACTAAATCAAGTTTAGCAGGTGCAGCAGCCAAGTCAGCTAAAAGAATGGAAGAAGCTTTAGATGCTGATGGCACCATTCCAACTTCACAGATGGAAACAAGAATGAAAGCTGCTTCTGATATACTAGACAGAGTTGGTGTTGGTAAACGACAGGAGATTGATATTAGAGCAGAGGTAGTACATGGTGTGGTTCTTCTTCCAGCTAAGAAAAAAGAAACTACAATAAACCATGTCGGATGAGAAACCTAAACGAAATTATCATGTAAGTCGAAAAGTTAAAGAGCAACGAAAGACCTACCAACAGATAAGACGAAAGAAGCAACAGCTAGATAAACTGGAAAAGAAGAAAACAACTCTAGCTAAAACTCCTAAGACAAAAGGGGTAGTAAGAGAAAAAGAAGATAGGAAAGCTGCTGACAGTAATATTATCTTTGAACCCAATATAGGGCCACAGCATTCCTTTTTAGCTGCACCAGAAAAAGAAGTACTCTATGGCGGTGCAGCAGGTGGTGGCAAATCTTATGCAATGATTATGGATTTGTTACGTTACGCCTCTAACGGTAATCATAGAGCTTTATTATTAAGAAGAACATTAGCAGAATTAACAGAACTAATAGATAAAAGTAAACAAATATACCCAAGAGCATTTCCTTCTGCTAAGTTTAAAGAATCTACAAAGACATGGGTATTTCCTTCGGGAGCTACCGCACTATTCAGTTATGTAGATCAAGATGATGATGTATATAGATACCAAGGCATGTCATTTTCATGGATTGGTATTGATGAGTTAGGACATTATCCTACGCCCTTTGTTTGGAACTATCTTCGTTCTCGTTTACGTACTACTGATCCTGAGATCGAAACGTATATGAGAGCCACTGCTAATCCTGGTGGCATTGGTGGTTGGTGGATTAAAAAGATGTTTGTTGATCCAGCACCTCCTGATGAGCCATTCTGGGCTACAGATGTTGATACTGGTGAAACGCTGGTATATGGAAGAGGCCATGCAAAAGAAGGCATTCCGTTATTTGCTCGCAAGTTCATCCCTGCTCGCTTAACAGATAACCCTTATTTAATGCAGGATGGAACCTACGAAGCAATGCTTATGTCTCTGCCAGAGGTTCAAAGGAAAAGACTTCTGGAAGGAGATTGGAATGTAGCGGAAGGTGCAGCATTCAGTGAGTTCTCACAAGTAGAACACATTGTACAACCTGTTGATCTTCCGTATAATTGGATTAGAATACGTGGATGTGACTATGGCTTTAGCAGCCCCTCTTGTGTACTATGGGGTGCTATAGACTGGGACGGGTGCATTTGGATTTATCGTGAGTTATATCAGACCAAACAAACAGCAGAACAATTAGCTGATCTCATTCTCACGATGGAGTCAGATGACCCTTCCATGTATCTCTCCGTATTAGATAAATCTTGTTGGAATAGAACTGGCACAGGAAAGAGTATTGCTTTA
>CAZUXZ010000064.1:0-10820 GCA_964624055.1 uncultured Rhizobiaceae bacterium | reverse complement strand
GTACTCTTTTTCCGACGCACACGTGCTGGCATACAAATGCGAGCTGCGGCAGAGGATTTTCGAATGGCGCGCATGCTAGGTGTGCGTGGTAAACGGCTGATCGCCCTGGCCTTCATATTGAGCGGCGCGCTGGCCGGCATTATGTCGCTTTTGTTCGTCACCCAGAAAGGCGTACTTACGTTTGGTATGGGTGTGCCAATTATGCTGTTCTTCTTCATTGCTACAGTAATTGGAGGCATGGGCAGTCTCGTCGGTGCTGTGGTCGGCGGCTATGCTGTCGGCATTGCCAGTGTTGTGCTTTCAGCTGTATTGCCTGAAGACATTCGTCCCTTTAGAGATGCCTGTGTCTTTCTCATCGTGATTATCGTACTGCTGTGGCGGCCACAGGGCCTGGTGCTGAAGAAAGCCTCTCAGGAACGAGTGTAATGATTGAAGCTAATACACCCCTTCTCCGCCTCGTGCGCACCTATTGGCCGCTGGTAATGCTTAGCGTTGGCCTTCTGGTAATCGTCGCCATAGTCGATGCCACTGGTGATGTCATTCTAGCCCAAACGCTTATTGAAGGTTTGGTCCGAGTGGTGATTGTCGCGGCGCTTTACCTCTTTATTGGCAATTCGGGGATTATCTCGTTTGGTCACATCGGTTTTGTGATGATCGGCGCCTACGCGACGGCTTGGCAAACCTGCTGTCCATATACGCGCGAAATGTTCATGCCCGGCCTACCAGTCTATCTGCTGAATAATTCACATCATTTCGTACTAGCGATATTTTTGGGAGGCCTATTGGCAGCAGTCGTTGCCTTGATATCTGGCTACGCCATCATGCGGCTTTCAGGTATCGCCGCCTCAATCGGAACCTTTGCTCTAATGATGGTGTTTTATTCAATCTATCTGCGCTGGAGCACTTGGACCTCCGGTGCGAGCTCAGTAATCGGTCTGCCGACGACGACAACACCATGGGTCGGCTACGCCTACGCGGTCGTCGCAATTGTCGGTGCCTTTTTGTACTCTCGATCAAAATGGGGACTCGCGTTACGCTCTTCGCGCGATGACGAAGTCGCCGCCAAAGCTGCAGGTGTCAACGTCTTCGGGCAGAGGTTGCTAGCATTCGTCGTCAGCGCTTTCTTCTGCGGCATGGCAGGTGGACTATTTGGTCATTTCCTCGGCATGTTGACGGTGGATAGCTTCGGTCTCGGAATGACTTTTATCACTCTTTCCATGCTCGTTCTCGGCGGCATGCAAAGCCTGACCGGCGCCGTTGTAGGTGTCGTCGTACTGTCCTTCCTGATTGATATTCTCAGGCGCCTGGAGAACGGCTTGGGCGGCGTTTCGCTCCCGACGAGTTCAGCCGAGGTATTCGTCGGCATCGTGATAATTCTAATTCTAATGTTCCGTCAGTCCGGCATCACCGGAAACCAAGAGGTCTATTGGCCGTTCAAAGCCGACGTCAGTGCTTCCGCAGCTATGAAGCGCCAGTCTTAATCGAAAGAGCAAAGCAATTCCCGGGTAAGCGGCCATGCTTACCCGGGATTTTTGTTGCACGCTTGTCGGTACACTTAAGTTTGTTCGACCCAACCGTCGAGATGAGGCGCGAAGAATTTGAGATCAAGACGAAGATGCTTGAACAACCATTTGCCGTTGATTTTGACATAATCATCGTCATATTCCGCTGCTAGCCAGCGTGCTTCCTTCTTGCCCTCCAAATTGGTAGTGCAGGGCATGATCAGCCACCATTTTCCGTTAGCGGTATCTCCATCGACAGTGATGATCGGGTTGAGCACAAGATGGCCCGCAAACACGATATCACCCGAAATTCCAGCGAAAAATTCTTTGATCGCTGCCCGCCCTTCGTGACACCCAAAATCTGCGCCATCCCAGATGCCGTCCTCAACAAACAGAGACCCGATGCCTTCAGGGTCGTAGCCATTATCGCAATATTGGCAATAGAGCGCCTTCATCTGTTTGATGTCCTCGATCGCGGTTAGGCGCTCGACTTGTTGCTCCAACGTAGCCTCTCCCATGCCAGTCTCCCTTTTAGTAGGTCAAGATTATCCCTAAGAGTGAGCCAGCCCTTATCGGCGGTCAAAGAAAATCTTATTCCCAACCCGCGCAATGCCTTATCATTGCCGGCAAAAGCTGGGAGCGGCAACAAGCAGAGAGGTAATCATGGCTAAATTCGGAGTAGGACAATCGGTTAAGCGTAAGGAAGACGAAGATCTTCTGCGCGGCAATGGCACCTTTCTGGAAGACCTCAACCTTCCCGGGCAAGCCTATGCGTGCTTTCTCCGTTCCCCGCACGCCCATGCTGATATTGTCAGCATCGATACATCCGCCGCCAGCACTATGCCAGGGGTTGTAGCCATTTTCACCGGCAATGATGTTGAGGAGGACGGTCTCGGCACCGTACCCTGTGTAATGGATGCCTTCGTATCGCTTACCCGTCCCGACGGAAGTCCGCGCTATTACCCGCCGAATTACCTCCTGCCGTCACAGCGTGTACGCCATGCCGGCGAAGCGTTGGCAATGATAGTCGCCGAAACCGCTACCCAGGCTCGCGACGCGGCGGAAGAGATTGTCGTCTCCTATAAGGCACTTCCCCATGTAGTCGAGACCGCAGCAGCAGAAGCTCCCGACGCGCCAATCATATGGGACGATGCGCCGGGCAATCTCTCCTTCTACTGGGAACAAGGAGACCGCATCGCAGTCAACGCAGCATTCGAGACGGCGGCGCATAAAGTCAAAGTGGACTTGGTAAACAGCCGCTTGATCGTCAACCCGATCGAGACGCGTGGCGCCATTGGCGAATATGATGAAGCGTGCGGCCGCTATACGCTCCATACCAACACCCAGCACGTGTTCGAGACCCGCGCCATTATCCATGAAATTCTCGGTGTCGAGGAAAAGGACCTCCGTATTCTCTCACCCCAATTGGGCGGCGGCTTCGGCATGAAACATATGGTCCATCCGGAGCAGCCGCTCGTCGCCTGGGCCGCGCGCAAGACTGGCAGACCCGTCAAATGGATGAGCGACCGCAGCGAAGGGTTCCTCAGCGATACACAGGCACGCGATCATGTTACCCATGCGGAGCTGGCCTTGGACGTGGAGGGTAATTTCCTCGCTATCCGCGTCAGCACCACGGCGAATCTTGGCGCCTATGTATCCAATCTTGGCCCAGTGAGCCCCTCCCTCCTGTACACCCGTATGCTTGCCAATGCCTACCGAACACCGGCGATCCATGCTGAAGTGCGCGGCGTGCTGACTAATACGATCTTTACCGACGCGTATCGCGGTGCTGGCATTCCGGAAAGTATCTATGTGGTCGAGCGCCTAGTGGACAAGGCAGGGCGGGAAACTGGGCTTGGTGCGGTTGAAATCCGCCGACGCAATGTCATCGGTGCCGAACAGATGCCCTACACTACGCCGTTGGACATGGTCTATGACTGCGGACATTTCGAAGACAATTTGAACGAATGTCTGAAAAATTCCGATTGGTTCGACTTCGCCCGGCGTCGTGCCTTGGCGAAAGACAAAGGAAAACTCCGCGGCATCGGCATGGCACTTTATGTCGAATCCACAGTAGGCGATCCAAACGAAAGCATCACCATCCGCTTCAATGACGACGCCACCGTGACCCTCACCGCCGGAACCAAATCTTCTGGCCAGGGCCACGGCACCATTTTTTCCCAGTTTCTCAACGAAACCCTCGGCGTGCCGTTCGATCAAATTATCTATGAGGAAGGCGATACGGATGCGCTGCCCCAGGGCGGCGGCACCGGCGGCTCGCGCTCGACCTATATGGTCGGTGTTGCAGTCAAGCTCGGCGCCGACAAGATCATCGAAAAAGGTAAGAAACTTGCCGCCCATTTGCTCGAAACCTCACCCGAAGATATCCGCTTTAGCGGCGGTGAATTCACCGTTGCCGGCACCGACCGAAAGATAGACATTATGACGTTGGCCAAGGCCGCGCGCGATACAGACAAATTGCCGGACGGCATGGGACCCGGATTTGATGAAAGCGCGCAATCTGAGATCGCCGATCCGACCCTGCCTAACGGCTGCCACATCTGCGAGGTGGAAATCGACCCAGAGACTGGAGCACTGGCGCTCGAAAGCTATACCGCTGTAAATGATTTCGGCCGCGTCGTAAATCCGAAGCTGCTTGAGGGTCAGATTCATGGCGGCCTTGCCCAAGGGCTCGGCCAGGCGGCATTCGAGAAATGCACTTACGACCCAGAAAGCGGCCAATTACTAAGTGGCTCCTTCATGGATTACTGCCTGCCGCGCGCCGCCGACATGCCGGAATTTTTCCTCTCTACCAACGAGGTGCTCACAAATCACAATGTTTTCGGCGTCAAGGGCTGCGGTGAAGCAGGCTGCATCCCCTCAGTTCCGGCGGTGATCAACGCGGTGCTGGACGCGCTTGCCGACAATGGCGTGGAATCAATAGACATGCCGCTTACACCTGAACGCGTATGGCGCGCGATCCATGCAGCTGCCTAAGCCATAAGGAGTCAGAATCATGGCCAACCTGGACCCGATGAAACTGCCACTGCCCAACGATCTCATCCCCGAGACGCGGCAAATCTGTATTGTCACCCGCGACCTGGACGCAATGGTACGGCGCTATGCCGATCAGCTCGGCATAGGCCCCTGGTGGGTCAATGAGTATGCCCCGCCCGAGCTGTTCGACACCTCCTATCGCGGCGAAGCGACCAATTACAGCATGCGCCTCGCACTCGCCTGGACCGGCGCGCTCAACTGGGAAATCATCCAGCCCCTCGAAGGTCCTAGCATTTATCACGATTACCTTGAGCGCAACGAAGAGGGCGTGCAGCATGTCGGCGTCATGCTTAGCGATCTTGGCCTCACCTGGGAAGATTGCCACAAGACCTTCCGGGAACGAGGCTTCGAGCCAATCCAGGAAGGCCGCTGGAAGCGTGTACGCTTCTGCTATTACGATACTCAGGCAGCGAGCGGTACGATTATCGAGGTGATTGACCGTCCTGCCGAATTCGAACGCCCAGAGCCGGAGTATTGGTACCCCGCAGAGAATGCATAATTTTCCTTAAGCATAATTTGAAACATTTTAGAAAGTATATCGCGACATGAAATATTGATTAACCCTGCGACACCATCAACAGTTCCATTGTTCTCACGCGGGTTTCCAAGATTGATGCTAATGTCCCTTCCACTCAGGCTCCCGCTTCTCAAGAAAAGCTGAAATGCCCTCTTTTGCGTCCCCCGACTGGATCGCGCGAACAATAACTTCATCGACATATTCGTAGGCCTCGTCGAGCGGCATAGTGAGCTGGCGGTAGAAGGAACGCTTTCCCATGGCGATAGAATGGGACGATTTGCTGGCGATCTCAGTGGTAAGTTCCAGAACTCGTGCGTCAAGCTCCTCCGCTGGAACTGCCTCGTTTATCAGACCAAAGCGGAGTGCGGTTTCAGTGTCGTGCAGTTTGCCGGTAAGCAGCATCTCCATGGCATGCTTGGGAGCAATAGTTCGGCTGATCGCAACTTGCGGCGACAAACACCAGAGTCCAATATTCACCCCCGGCGTGGCGAAGCGTGCCTCCGTCGAAGCCAACGCGAGGTCGCAGGTTGCCATGAGCTGACAGCCCGCCGCTGTCGCGACGCCATTCACCTTGGCGATGATCGGCTTGGAGAGCTTAAGCATGCTCTGCATCATACGCGAGCAGGCCCGGTTAGCGACAAGCTTACTTGGTGGATCCTCCATGGCGGCGATCGATTCATTTAAGTCATGGCCAGTACAAAAAAGCCTTCCTGCAGATGCCAGCACCACAACACGGACGCTCGCATCACCATCGATCTCGTCCCACGCCGCCTGAAGCGAGTCCACCAATTCGTGCGACAGGCTATTGCCAGATTTCGGCCGGTTCAATGTGAGCGTCGCAACGCCGTTCCGATCCTCGCGTAAGAGAACCGTTTCTGCCGAAACTGACAAGTTAGCCTTCTTGGTCGCCATGTGTTCTCTCCCGTATCAGTTCGCTAATTCCATCATGAGGTCCTTCGCCTCAACCGTCTCACCGGCTTGCACCAAGACACGCTTGACGGAGCCTCCCTGCTCAGCCTGAACCGCGGTCTCCATCTTCATTGCCTCGATCGCGAATAGTACCTCTCCGCGCACCACCGTTTCCCCCTCGGCATGGAACACTTTGACTACCATGCCCGGCATAGGTGCCGCTACATGGGCGGCATTGCCTTCCTCCGCCTTGGGTAGTGCCTTGCGCGTTCCACCTGACTCAAGATCATCAACCAAGACATTACGCGGTTGGCCGTTCAACTCGAAGAACACCGTGCGGCGACCCTTGTCGTCAGGTTCTCCTAGCGCAAGAAAGCGGATAATGAACTGGCGGCCGCGCGCAATATCGAGAGTGATCTCCTCGCCCGGCACCATACCGTAAAAGAAAGTTCGGCTCGGCAACACGCCGACATCTCCATAGCGCCGTCGATGCTGAGCATAGTCGGTAAAGACCTTCGGATACATCAGGTAAGACGCGAGTTCGGTGTCGCGAATCTGCCGCCCCACCTTGTGTTCCGCCTCGGCGCGGAGCGTCGCTAAATCTGCATCCCCCAAAACTGACCCAGGGCGGACGATAATAGGCGCACGGTCCTTCAAAACTTTCTTTTGTAGCGCCTCTGGAAAGCCACCATGGGGCTGGCCAATATCGCCAGAGAAGAACGATACAACTGATTCCGGAAAGGCAATTTCACGCTCAGGGTCGAGCACGTCTTCTGACCCGAGGCCGCTCGTCACCATGAGGAGCGCCATATCTCCAACGACTTTGGAGGTGGGAGTCACCTTAACGATATCGCCGAACATCTCGTTCACGGCGGCGAAGGTGGCGGCTACTTCTGGCCAGCGCTCATCGCCGATGCCGAGCGCCAACGCCTGTTCCCGAAGATTAGTATACTGCCCGCCCGGCATAGCATGAATATAAACGTCCGAGGTTCCGGCCCGGATATCACTCTCAAAAGCGTAATAACCTCGCCGCACCTGCTCCCAATAATGAGACATCGCACGCACCGCGTCTTGCTTAAGGCCGGTGGCGCGCGGTGTATGCATGAGTGCAGCATTGATCGAGCCAAAGCTCGGCTGCGAAGTGAGACCAGAGAGCGAATCCATCGCTAAATCGACCGCGTCCACCCCAGCCTCCACCGCGGCGATGACGCTGGCGGCGGCAATACCGCTAGTGTCGTGGGTGTGGAAGTGAATTGGCAGGCCAGTCTCTTCTTTAAGTGCCTTAATCAGAGTGGTTGCCGCAGTCGGTTTACACAATCCTGCCATGTCCTTGACCGCGATGATATGCGCGCCTGCCTCTTCCAATTCACGCGCCATGGCGAGATAGTAGTTAAGATCGTATTTAGATCGTGAAGGGTCAGCGATATCACCGGTATAACATATCGCCGCTTCGCACAGCTTACCGGTCTCGATCACCGCATCCATAGCGACGCGCATATTCTTGACCCAATTGAGGGAATCGAATACACGGAAAAGGTCGATCCCACCTTCTGCAGCCTGGTGTATGAAATAGCGAACCACATTGTCCGGATAGTTGGTGTAGCCGACGCCATTGGCGCCGCGCAGCAACATCTGCAGAAGAAGATTTGGCATCGACTCGCGGAACTGTGCGAGACGCTGCCACGGGTCCTCTTTCAGGAACCGCATGGCGACATCAAACGTCGCTCCGCCCCAGCATTCTACGGAAAGAAGGCCAGGCAGAAGGTAGGAATAGGCCGGCGCTACGCCAAGTAAGTCGTGACTCCGCATGCGAGTTGCGAGGAGAGATTGGTGAGCGTCGCGGAAACTGGTGTCGGTGACCAGTACCCGCTCCTGATCACGCATCCAGTCGATGAAACCCTTGGTGCCAAGCTTCGCCAGGCGCTGGCGCGATCCGTCCTGCAGCACGCCGGAAAGGTTATCCGGTTTAACAGGGATGCTTGCTGGCTCAGCGACTGGGCGGCCGGCCACCTCCGGATTACCGTTAACGATGACATCACCGATGAAACGTAGGAGACGTGTCGCCCGGTCACGCCGTCTTGCGAAGTGAAACAATTCTGGCGTTTCATCGATAAACCGAGTGGTATAATCACCGCCGCGAAACTTGGTATGGCCCAATAAGGTTTCGAGAAAGACGAGGTTGGTGCGCACACCGCGAATACGGAATTCCCTCAGTGCCCGGTCCATGCGCTGGATCGCCTCATCTGCCGTCGGCGCCCAGGCGGTCACTTTTTCGAGGAGCGAATCATAGAACGGCGTAATAACTGCACCTGAATAGGCCGTTCCACCGTCAAGGCGAATGCCAAAGCCCGTGGCGCCACGATAGGCGGTGAGCCGGCCGTAATCTGGAATAAAATTATTCTCGGGATCCTCCGTCGTCACTCGGCATTGGATGGCATGGCCGTTAACAGCAATTTTCTCTTGCGTTGGAACGCCGCTATCGTCGTCGCCAATCTTCGCCCCCTGGGCAATGCGGATTTGCGCCTTTACCAGATCAATGCCGGTGATCACTTCGCTTACCGTATGCTCGACCTGGATTCGCGGATTGACCTCGATAAAATAGAACTCGCCTGTGCAGACATCGATGAGAAATTCAACCGTGCCGGCATTGCTGTATTCAGCTGCGCGCCCAATGCGTATGGCCGCGTCGTGAAGTTCGACACGCTGCTCAGGATCGAGATAGGGTGCGGGGGCACGTTCAACGACCTTTTGATTGCGCCGCTGCATGGTGCAGTCGCGCTCATGAAGATGCACGATGGTGCCATGGCGGTCGCCAAGTATTTGCACCTCTACATGTCGCGCACGACGCACTAGCTTTTCAAGATATACCTCATCATTGCCGAATGCCGCCTCAGCCTCACGCCGTGCCGCGTCGATCTCGTCGGCTAGTGACGCTTCCTCCTCGATAATCCGCATGCCGCGCCCACCACCACCCCAACTGGCTTTGAGCATCAACGGATAACTAACGTCTCGCGCCATCGCTTGAGCGGTCTCTATATCTCGCGGCAGCGGCGGGCTTGCGCGCATCACCGGCGCGCCGGCCTTTACCGCCAATTTGCGTGCTGAGACTTTGTTGCCAAGCGTACGCATCGCCGCCGGACTTGGTCCAATGAAAAGGACACCTGCCGCTTCGCAAGCCTCGGCAAAATCGGGATTTTCAGAAAGTAGTCCGTAGCCCGGATGGATTGCGTCCACCCGGGCCTCCTCGGCGATGCGTAGTACGCTCTCGACGTTCAAATAGGCTTCGACCGGTCCGAGACCTTTACCAACCAGATAGCTTTCATCTGCCTTAAAACGATGTAGCGCGAATCGGTCTTCCTGGGAGTACATAGCGACCGTACGAATGCCAAGCTCCGACGCGGCGCGAATGACACGAATAGCGATCTCGCTGCGGTTTGCAACGAGGAGTTTAGTAATCTTACGCGGCGCGGTGGCGGTCATGGACAACTCAATCAATCCGGCGGGCGGTGGCTGTGCCAATCACTCGCCTGTTGATAGGCATGGCCAACATTGAGCACACTAGCTTCGTCGAAAGGCCGTCCGGCAATCTGTAAGCTGATCGGCATACCGTCAGAATCGAATCCGCAGGGCACGGACAGCACCGGCAGACCAGTCAGGTCGAACGGCTCGGTATTTCGTAAGATGGCCCCAAACACGGATTCAGACTGACCACGAATCTCGATGTTTTCCTGGCCGATTGCTTGGGCCGTTAACGGCAGGGTTGGCATCGCCATGACATCAACCTCCGTCAGGACATCAGCCATGGCGTGACCTAGTAGCGTGCGATAGCGCTGGGCGTGGAGATAGTCCTTTGCGAGAACGTAATTGCCGAGTTCGAGGAAGAGCCGCACCTGATCAGTGTAAAGCTCGCCAATAGTGGCGATATGGTCCTCGTGGTAGGAGGTGCCTTCGGAGAGATAGATCACCATCGCCGCCGCCGCCGCATGATCTATATGAGCGATATCGATCTCACGCAGCTCGGCGCCCGCGCCTTCTAGTACTTCGAGCGCCGCCTCAGCCGCCGAGGCAACCTCCGGCATTGAGCGGTCAAAGAAATAATGCTTCGGCACGCCGATCCTAAGACCCTTGACTTCGCCTGTAAGCGCGGCCGCATAGTCCGGTGTCTCCCGGTCGGGTACTGAGGCGTCGCGCCCATCGGGCCCGGGCATGGGTTGAAACATCAACGCTGCATCCTCAGCGGAGCGCGTCATCGGCCCGGCATGGTCCATAGTCCAGCACAAGGGATAAATACCAGCACGGCTGGAGCGGCCATAGGTCGGCTTTAGGCCGGTAATGCCGCAGCAAGCCGAAGGGATGCGTATCGAACCGCCAGTATCCGAGCCGGTCGCACCGGCGCACATTCCAAGCGCCACCGCCGCGCCCGATCCGCCCGACGAGCCACCGCTAAACCTTTCGGTGTTCCACGGGTTGCGACACGGCCCGAACATTGAGGAATCATTAGTTGGGCCGTAGGCAAATTCATGGGTATTAAGCTTGCCGACCATAATAACGCCAGCGGCCTTAAGGCGCGCGACTGAGGTTGCATCTTCCTCCGGAACATGATTCTCCAACAAGCGCGATGCTGACGTCGAGCGGATACCGGCGGTTTGATAAAGGTCCTTATGTCCAATAGGCACACCATGAAGCGGGCCACGCCAGTTGCCCGCGGCGATCTCGGCCTCGGCAGCCTTGGCCTCTGCCCGAGCCGCGTCTGCGCAGACTAGAACAAAGGCGTTAACCTTGTCGTTTTGGGTAGAATTACGATCAAGGCAAGCTTCTGTCACTTCAACGGGGGA
>CAZUXZ010000063.1:0-26359 GCA_964624055.1 uncultured Rhizobiaceae bacterium | reverse complement strand
GGCGCCATTCAGATCGGCGCCAGTCAGATCAGCGCCGCGCAGCATGGCATCGGTGAGATTCGAATCCGAAAGGTCGGCTCCCTTCATATTGGCGCCGGTAAAGTTAGCGCCGGCAAGATTGGCGCCGCTCAGCTTAGCCTTGGCGAGCTCGCCATTGCTAAGATCGGCACCGGCCAGATCGGCGCCGGTCATCGTCGCGTTGGTCAGCCGCGCACCACTCAGGTTTTTGGCGCCGATCACCGCCTTAGTGAGATCGCAATTGACGCAACGCCCTGTCTTAAGGAAATGCCCCAGCTGCTCGGCGAGACGCGCCGCTTCGGTCGCTGCTTCTTCCTCGTCGGCTAAGGCAGGCGCAGCGGGCGGCAACAGGGTGAGTGCCACCATGAGGCAAACGGCGAGAAAGAGGACGGCGGCTTTAGTTTTCCACATGGCGGGCAACGCTCCGCTGGTTTCGCAGGTTCGTACAATCGCGCCGCTCAGGACGGATCGCCGAACATTGAATGCCGCACCAGGTCGCCGGGTGCAATACCTAAACGCTCGGCGCTGCCGGCAAGGAGCTCAAGCACCGCGCCCACTTTAACGCCAGAATAGATGCGTTCGGTCGAATAGGGCGTGGTATGGGTAGCGATGGTGGCGATACGCCCGTCGACCGCAATGAACAACATGTCAAGCGAGAGCGACGTGTTTTTCATCCACATGGTAACGAAACGCTCGACCTTAAAATCAAAAAGCATACCCTTATCCGGATCCATCCGTTCGCGCCACATCAGGCCGATGGCGCGCTGAGCGTCGGTGCGTACCACCTCAACCTGAAACAAGTGCTTGTCTGTCGCCGTCTCGATCACTAGCAGCTCTAGAGGCAGTTCCTTTTGCGCCTGCGCCGAGGACGCTAGCCACAGCCCAGCCAGGACGATGACCAAAGTAAGGACCGGTGCCGGGCGAAAGGGCGTTATTATAAATATTGTGGCGTAAATCATCGCACCATTAAATCCGAATATTTTGTCCTGACCAGAGAATCCTATGCGGCGCGCCAACGTCTTTAGGAAAACGGCAACTCAAACGACGAGGTCTTAATCAATCCGAGGAAAGCTAAGGACCCTTCATCCACGGACGGGGCGAATTGGGTGATGTGCCTAACAGCCATACCTCGCGTGACACCCTGCCGAAATTCGCGCTCCGGCCCACCGCACTCGACAGCGCGTTATGCCCGCTCCACCAAATTTATTCATTAACAAGGATTATTTCTGGCGGCTATTTCCGTCGAGGAATATTTCACCTTATTAGAATGATTCATGGGCTCTGTGGCATAATCAGGCTGCGAATCGAGCCAAATTCCTGGACCTTAAACGTTTGGCGCAAACATTCGTTGCGGGAGAGTACTTTGTTGCACGCGGTTGGCCTGTTCGCGGTGCTGTTCGGCACCTGGATTCTACTATCCGGCCATTTCACTCCTTTTCTGCTGATCTCCGGCTTGGTTTGCGTTGCGCTCACGGTCTACATAACGCTCCGAATGGATTTACTCGACCACCGGCGCGACTACATAGGGCCCGTGTGGCGCCTACCGCTCTACTGGATGTGGCTCGGCAGCCAGATTTTGATTTGGTCGGTGATCGTTTCGCGCAAAGTACTAGC
Organism: uncultured Rhizobiaceae bacterium; assembly: GCA_964624055.1. Taxonomy (GTDB): domain Bacteria; phylum Pseudomonadota; class Alphaproteobacteria; order UBA828; family UBA828; genus PTKB01. Next base: position 24,727 of record CAZUXZ010000063.1, on the reverse strand, counting down.
GCCACGTCTCGATATCGACCCCGCCTTTGACCGCGTGCCGTGTACGCAAAAAAGTGATCTCTGGCGCGTAGTCTACGCCAATTCTATCACCCTAACCCCTGGCACTCTGTCGACCGATTTGAGCAACGGCGAGGTAGAGGTTCATGCCCTCACCCAGGCGGCCATGGCTGACCTAAAGGACGGCGCAATGGATAAGCGTGTCACGGCCGCAGAAGACAGCAAATCAATGACGGGGGACGCGTTGTGATGTTCATTGCCGCCGCCGCCGCACTGGTCGCCGCGATGGCGCTGGCGCTGGCCCGCGCGTTAGCCGGGCCGACGGTCTACGACCGCATCCTCGCGGTGAACCATATTGGCACCCAGACCGTACTGCTCATCGCCGTCTTCGGATACATTACCGGGCGCCCGGATTTCCTCGACATCTCCCTTCTCTATGCGCTGATTAATTTCATCGCTACCATCGCCGTATTGCGTTACGTCAAGCGCGGCCGATCGAACGCGAATAAGCAGTCATGATCCTTGATATTCTCAGTTGGATCGCTATTGCCATCGGCGCCTTCTTTATCGTCGTTGGCGGCCTTGGCATCTGGCGCATGCCGGACCTATTCAGCCGAATGCATCCAGCCGGCATTATCGACACGGCGGGCGCCGGCTTCACTCTCCTTGGCCTTTTACTGCAATCCGGTAACTGGCTCGTTTCGGTCAAGCTTGCGTTGATCTTTTTGTTTCTGATCTTCACTAGTCCGGTCGCAACTCACGCCCTGGCCCACGCCGCGCTACTCGACGGCCTCAAGCCGTGGACCAAAGCACGCAGAAAAACTGAAAACAAGGACGGTCAGACATAGAACTCGCGCTCAACATAGTCCTTCTGATCTTCGTCGCTGCCACCGGCATTGCAGCGGTATGGCTGCGCGATTTGTTTGCCTCTGTCATGTTGCTAGGCATCTACAGTCTACTGATGGCAGGGCTCTGGGTGGTGCTCGACGCGGTCGATGTCGCCTTTACAGAAGCGGCCGTCGGAGCAGGTGCAACAACCATCCTAATGCTGCTTGCCATCGCGCTCACGGGCCGCAAGGAAAAACGCGTGCGCACACGCCCCTGGATGCCGCTTGCGATTTCCCTCGCTACCGCCGGGCTTCTGGTCTACGCCACCTTGGGCATGCCGAACTTTGGTGCCGTGGATGCGCCGGCGCAGACGCATGTCGGCCCCTACTATCTCGAAAGAGGCGAAACGGAGACCGGCGTGCCCAATGTGGTGACCGCCGTGCTCGCCTCCTATCGCGGTTTCGATACCCTGGGAGAAGTGACGGTCATCTTCACCGCCGGCATGGGCGTACTCGCTCTACTCAGCGGCGCTTACCGGCGGCGGCGCTCAGAAACACCGGATAAGCCGGCCTCAGGGAATGAAGCATGAGTGATTTCCTTGTCCTACGGGTCGTCGCTAAATTGCTAATTCCGTTTATCCTGCTGTTCGGCTTCTACGTCCAGATGCATGGCGATTATGGGCCAGGCGGAGGCTTTCAAGCAGGCGTGATCATCGCCGCAGCGTTTATACTTTATGCTATCGTGTTCGACGTTGGCACGGCGCGGCGCGTGGCCCCCATGAACGTGTTGGTCACCATCGCCTGTCTGGGAGTGTTGCTGTTTGCCGGCGTCGGGATAGCGAATCTTATCTTTGGCGGACGCTTCCTCGAATATGGCGTTCTCTCCCATAATGCGACCCACGGCAATCACCTAGGCATCATCATCATCGAAATCGGCGTTGGCATGACAGTTGCTGCGGTGATTATGATTATCTTCTTCAGCCTCGCCCGGCGACGCTAATAGATGGGCGCACAAAACGGCGATGGAAATTCTCACACACTTTAACTATTGGGCGGCCATTGCGCTGGCCACCATCGGTTTATACGCCGTCGTCGCGCGCCACAACATGGTCAAAAAGCTGATCGGCCTCAGCCTATTTCAAACCGCAGTGTTTCTTCTGTTCGTCACTGTTGGCAAAGTTACCGGCGGCACTGCTCCGATTCTGGACCCTGATTATAGCCTGTATTCCAATCCCCTGCCCCACGTTCTCATACTGACGGCCATCGTGGTCTCCGTCTCGACATTAGCGGTCGGTCTCGCACTAACCATTACCATCAAGCGGGATTATGGCACCGTCGAGGAAGACGATATCCACGCCGCTGACGCCAAGGATCATGGCGAAGGATCGAATACCGCATGAGCGCAGGTTCCCTTCCCATATTGCAGGTTGCGCTGCCTCTGATCGCGGCACCGCTCTGCGTGTTGCTGCGCCGCTCGGGCCTAGCCTGGGCATTCGCCACGCTCGTCAGCTGGGGCTTGCTGGCAATATCGATCCTGCTACTGATGCATGTTATGAACGAAGGTGGAATTTCCTACCGCCTCGGCGGCTGGGCGCCACCGTTCGGCATCGAATACCGGCTTGATGCAGTCAATTGCTTCGTTCTTCTGGTTATCTGCGCGATTGGGGCCATTGTAACACCCTATATGCGCCAAAGCGTCGCGCGCGAGATAGCCGCGCCTCGACACAATCTGTTCTATGCAGTCTATCTCCTGGCGCTGACCGGCCTGCTCGGCATCACGGCGACGGGCGATGCCTTCAACATCTATGTCTTTATGGAAATTTCCTCCCTCGCCTCCTATGTGCTGATCGCTCTCGGGCGGTCGCGCCGCGCGCGAACAGCAGCGTTTCAATATCTCATTATGGGAACGATCGGAGCGACCTTCCTGTTGATCGGCATTGGCCTCCTCTACATGATGACTGGCACGCTCAATCTCGCCGATCTCTCGTTACGCATCCGCGAAGTGCCGGACATACGACCAATCTATGCTGCCTTCGCCTTTATCACCATCGGTGTACTGATCAAGCTGGCCCTCTTCCCGCTCCATATCTGGTTGCCGAACGCCTATACCCATGCGCCCTCAGCTGTCTCGGCCTTCCTTGCCGCCTCCGCGACCAAGGTTGGCGCCTATGTACTGCTGCGCTTCGTCTTCACACTCTTTGGCGTGGAGTTCTCCTTTGGGCAGATGCCGCTGATGGAAATTCTCATGCCACTCTCGCTGATTGCCATTCTGGTCGGCTCGGGTGTAGCGATCTTCCAGAATGATTTGAAGCGTCTATTCGCCTATTCGAGTATTGGGCAAATCGGCTATCTCGCGCTCGGCATCAGCTTCGCCTCCACCAGTGGATTGACCGGTGCCATCGTCCATATCTTCAACCACGCTATGATAAAGGGCGGTATTTTCCTCGCCCTCGGCTGTCTGATGTTCCGTGCAAGTTCAATGGAGCTTAGCGCTCTGCACGGCCTCGGCCGGCGCATGCCGTTCACCATGGCAGCACTTATCCTGGGCGGACTCGGCCTGATCGGCGTGCCGCTCACCTCCGGCTTCGTCAGCAAATGGTACCTCGTGCGGGCGGCGATCGAGGCGGATCTATGGCCGGTCGCGGTTCTTATCCTGATCGGCTCACTCCTCGCTCTCATCTATGTTGGACGCTTCATCGAGGCCGCCTTTTTCCGCATGCCACCGACGGATGCACCGGCCATACGCGAGGCGCCCCTGCAAATGCTGATTCCAACCTGGATTTTGATCGCAGCGTCGGTCTATTTCGGCATACACACCGATATCACGGTCAGCGTCTCCCAGCGCGCGGCCGAGATGCTCTTGGGGGCGCAGTGATGAACGCCGGCGACCTCATCTATCTTGCGCTGGCGATCCCGGTCGCGGGCGCACTGTTGCTCTGGGCGGTCGGACGAATTCAGCCCGTGCGCGAGGGCCTGTCATTGTTAACCTCGGCCGGCCTCTTCGCTGCCGTGGCCGCGCTCACGCCAACGATAATGTCCGGCGCACGGCCAGCGGTCTCTCTATTCGAGTTTTCTCCCGGTCTCGCCTTCGCGTTCGAGGTCGAGCCGCTCGGCATGTTGTTCGCCCTACTCGCCTCGTTTCTATGGGTCATCACTACGATCTATACGATCGGATACCTTCGCGCCAATGGCGGGCCGCATCAAGCTCGGTTTCTGATCTGCTTCGCACTTGCTCTAGCGAGCGTCGTCGGCGTCGCCTTCGCGGGCAATATGCTAACCCTCTTCTTTTTCTACGAGGCGCTCACCCTTTGCACTTACCCCTTAGTTGCTCATAGCGGCACCCAGGCAGCGCGCCAGGGCGGCAGGCGCTATTTAGCGATCCTGTTGTCGACCTCTATCCTGCTGCAACTCCTCGCCATTCTTTGGACCTGGGTGGCGACTGGCACGCTCGATTTTCGTTCTGGCGGCATTCTTGCCGGCGCGGTGTCCGAGCCGGTCATGGCGATCCTTCTGGTGCTCTATATCTTCGGCGTCGGCAAGGCGGCGCTGATGCCGTTCCATGGCTGGCTGCCGGCAGCGATGGTGGCGCCGGCGCCGGTCAGCGCACTCCTGCATGCTGTTGCCGTGGTTAAGGCGGGAGTATTCACCATCGCCAAGCTCGGGCTTTATATTTTTGGTCTCGACACTTTACGCGATTTCGCCATCAGCGAATGGCTGCTTTATGTTGCCGGCGCGACCATTCTGATCGCCTCTCTGATGGCACTCCGCCAGGATAATCTCAAGCGTAGGCTCGCCTATTCCACCGTTAGCCAGCTTTCCTATGTAGTGATTGGCGTTGCAATCGCCAACGCCCATGCGGTGATGGGCGCGACGCTCCATATTGCAATGCACGGCTTTGCCAAGATCACACTCTTTTTCTGCGCCGGAGCGATCATTACGGCAACGCGCAAGACGGAGATTAGCCAGTTGGACGGCATCGGTCGCAAAATGCCGGTGACAATGAGCGCCTTCGCTATCGGCTCCTTCTCGCTGATCGGTTTGCCGCCTTTTTCCGGGGCGTGGAGCAAATATTATCTGGTGCTCGGCTCTCTCGACGAAGGCTATTACGCCGTGCTCGCCGTTCTGCTAGCGAGCTCGCTTCTGAATGCGCTTTATTTCTTGCCCATCGTAGTGCGAGCCTTTTTCCCGACCGGCAGCGCGCAACCAGTGGAGGGCGGCGGCATCACCGAAGCGCCGGTGCTGCAATTGGTAGCAATTTCGATCACCGCTTTGGGCTCGGTGGCTCTGTTCGCCTACCCGCAATTCCTGTTTTACCTTCTCCGGCCCCTGGTCGGGATGTGAGGATGGCGGCATGAAAGAAAAAACCTGGATCGAGAATCGCAAGAATGTGGTGCTAATGGTGCGCATATTGCTCGGCGTCAGCATTGTCTTGCTGTTGCTCGATTTGATCGTTCACCGCCACGAGCTGTTCAGCTGGGAGGCCTGGTTCGGCTTTTACGGATTATACGGATTCGTGGCCTGCGTCTTACTCGTCCTGGCGGCTAAGGTGCTGCGCAAATTGATCATGCGGCGAGAAGATTATTATGACCACTAGTCTGCCGCCCTTCCTGATCTTCTTCGCCGGCGCGCTGATCGTTGCGCTCGCGCCAGGGCGATTACGGCCGACACTCACCCTGCTGGTACCGCTGTTGGGCGGCTGGAATCTCTGGTATGTCGCCGACGACAGTAGCCTCGCGGTGACTCTGTTCGATAATCGTTTGGAACTGATGCGCTCAGACAAGCTCTCCCTCCTGTTCGGCATCCTGTTCCACCTCGCAACTTTCCTGATCTCAATCTATGCGCTCCATATTCGAGATCGGCTGCAACAAGTCTCATCCCTAGTCTATGCAGGCGGCGCACTTGGCGCGGTGTTCGCCGGAGATTTGATCACGCTTTTTGTCGCCTGGGAATTGATGGCGATCTCCTCGGTGTTTCTGATCTGGGCGCGCCGCACGCCGCGGTCAAGCGGTGCGGGGCTGCGCTATCTCGCCATGCAAATCTCCTCCGGTCTACTGCTTCTCACCGGCGCGCTGCTGCACTTCTCCGAGACCGGTTCTCTCGTCTTCGGACCGCTCGGAGTTGGCTCGCTCGCCGGTATCTTCATCTTCACCGCATTTGGCATCAAATGCGCCTTCCCGCTAGTCCATAGCTGGCTGACCGACGCCTATCCGGAAGCAACGCCAAGCGGCATGGTGTTCTTAAGCGCCTTCACCACCAAGGTTGCAGTCTATGGCCTGGCGCGCAGCTTCGCCGGCACCGAAGCGTTGATCTATATAGGCACCGCCATGGCGATGTTCCCGATTTTCTACGCGGTAATCGAGAATGACCTCCGCCGCGTACTCGCGTTTAGCCTGATCAACCAGGTAGGCTTCATGGTAGTCGGCATCGGCATTGGCAGCGAGCTCGCGCTCAACGGTGCGGTGAGCCACGCCTTCAACGACGTCCTCTTTAAGGGTCTCCTGCTGATGACAATGGGCGCGGTACTGCATCAGACTGGCAAGATCAACGGCTCAGAGCTGGGCGGGCTCTACAAAACCATGCCGATCACCACCGGCTTCTGCATCGTCGGCGCCGCATCGATCTCGGCCTTCCCGCTGTTCTCCGGCTTCGTCAGCAAGTCCATGGTCATGGCGGCGGCGGCGGAAGAGGGCTATTGGATCGTCTGGCTTCTGCTGCTTTTCGCTTCCGCCGGCGTTTTCCACCATGCCGGCATCAAAATCCCGTATTTCGCCTTCTTTGCCCATGATTCTGGCATTCGCACCCGAGAGCCACCGGCCAATATGCTGATCGCTATGGGCCTAGGCGCCGCGCTCTGCGTTCTAATCGGCGTCCATCCGAGCCTACTCTACGCCTTGCTGCCCTGGGAGGTACATTACATCCCCTATACAGCGGATCATGTGCTCACCCAGTTGCAATTGCTGTTCTTCTCAGCACTCGCATTTGCTTGGCTCAATCTTGTAGGCCTCTATCCGCCCGAGCTGCCTTCGGTCAATCTCGACGCTGACTGGCTCTATCGCCGCCTCGGCCTTCGCGGCGCGCGCCGGGCAGAGCTCGCGTGGGCAAAAGCCGAGGAGGCCAAAACACGCCTCATGGAAGTGAGTGGTGGCGCATTGTGGCGCGTGGCGGTGCAGTATTACGGCCCGGCCAGCGTTCTTGCTCGTACCTGGAGCACCGGCTTCGCCGCGCTCTGGGTCGTTGTCCTGCTCGGCATTTGCCTGATCCTCTATTATCTCTGACCCATGACCGTCGGACGCGTTGTTTTACCCCTACTCGCAATGTTGTTGCTGCTCGGCGCCTGCGCCCAGACACCATCTCGGAAAGCAGAGCATTTCCAGGACCACCCCCTGGCCGGGCAGATATGGCATGTCGCGGAAGCGCGCGTAATCACCCGATTAGAACTTTACACCTCGCTCGCGTTGGCGGATTACGTCCTCTTGGGCGAAACCCATGACAATCCAGACCATCATCTGCTGCAGGCAGAAATCATCACCGCCATGGCTGATGCTGCGCGACGCCCTGTCCTTGCCTTTGAGATGCTTGATCAGTCACAAGCTCCAGCGCTAGAGGCGCATCTGGCAGCTTCCCCCGGCGACGCCTCGGGCATAGGCGAGGCGGTCGGATGGAATCAATCCGGCTGGCCGGACTGGGCGATCTATCGGCCGGTCGCCGAAGCAGGATTACGCGCCGGCCTAGCTTTACGCGCCGCCAGCATGAGTCGTATCAATGCCAAGGAATTGGCGCAGTCAGGCACTACCGGTGCGTCGCAAAAGCTTATCCAAGTCTTGCAACTGGATCATCCCTTGCCTGAAGCACTTGAAGAGTCCCTCCACCGGGAAATCCGTGACGCCCATTGCGGCTATGCGCCCAAAAAGATGATTGCCGCCATGGCATTTATTCAGTTCGCGCGCGACGCCCATATGGCACTCAGGATGAGCAACAGCAGACATGAAGATGGCGCAATTCTCATCGCCGGCGCGGGCCATGCACGAAATGACCGGGGCGTGCCGTTCCACCTCCGCCGGATGGCACCCAACAGCGGAATCGCCAGTCTCGCCTTCATCGAAGTAATCGATGGGAAAGACAGTGCTTTGCCCTATAGAAAATATTTTGGCGGTGCTGCACTGCCGTTTGATTTTGTTTGGTTTACCCCGCGTGTTGATATCCGAAATGCATGCGAGCGCTTCAAAGAGCAGCTCAAAAAGATGAAGGGCGGGGAATAGTACACAATCGTGAAATAATGCTACCGATCGACAGGTAGGGAGGCAGGAAATGCCAATTTGCAACGAGTTTGAATCTGCTCCTGTCGCGGAAGACCACGAGAGTCACCTACTTATGCTATATGCGAGCTTAACTTCGTTCGTCACGCAATGGTTAATCTCGACAGATTGTCCAAGTCACTGCAGCAATTGGCCAATAGCCTCGGCGCTTCGATGAAAGTTGATTTCATAAACCGTGCGTCTTACGAACTTACCATCGCCGCACTGCGCGGCCTTTAAAGCGATCCTACCTCTGTGCCGCGACTAGGACTTCGCTTACATGCTCTATAAGGGGCTTAGGGTATCGAGAGTGTGCTGATCGCAGCGTCTACTAATTTATCACTCAGTACTTTTCACTATCGGTTGGAGTTATATCCGCACTAAGCCCCAAACCTCAAAGGAGCGAGTGCACTGCTCGCTGGCTCACCTTGATCCTAGCCACCACCGGAAGTTTAAACGCTGTTTAACTCAACTCTTCCGTTTGCGCAGCGCGGCGAACACTGACGGTATGCATAGAGAGGCCAGCGAACATCAGCGCGGTCGCACCCCAGATATAGGCATTGTGCGCCTCGCTAAAAAACAGCAATCCCCAGCCAAAACCCGCCAGGACAGCAATGTAATTATGCTGCGTTGCAAAGACTGGGCCTGCAACGCGCACCATTTCGAGAAAGATAAAGAAAATCGCCGTTGTCAAAAGAGATGCGTAAAGCAGTGTTAGATCGCCCTCGAGCGAGGGACCGGGAAATACATAGAGCTGCCCGGTGCCTAACATCACCGGCACCAGAAGAATCGCCGAGCCGAACAACAGCCCGCAAGCAAGCGTAGCCGAAGGCGCCGCCGGTGGGCGGTATTTCCCAGCGAACACAGTCACTAGCGAAAAACAGGCGGGTGCGAGCAGAGCCAGGAGCACCCAGCCCGCCGCGCCGGCATCAGGCAGACTTGCCTCCGGCACGATAACCAGAAGCACGCCGCCGAGTCCCATTAGAATTGCCAACACGCTGAGCAGACGGAACCGCTCCATGCGGAAGACCAGCGCAAACACATAGGTAAAAAGCGGCACGAGCACGAGAATCATCGTCATGACCGCTGCCGGAAGATTGGGTGACACATAGGTCAACAGACTGATCGGTGCGGCGATGGCGAGCCCGCCCCAAACGAAATAGGTGCGTAAATGCAACCAATTCAATTTCGGCCAAGCGGCACGGCCTTTGACGAGACACGGCACCAGCAGCATCAATCCGGCGCCAAGAGAATGCCAGAATACATAGGCAACATAAGGCACGCCTGCTTCGGCCGATAACTTGTTGATCGAAAACAGCAGGCTATAGCTGATGCCTACTGTGAAAAGCATTGAGAGATGGAGTAGCCGAGCCGGAAACTTAAACCGCCCTATTTCAATTAGACTAGAGTTTATTTTCTCTTCCCCTCGGCTTGGCACGAGGCAGCAGCAAATATGCCTTACGCCCAAGCGCAAAAATTATGGCCGTCTTCTATGTGGGTGCCCTGCACTCCGTAATCGGCCATTTTACCAACCTTAGGCATCCCCGCCACTTCGAACGCCCACTAATTTTCCGGGTCGACCTTCAGGACCGCAACTTTTTTCAACGAAATTTTGACGAACATTCTCATACTTGTCACCTTCCTCATTTCGGTAAGCGCAATTATTCTAAACGCCCTGTTTCTGACCGAGCACCTCCACGCCAATCATTGTCTTGGCAAGTCGGTAATCGGCCTTGGGCGGGCGGCCATCAAAGGCCGTCTCATCAATCAGCTGCGACAGATGGGAAGGAAATCTTGAATAGAACCCAGTTTGGTCTGGCGTGTGATTTTACGGGCGGCGCGCTTGGCCATCGTCTGCACACTAGCGGGCGCCGGCAGGCGCTGGCGCGTGCCGCGGGTTTCGATCGCGGGCGCACCCCATCGGTGGTAGACGCTACTGCCGGACTGGGCCGAGATGCTTTTCTGCTCGCGTCACTGGGAGCCAATGTGGCTCTGGTGGAGCGGTCGATGGAGATTCATTCCCTACTAAAGGATGGTCTCTTGCGGGCCACCAATAATGGCGGTAAGACAGCAGAAGCGGCGGCGCGAATGACGCTTCACCTCGGCGACGCCAAAACGCTATTGCCCAAACTGGCTCCCGAGATCGTCTTGGTCGACCCAATGCATCCACCACGCACGAAAAGCGCCCTAGTTAAAAAGGAAATGCGCCTCCTACGCGAAATCGTTGGTACCGATGAGGACGCGCTTGATCTCATGCACGTAGCGCTGGCTGCCGCAACAAAACGGGTTGTGTTGAAATGGCCCTTGCGGGCCCCGGCAATGGCTGGCTTGGTGCTGCCGTCCCATCAAATCCGCGGCAAAACCACGCGGTACGACGTCTTTATGACGGGTTAGACCTGCCGCTTTGGGCGATGAGATTGGCTACACAGGTGCATAGTAAATTACTGCCGCGCTTCAGCGTCATTTAATCCGCCATAGTGAGCTTGAGCGGGATAAAGCAGGCAATGCATCTCATGGGACAAAATGAAGGCGTAACTCTATTTGCTGTGTTGCAATAATCTGTGCGCAATATCAAAGATCGACGAAACGATCGGTGTTATGTTCACTGCTTAGATGCTATGGAATACGGTCTCCACTTCCACGAGTGTGAGAAGTTTCCTGTGAAAGAACTGTTAAAATAGGCCAAATTTTTTGGTTCTATGGGGGCCCCATGAAGCTAAGCGGCGAACATTACATCCCGGCAAGCCGGCAAACCGTCTGGGATGCGCTGAACGCCCCGGACACGCTGCAAGCCTGCCTACCCGGCTGCGAAGCGCTCGATAAAGTCTCTGATACGGAAATGAAGGCGACGATCACTACCAAGATTGGCCCGGTGAAAGCAACTTTTCACGGCTCCGTTACCCTGAACGATCTTGACCCACCTAACGGCTATACGCTGAATGGAGACGGCCAGGGCGGCGCCGCAGGCTTCGCCTCAGGCGCGGCAAGTGTAACCTTGATTGAGGCGGATGGCGGCACGCTGCTAAAATACGAGGTAGAGGCCAAGGTAGGCGGTAAACTCGCACAAATTGGCTCTCGACTGATCGATTCAGTGACCAAAAAGCTCGCCGGCCAGTTCTTTAGCGCGCTGGTCAAACGGCTCAGCGTCGAAGCGAGCGCGGAGGAGGCGGCTGAAAATGGCACCGGCTCAAGTGCTGAAACTGCCCCCAACGCCGCGTCATTTGAATCGTCGAAACGCGGCATCCCGACCCCCGCCTGGGTGATCGGTATTATTAGCGTTGTTGCAGTACTGATCTTATGGGCCGTCGGCATCTTCTGAAAAAATGACCATTGTCGGCATCCAGGGTGGCAGCCGCGAAGACCGCGCCAAACTGACGCGTACTCTACGCGGTGAATTTAAAGCGCGAGATTTACACGTCTCGGTCTTCGCTAATGCCGGTAATGCTGCTAAGATGGACATCCCCGGCAAGGACAGCTATGAGCATCGCCGCGCCGGAGCGCAAGAGGTTTTGGCGGTCTCGCGCCTACGCTGGGCACTGGTACATGAAACAGCGCCGCTACAAGGCGATGAGCAACCGTCTGTAGATCATCTACTCGCCCGCCTTGCTCCCGTCGATATCGTGCTCGCGCCCGGTATCGCTGAGCAAGCCTGCATCACTCTTAACTTTGCGCCGGATGGCTCTCTTCAGGCTCGCTCGCAAAGCAGAAAAGCGATGGAATTCTGCCTTGACAGTTCTGCACAAATCGCCGACTTCATCGTTAACGCAATAGCGGAAAAGAGGCTCAACTCGTGACACGCGCGCTCCCGCAATCCGTCGACGAAACGGTCGAAATTCTAGCGGACGGTAATTACATCGCCGACCGAAACCTGGCGACGACGCTATATATCTCGCTCAGCATGAAGCGACCTATCTTTCTCGAAGGCGAAGCTGGCGTCGGTAAAACCGAACTCGCAAAAGTCGCGGCCGAACGATTCGGGCGCAATTTACTACGCTTGCAATGCTATGAGGGACTCGACGTAGCCTCTGCGGTCTATGAGTGGAATTATGCGCGCCAAATGATCGAAATTCGCTTGTCAGAAGCGCTCGGCGACCGCGATCGGGAATCGCTCGCTCAAGATATCTTTTCGAAACGGTTTCTGATTTCTCGCCCGCTGCTGAGTGCCCTTGAACCCACACCAGAGAAAGCGCCGGTCCTACTGATCGATGCGCTTGACCGCGCCGACGAGCCGTTCGAAGCGTTCCTCCTCGAAATTCTTGCGGATTATCAAATCACCATTCCGGAGATTGGCACCATCCAGGCCGCCGAACCGCCTATCGTCTTCATCACTTCAAATCGCACACGGGAAATTCATGATGCACTGAAGCGACGCTGCCTCTATCACTGGATTGATTATCCAGACGCCAAGCGCGAACTCGCCATTCTCGCCACCCGTCTGCCGGACGCCGACCAGGAGCTGAGCCGCCAAGTGGTGAACTTCGTCCAGGCGCTGCGCAAGACCGACCTTTTTAAACTGCCCGGCGTCGCCGAGAGCATCGACTGGCTGTCCGCACTCATGGTGCTCGGCGAACGCAACCTCAGTGTGGACATCGTACGCCGAACCCTCGGGGTCCTTCTAAAATATCAGGACGATATTGCAAAGACCGAAAGTAACGAATTGACCCGCCTCCTCGCCCAAGCCGAGTAAGCGGCAACCGATCCTGCGGGCCCTTGCGGAGCCTGTTGCGAAGCTCTACATCTTGAGTATCGACGGACCGGAGAGAAGCCATGACTGCCGCACACGAAACCCGTGATGACATTCTCACCACTGCAGCCGAATGGTGCGATGCGGGCCACGAAGTTGGCCTGGCCACGGTAATCGCCACCTGGGGTTCGTCTCCCCGCCCCGTTGGCAGTCAGTTGGTGGTTGACAGCGAAGGTCGCTTCGAAGGCTCGGTTTCTGGCGGCTGCATCGAAGGCGCGGTCATCGAGACCGCCATAAAGGTGATGGCAAACGATCAGCCGGAAATGCTTGAGTTCGGCGTATCCGACGAGCAGGCCTGGGAGGTCGGTCTCGCATGCGGTGGGACGGTGCGGGTCTACGTCGAAAACTTCGACTCACTGATAAAACGGAATCTTCTCAATCGGCTTAATGCGGACCGAATGGAAAAACGCCCCGTAGCCTTGGTGACGAATACCTCTTCCGGCGGACAGTGGCTGATTTACGAAGACGACGCGGCACCTGAAACGCAGCCATCAGACGAGCTGATCGCGGCGGCCCGTGCTGCTCTCGCCGACGATCGCAGCACCACCTATCACGCCGTCGGCACAAATTATTTCATCCAGGTGCACAATCCACCGCTTCGCCTCTTTATCGTTGGTGCAGTACATATCACCCAGGCACTGGCAAGTATGAGTAGCCTCGCCGGCTATGCGGTGACGGTGATCGACCCTCGCCGCGCCTTCGCCAATGTAGAACGATTTCCAGGTCACGAAATTTCCAGCGAATGGCCAGACGACGCCCTCGCCACGGCAAAGCTCGACCGGCGTAGCGCCATCGTCACGCTCTCGCACGACCCGAAGATTGACGATCCAGCGCTGGAAACCGTGCTTCGGTCCGATGCCTTCTATATCGGCTCACTTGGCAGCAAACGTACCCATGCTAAGCGCCTCGCGCGGCTTCATGAAAAAGGGTTCACAGTGTCGGAAACAGACCGCATCCACGGGCCAGTCGGCCTCAATATCGGCGCTAAATCGCCGACTGAGATCGCCATTTCGATCATGGCCGAGATCACCCAGGCACGCCGTACGACGTCATGATATTCGGTGAGGTTCCCATCGCAGAGGCCGAAGGCCTGATCCTTGCCCACGGCGTTTTCCTATCAGGCGGCGCCTTCAAGAAAGGACGCGTCCTTTCGGCTGAGGATATCGAGCTGCTCACCGCGAATGGCATCACACCGGTTTCAGGCGCCCGGAGGGAAGCAGACGATATAGGCGAGGACGATTCCGCACTCACCCTCGCCAAAGTGCTATCCGGGCCTGATTTTACGCTCGGCAAGGCGTTTACCGGACGGTGCAACCTATTTGCGACAGGGCGAGGGCTGATCGTCCTCGACCAGGAACGGATTGACAGTATCAATCTCGTCGATGAGGGCATGACCGTCGGCACTCTCGCCGCCTACACCCAGGTTGAGCCGGGCCAGATGGTAGCGACGGTGAAGATAATCCCCTTCGCGCTCTCCAGCCGCATCGTTGACACCTGCGTCTCCATCGCCACCCTGGGCGGCGCAGCGCTTGGGTTCGCGCCGTTTCGCAGCCGACGTGTCGGTTTCGTTCAGACTCGTCTACCCAGCACTAAGGAAAGCGTTCTTGATTCGACCACAGGCACACTCCTCAACCGGCTGTCGCTATTGAACGGCGAGTTGATCAGCGAGATTCGCTGTGCCCATGACAGCCGCGAAATCGCCGATGCAGTGCGCCGTTTCAAATTGCTTGACTGCGACATGATTCTCATTGCGGGGGCATCCGCAATCGTGGATCGCCGTGATATAGTGCCAAGCGGCATTACCGCCGCCGGTGGCGAGATAGACCATTTCGGTATGCCGGTCGATCCCGGCAACCTCCTTCTCATTGCCCATCTTGGCGAGATTGACGTGCTCGGTCTGCCGGGCTGCGCCCGCTCGCTCAAGCTGAACGGCTTTGACTGGGTGCTGCGCCGGCGCTTTGCTGATATCCCGGTCGCGCGACAAGACGTCATGACCATGGGCGCTGGCGGGTTGCTTATGGAAATACCAAGCCGCCCCTTACCACGCGCTTTCGCATCACCCAAGGAACCCTCGGCGAATCGCGCGAAGGAAGCACCAGGACCTGGCAGCACGAAAATCGCAGCGATCGTGCTGGCTGCCGGTCAATCCCGACGCATGGGCGATATCAACAAACTACTGGTCGAGGTCGACGGCGTGGCGATGGTGACGCGTGCGGCCGATGCAGCGCTAGATAGCGGCGTCGACCCCGTGATCGTAGTCACCGGCCATGAGCACCAAAATATCGAAGCGGCACTCACCGGCAGGGCAGTGAACATCATTCACAATCCGGGCTATGCAGAAGGCATGAGCACCTCCTTGCGTGCGGGACTCTCCGCACTGCCTACTGATACAGGAGCGGTAGTCGTTTGCCTCGGCGACATGCCTCGTGTCAACGCCGGTCTCATTTTGCGCCTCGTCGAAGCGTTCGATAAAGCGAAGGGGCACGCCATTTGCGTCCCCACTTATAAAGGGAAGCGCGGCAATCCCGTACTCTGGTCGGCGCGTTATTTCGGTGAGATGCAGCACCTCGCCGGAGACGTCGGCGCGCGACATTTGATCGGCGAACATAGCGATGCTGTCCACGAGGTCGAATGCGGCGATTCCGCGGTCACCTTTGATGTCGATACGCCAGAGGCACTCAAATCTCTTGCAGCGCGAGGGTGAGGCGAACGATGGCCGCGAAATACCCGCTTCTTCTTACACCCGGGCCGCTTAACACAAGCGAGCGCACCAAGCAGGCGATGTTACATGACTGGGGCTCGCGGGACGGCGGGTTTATCGAATTGACCGCACGCCTTAACCGCCGGCTGACCGCACTTGCGCGGGCTGAAGAAACGCATGTCTGCGTGCCACTCAGCGGCAGCGGTACCACCGCGGTCGAAGCTATGCTCGGTACACTGGTGCCGCGCGAGGGCCGCGCACTAGTATTGGAGAACGGCGCCTACGGCCGACGCATGTGCAACATCCTGGCACGCGCCGGCCGCAATTTTGATTTTCTCGAAAGCCCTGAGAATGAGCCACTCGACCCAGCCGCCGCTGCTGCTCGAATGGATGCAGACAACCGCATCAGCGATGTCGTGATGGTGCATTGCGAAACAACCTCCGGCGTTCTTAATCCTTTGGCCGAGATTTCCGAAGAGACTACCCGGCGCGGCAAGCGTTTGCTGGTGGACGCGATGAGTTCGTTCGGCGCCATTCCGATAGATGCCCGGCAGATTATCTTTGATGGCCTCGCCGCTTCCGCCAACAAATGCCTTGAGAGCGTGCCTGGAATGAGCTTTGTGCTCGCCCGAAAGACCCACTTGAAGGCTTGCGTGGGTAGCTGCCACAGTGTCACCCTTGACCTCAACGCCCAGTGGCAAGGTTTCGAGACGAACGGCCAATGGCGCTTCACGCCGCCCACCCAGGTCGCCGCCGCTCTCGACAGCGCACTCGACCAGCTCAATGACGAAGGCGGCATCGGCAGCCGATTTGCGCGCTATTGGGAGAATTGTCACACCCTCGTTACCGGAATGCGGAGGCTGGGTTTCGAAACATATCTTGCCGATGAAATACAGGCACCGATCATCGTCACGTTTCGTATGCCGGCGGACCCGGCCTTCGATTTCGCCACTTTTTACGACGCCTTAGCAGCACGCGGTTTCGTGATATACCCTGGCAAGCTAACCGAGGACGCCAGTTTCCGAATTGGTTGCATCGGCGATATCCGGTCGCCGGACATCAAAAGCTTGCTGCGTGCGGTCGAATCCGTGCTTGGCGAAATGGGCGGCAACAAACCCGCCCGTTAGTTCGGTGGAGAATTGTTCGCAAATATTCCTAATTAGTTTTTCATCAGTAAAGCTAAAGTCAAAGCGCAAATAGAGATGTCCGACGGGGTCTCCCTGTAGGGCGATGTATTTATCAACATCAATGCCTGGGTGGTAGGCCTGTTAAACAACAACTCAACAAGCTTTCTACCGTTCGACGCGGATGACGGCTCCATTCACCTGCTAAACAAGTTCAGAATTCTGCGCACGGCGCCGTTTAGAAACAAAAGTTCACCGGCCCAAAAAAGCGAGAACCGCCGTGCGGCTTGATCCAAATCAAGGGGGATCACCCACAATACCAAGCGTTCGCGTAACGCAATGCGCGGCCGTTCGCTGGCTGAGCCGACGCAAAAAGTGGCCTTGGGAAGACGCTCGACGAAGGCGGCCTGGTACCTCCGCGTGATTTGATCAGCGAACCGGGGCGCGCCTCTGCCCCAGGGACCGGATTACTCCAAGAGGGACAGGTTCTCCGCCGCCATCTTTCCGTCGCGGCCCGGTACCAGCTCGAACGATACCCGTTGACCTTCGGTGAGACCCGGCAAGCCGGAGCGCTCTACTGCGCTGATGTGCACGAATGCATCTTTCGAGCCATCTTCAGGTTCGATAAACCCGTAACCCTTTGTTGGGTTGAACCATTTGACCGTACCATTAGCCATAACAACTTCCTTTGATAACAAGAGAAACGGAACTCCACCTCATGCGAGTCCGGAAGTCAACAACCACAATACCGGTAAATGAATTAGCGCAACGTTGTTCGCAATGGAATAGGTTGAACCAAAACTGGATCTAGTTAAACCAAAAGAAACTTAATTCTTTGATACAAAACAATAAAATTGGATTTCTAGATTGCTTTATCGGCTGACGGCAGTCCCAGAAGTACGCGTCCATGATTGGATACGTTGACATCCAAATTTTGCGTAATATGGCCGCGCATGCAGTTCACATCGCGGATTGCGCGCGAAATTGGGTTTCTGTCATAAAGTCCCGCGCCACCCGAAACTTGGAACAAAAGGTCTACCGCCTGTGCGGAAAGCACCCCGCCCATGCATGCTTTGGCGCGCAACTCGGTCTTCAATTCCATCGGTGCGATCTCGCTTTTCTCGGCCACCGCCATGCCAAGATCGCAGGCATTGTGCAGCAACAAGCGGGCCGTTTCGACCGCCGTATGCGCCTCGCCGACCTTGGCCTGTACCGTCGAATAATCAGCAACGCTCTTGCCAGACATGCGCGCCACCCGGATGCGACCTTCCTCAATATAACGATCGAACGTACCCTGAGCTAGGCCCAACGCCGCAGCGCTTTGATTAATCGAGAACATTGCGAAGGCAGGCAGCTTATATAGTGCCGCAGAATTTACCGCACAGCCCGGCGCATTACCGCCGCCCTTGGTCATTTCAACGGGTAGCGCTCGAGCCTCTGGCACGAACACGTCTTCGATTGCGACATCTGCACTGCCGGTACCGCGCAAACCCGCCGTCTGCCAGGTATCAAGGATCGTGTAATCGGCGAAGGGCACCGCATGCATTTGGGCAACAGGCGGGCCATCGCCATTTTCGGCCAATGCGGCAGCAATAAACCAGTCTGCGCCGTAGACGCCGCTCGCAAACGGCCATTGTCCGCTCAAACGCCAGCCACCATCCACCTTACGCGCCTTGCCACAGGCGGGGATCAGCACACCAGCGACAAGAGCATCCGGCATAGCATCCCAGATCTCGTCCTGCCCCTCCGCGGGCCAATAGCCAAGCAAACAATTGTGCGAGCAATATTGCGTTAGGCACCAACCGGCGGAACAACAGCCCTGCGATATCGTCTCGACAATATCGACCATTCCGGAGAAATGCGCCTCCGCGCCACCGTGGCGACCCGGTTGCAAAATGCGATGAAGATTTGCCGCACGCATCACTTCGATAGTTTCGTCGGCGAGGTGTCGGGTTTCTTCGGTCTCATCGCTCTTCGCGCGTACGGTATCGACCAAGCCCCGCGCCCTTGAGAACAACTCTTCGCGACTGAGTGGCGGTTTAGTAAATTCATTCATAATGGAGCAGCTTAGCGCCTCGCGTAGACCATCGCCATCTGCAATCGATCAGGCGCATTCGTGTTCGTTGCCGAATAATTTGATCGACAGCATTAATCCGCTTAAGGATTTACCGTGAATGTCGAGCGCCGCGGTCTCAGTGACACTGCCACCGCGCATATTTTCGATAACAAAATTTAACGCACCGAGCACAGCCAGTTCGTAACGCCGTACCGGCCCCTTGGCAACCGGTGCGAATAACGCCATTACACGTGCCTCCGTAAGCTCACGCACGAGCTGTTCATAGGCACCTCCATCATTTGCAATGACAGAGATGTTGACCGTGTGGCCCTTATCTCCGGCACGGACATGAGCAAGGTCACGAACAGCAATGCTCATGTTGCGCTTACCGTCTCGACGTGAGGTCTAACCAGTTTACGCGGCAGCAACACGGATTGCACCGCCAATATCTCTCGCACGTTGGCGTAATCCCCGGAGCCCCCAGACGGGCCATTGGTATAGAGTGTGCCAACCTCCCAGCCGACCGCTTCCGCCGCCAAGCGCGATGTAGAGCGTCCAGCTACGCGTAGACGTACCTCATAAGGTTCCGGCCGGCCTTCACCCGGGCCATGCAGGCTGTCGAGACCGATCAAATCGGTACGCAGATCGTCGAAAACGAAGCCACGCAGCGCCAGGCGCTCGCATACAATGTCTCCGGCAAGGCGTGCCCTCGCCACTGCGTTCGGACCACCATAGGAAAGCTCACCCTCGCCAAGATAGCCATCGAAATAACCCACACTAACTTTGTATGCGTCCGTTCTAGGCTGGGCGCTGGCGCCATCCACCCGCACGCGATTCGGCGCGATCTCGGTGAGGCTGATGCCACCCATATTGAGCACGCAGTCTGGCGTAATGTAGGCTGAGGGGTCGCCGACCTCATAGAGCAGTTGCTCGCTGCAGGTGCGGACATCCACCCGTCCGCCTGCACCATTAACCTTGGAGATTTCCACTTCGCCGGTAACGGTGACATCAGCAAAAGGAAAGCCGAGCCGGGCCAGGTCGGGTACGTCCTTGACACCCGGATCAGCGAAATAGCCACCAGTAACCTGCCCAGCACATTCGAGCAAATGGCCGGCGGTGCTCGCCTGGGCTAACAGAGCATAATCGTCATAGGACCATCCGAAAGCATCCATCATCGGCCCAACAAAGAGGGACGGATCAGCGATGCGGCCGGTTAACACCAGCGGCGCACCGCCCGCCATCGCCTGGGCAACTGCATCAGCGCCAAGATAGGCATTGGCTGCGGCCATCCGCGGCAGGATACTTTCGATCGGCTCGCCAGTCTCCATCAGCATTAGCTCCGGTCGCGCGGCAATTACATCGCGCACATCATCGCCGAGCAGCACAGCACATGAAAAATCTGGGAGACCGAGCTCCGCCGCAAGCGCACAAGCTGCGCGCCCCGCCGCGATTGGCGCGGCAGCGCCCATATTGCTTACCACCCGAATGCCTTTCGCAATGCAACCAGGTAACACCGCACGCAGACGTTCCTCGAGTTTGGGACTGTATCCCGGACCCAGGCCACGGCTCAGCGACAGAGTTTCTCGCGCAATCGTACGCTCGGCAAGGCATTCAAAGGCGATGACGTCAACATCACCTCGCTCGACAAGCTCAACCGCCGGCTCCCAGCGATCGCCGGCAAAACCTGCGCCAGCACCGATACGAAGACGCTTCCTAACCATCGACACGACCATATCCAAATTAGCTTCAATTCGTCGATAGATTTAATCGCTGCCAGGATTATGATGCGATTAATCACTTTTCGATGGAAGGAGCAGAAAATGAACGATTCGACAGACGGCAGTCGTAATGTCGCCTTTATCGGTCTCGGAGTAATGGGTTTTCCGATGGCGGGACATCTGGCGAAAGCCGGCCACAATGTTACGGTCTATAACCGTACGCATGAGCGCGCTGAAAAATGGGCGATAGGGCATACCGGTCGCATCGCAGATAGTCCGGCCGCGGCGGCGGAAGGTGCCGAGTTGATATTCGCCTGTGTCGGTGCGGATGACGATCTCAGGCAGATTCTATACGGCGATGGTGGTGCACTCGCAGGTATGTCCAGGGGAGCAATATTTATCGATCACACCACTGATTCGGCAGTGGTGGCACGCGAAGCGGATAGTGCTGCACGCGAACGTGACCTCAGATTTCTTGATGCGCCGGTCTCAGGCGGCCAAGCCGGAGCAGAGAATGGTGTATTGACAGTCATGGTCGGCGGCAGCGACGAGAGCTTTGCCGCAGCGGAGCCGGTGATGCAATGTTACGCAAGAAATGTCACCCATATGGGTGCAGCCGGCAACGGGCAACTCACCAAGATGGTCAATCAACTATGCATCGCCGGCGTAGTACAAGGCTTGGCCGAAGGACTCAATTTCGCTCAACGTGCTGGACTTGACGGTGAGCGTGTGCTTGACGTCATCTCCAAGGGTGCAGCGCAATCCTGGCAAATGGAAAACCGCGGCTCGACCATGCTCAAGGGTGAGTTCGAGTTTGGCTTTGCCGCCGATTGGATGCGCAAGGACCTCGGTCTCTGCTTTGAGGAAGGCAAGAAGAACGGCGCTCTCCTGCCCATGGCCATGCTGGTGGACCAGTTCTACGCCCATGTGCAACAGCGCGGCGGCGGCCGATGGGACACCTCCAGCCTGATTCAGCTTTTGCAAAAAATTTGATTTAGGGCCTGGCAAATTCTGCCGAATGGCTCACTGGTATTAACAATAACTCGCCGCTTTCAAGATCGCACAGGTCGCAATCCTGCGGCGCGATTGCAAGACAATTGGTGCCGCCGCAGTTGAATTCGGGTTGTCCGGCGAACGGATCCAGGACTGCGCCCACGAACGCACCATCAATTTTCTGTGTTTCCGATGTTTTCCCCGCTCCTCGGATTTGTCATGAATTGACCTGCCCTCGCACCCATCCCACCAAGGTTGGCGCAGGCAGGTGGCAAAAACAGCACTCCAAGCTAGTGAAAACCTCGCGCGTCTACAGGCCAAATGTCCACCAGCGTATCGCCCCTTACGCAATGATATAGATCGTGCAAATTGATTGTCGGATCGCAATGGGGAACGATGCATTCCACCGCGTCGCCCAACGTCAGGCGCTCGTTTGCCTGCGCGAAGGCAATACGGCCATGCTCGTCGCCAAAATAACTGTAGCTTGCTCCGACCGGAGCGCCGGTAGCGAAATCCGGTAATGGCCCATCCGTGGCGAAACATTTCAACCCGGCATCAACGGTGACATGACCGTAGTGATTGGCGCTCACTACCGTGGCGCGGATGAAAAGCGCTGGCTCGAACAGCCAGTCGCCCCCAGTTTCGGTGTGCACATCGCGATATTCGACGTCCATTACGACATAAGAGCCAACCTGCATTTCACTCATAACGCCAAGCTTCGCATCGATATCATACGTCCCGGTACCCGCGCCAGTGACGATGGCCGGTGTCAGATTCTTCTCTACCAAGGCCGCGCATGTGTCGTTAAGCGGCTGTGTCTGAGAAATATTGCGATCGCGTCGCTCGGCGAAATCCTCGATATGCATGATCTGGCCGGCATAACCTTGAACACCGGAATAAATAAGGTTTTCAGATGCGACGGCTGCCTCGACTAAATTGACCGCGTCCGACGCGGCGGCAGCGCCCGTGCGGTGCAGCCCAACATCGACATCGATCACCACACTCAAAGGCCAGCCGGCTTGACCGGCCGCGGCATTGAGCTCACGCAAATTCTGCATATTGTCGACAGTCTGCATCAGTCCCTCGGCTTGACCGTTGAGAGCCATCAGGGCATCTATCTTAGCGTCTGCGATAATCGGCGAGGTGACCAGGACACCCGGAATACCAGCGCCTCCCATCACTTGCGCCTCGCCCAGTGTCGCGGCGCTGATACCGAGCGCGCCGGCTTCCATTTGCAGCCGTGCAATGGCGATGCTTTTGTGGGTCTTACAGTGCGGTCTGAGCGCTATATCGTGCTCTTCGGCAAAATTTTTCATGCGCTGGATGTTGCGTTCCAAGGTATCAAGGTCGAGCACCATTGCCGGGGTCATCAGACCGGCGCGCGATCCGGGCTGGCCGATCAGGGAAGCATTGGGTCCAAGTTCCTGGTCGTTGACCACGCGTTTCTCCTTTATCTATATGTTATCCCAGATTAGGGCTCGGCGGTGGGTTGAATCAAGGTCCGTGAACGCGCTGTCCCCCGGAGCCAGGCTGATATATTCTCGGCGCCGTTTCACGAACGTTGAGATGAACGAAAAGGTTATTTGTGATGAAAGTGGTCATTACCGGCGGTACGGGGTTTCTTGGAACAAGACTAGCCCGCGCCATTCTTGAGCGCGGCGAGCTAATCGGCGCATCCGGTACGACCGAGCCTATCGATGAAATGATTTTGTTCGACGCCGTCATTCCGCCGGAACGTCCGGACAAGCTCGACAAGCGGGTCGAGATCGTCACCGGTGATATATCGGACCACGACCTTGTGTCACAGCTTATCAAGGGCGATTCACTCTCGGTATTTCACTTCGCCTCGGTCGTCAGCGCTGGCGCCGAACAAGATTTTGACCTTGCCCTCAAGGTCAATCTCCACGGCGGCATCAACGTGCTAGAGGCGGCACGCGCCCAGCCGGGTTTGCCACGAGTCGTATTTACCAGCTCGCTAGCCGTGTTCGGCGGCTCAGCTATGCCGGATACGGTCTCCGACGATACCAAGATCACGCCGACGACGACCTATGGCATGACCAAGGTAGTAAACGAGTTGCTGTTGAACGATTACACCCGAAAGGGCTTTATCGACGGCCGTGGTGCGCGATTGCCGACCGTTATCATTCGCCCGGGAAAGCCAAATAAGGCGGCCTCAGGCTTTGCAAGCGGCGTTTTTCGCGAACCTCTTTCCGGCATTGTGTATGAACTGCCGGTCAAGGAGTCAACTCGGATGGCAGTAGCGGGGTATCGCACCATCGTCGACGGCGTCATAGCGCTGCACGAGGCCGACAGCAAGGCCGTTGGCGACGATCGATCGCTCAACCTGCCGAGCATATCGCTGACCGTTAAGGAAATGATCGAAGGGCTCAAACGCGTTGCCGGCAACCGTCCACTCGGAGAGATCGTTTCAGCGCCTGACCCTGCAATTCAGGCGATTTGTGACGGTTGGCCTGGCCGCGAGGAGGCGCCGCGGGCACACGCTCTTGGCCTCCCTGCGGACAACAATCTGGATTCGATCATTCGCGCCTATATTGAAGATTATGCCGATGCCTAACCGCCCACATTCGGAACCTGGAAACTAGAGCAATGAACGGCAACGATATACCGACATACATGGGTAACCCATTCGCCGGATTTTGGCGCCGGGCCGGCGCGTGGATATTCGATGCGGTAATTATTTACGTTACCTATCTGCTGGTTGCCTTTTTTGTTTGGGATGATTTGTTGATCAGATCCACGGTGGTCGATCCAGAAAGTGGCCAAACGCTGACCTCTGTCGTTCCATCACTCCTGGGGCTGCTTGTTGTCGGCATCGGAACGCTGATCTATTTCGCGTTGCAGGAAAGCAGTCGGGTCCAAGCAACCCTTGGTAAGCGCGCCTTCGGTATCAAGGTGTGCGACTATAGTGGCGACAAGATCAGCATGATCGCCGCCGGGTACCGCGCCTGGCCACTCTGGCTGCCCGGTCTCATTAATACGATCCCCATTCTCGATCTGGTAATTGGTCTGATTTCGCTTGGTGCATGTATTGCGGTCGCGTTCACCGCACGCAAACAGGGTTTGCACGACATCATGGCACGCTGCCTGGTGGTCAAGCGACAAGCCGTGTTCAGCGACGTTTCCGAGCGGTTCTTATAGCGCCGCGGCTTATGCTGCCAATCATGGACAATAATCCGACCCATATTACGCACAATCTGACATATGCGCTGATCGCAGCAAATGTGCTCGTATTCCTGATCATATTGGAGATG
>CAZUXZ010000062.1:0-8722 GCA_964624055.1 uncultured Rhizobiaceae bacterium | reverse complement strand
GGTCTCAGGCGAAGTGGTAATTCAGTCCATGTGGTCGCCGGCGGTGACCGCTGTGCGTGAGCAAGGCGTGTCCTGTATCTACCAGGACCTCAAGGAAGGTTATCGCTCTTGGTCCCTCGGTCACTGTCTTCCCAAGCATCTCGAGGGCAAGAAGCTGGGCGCAGTCTATGACTATGTGACCTGGTACCATACAGGTACAGCAGGCGCGTTCTTCGATCGTCAGGGTTACTATGTCGTGACATGGCAGAATACCAAGAAATACCTGCCTCAAGCGGAGTGGGATTTCTGGTACGAAGGCAAGCCGGCGACGGTCGATATTTACAGCCCGTTCGGCAAGCTCATGGAAAAAGTGGGCGCCGTACGTGATGGCGGTTCTTATAAGAATCGCATGGGCCGAATTGCTGTATGGAACTCGGTCATGGACGAAAACGAATATCTCACTGACCGATGGAACGAATTCATGGCCTCCTAAGGTCGGGATTATCTGGGTGCGGGGCGCGTTGGCGCCCCGCATCTCTTTATTTTAATTCAATTAAATAAATAAAGTTTAGGGACGCGTGCATGGCGGGGTTGAAAGCGATATTTAACCGCTACTCCACCTTATTTCAGATATCACCTTTGGTGATTACGCTGACGCTCTTCCTCATAGGGCCGGTGATCGCCATCATCATTCTCAGTCTGTGGAAGTTTGACGGTTTTATGACGCTTGAAGGCGTCTGGACGCTCAGGAACTACGAGAAAATATTCAGCCGATCTCTAACCGCCCTGAATTATTGGCAAACTCTTAAGATGTTGCTGATCACCTTGGGCGTCACATTCATTATCGGATTCACATTAGCCTACTTCCTGGTTTTCGATATCGTAAAACTCAGGACTAAAATGCTACTTTTCTTGCTTTGTGTCGTACCCTTTTGGACCTCTGCAGTTATTCGCACGGTTGCCTGGATTCCTTTTCTTGGAACAGAGGGCATCATTAATCAGGCAGTGATGGGAATTGGCCTGTCGAACGAACCGCTGAAGTTTTTGCTGTTTTCTGAATTTGCAGTCTTACTTTCCTATATTCAAATTTTTACGCTCTTTATGATGGCGCCACTTTTTAATGTCATGGCCCGAATCAATAAGGATTTAATTGAGGCCGCGCGGGACAATGGCGCCAATTCATTTCAAATATTGTGGAATATTATCCTGCCTCTGTGTAAACCAGGCATTGCTATTGGATCGATCTTTGTCATCGCGTTGGTCGCCAGTGATTTTACGGCTATTAGGATCCTCGGAGGCTCGCGAGTAGGTACGGTAGCGGCTTCGATGGCTAACCAAGTTTACAACTTTCAGTATCCTCCAGCTGCAGCGACCTCGATGGTTCTTCTCATTGTGGTGTTGTTGCTGGTTGGCGGGATCATGCGTGTGGTCGATGTGAGAAGGCAGCTTTAGTTATGCGGGACGGTATTAAAAGGGCTCCAGGATATTGGCCGCGTGCCGTTCTGTTTTATTTATATTTGCTGTTTCTCTACGGCCCCATAATCATCATCATTATTCTCTCGTTCCAAGCAGACAACGCTTCGCTTTCTTTTCCAATGCAGGGCTTTTCTTTATTTTATTTTGGTGAAGTTTTTGATCCACATTACATAGGTGACTATCGCTGGCCATTTGGCCGTTCTGTTATTCTCGGTCTTATCGTGATGGTGCTTACGATGGGCATCTCGTTCTTGGCTGGCCTTGCCTTCCGGAAGAACTTCAGGGGCAATATCATTGTCTTCTATTTGGTTGTCGCTAGTTTAGTCTGCCCCTCCATCCTAATCAGCCTTGGTATCGGTATCGGCTTCTCCAATCTTGGGTTAACCAGTCAGTGGTGGTCCGGGGGATTGGGCGCTCATCTTACTTGGACGCTCCCCTTCGGTGTGCTGATCATGCTGGCGGTGTTTAGCCGTCTCGATCCACGCCTCGAGGAAGCGGCAAAGGACCAGGGTGCGACAAAGTGGCAAACGCTCCGGAATGTCACTATCCCGATTACCTTGCCAGGGTTGGTTGGTGTGGCGCTGTTTGGCTTTACACTCTCTTACGATGAATATCCGCGTATATCCAACGTTGCCGGCGAGGATAATACGCTGCCGGTGGAGCTAGTAAATACTCTCTCGCTTGCGGCAACGCCGACGATCTATGCCATTGGCACGATGACGACAATTTTCTCACTGGCGGTCATTTTCGGCAGTTTCGTGGTTGTCTATTTTATGCAGAAGCGTCGTCGGGGTTTCGGCATGAAAAAAATGGCGGAAGAGGGGTAGTGTTACCCACGTCGTTCTTTGGCTTAATTTGGAACAGCGCTTTCTTGGTCCGGCCTCAAATATTTTGAACAGCCCTTCTGGACTTATGACTTTAAAGACCCGCTTTGGCGGCATTGAGTAAGGAGATAAAACATGGCTTACCGCTTAGGAGTAGATGTCGGCGGCACTTTTACAGACCTTCTCCTGATCAATGAGGAATCGGGCGAGACTTATCGCGCCAAGGTTCCCTCAACGCCGACGGATTCCTCCATCGGCGTTTTGAACGGTATCGAAAAAGTGTGTGGTAGCGCTAATGTGGATCCTGGCGCCATCACCCATGTGATGCATGGCACCACGGTTGCGACCAACACTATCCTTGAGGGGAAGGGCGCCCGTGTCGGCCTGGTGACCACGGAAGGCCACCGCCAGGTACTGCAGATAGCGCGCTCCTTTGTGCCGGGCATTCTCGCCGGCTGGATCATCTGGCCAAAGCCTGAACCCTTGGCGCCGCTTGAAGCGACGATCGAGGCTAAGGAGCGGCGTGATGCGCGTGGCGGCCTTGTGCAGGAACTTGACGAGGGTGATCTCAGGATCAAGCTAGAGGGGCTAAAAAAGCGCGGCATTCAGGCGCTCACTGTTTCGCTGATGAACGCCTACGCCAATGGCGAGACCGAAGTCCGTATCCGTGAGATCGCCGAGGGAATCATGCCCGGCGTGCCGGTTTCCATCTCCTCAGAAGTGCTGCCGGAAATGTATGAATATGAACGCGCTATAACTACGGTCGCTAATTCATACGTGGCGCCGGTGGTGCGCGAATATCTCTCCAGCCTCGACAATGAGATGAAGAACCGCAAGGTCGACGCGCACCTTCATATCCTGCGCTCTGACGGTGGCCTCTCCTCGGTCGAGGCTTCGCGCAATTCGCCGGTCAATGTGCTGATGTCCGGCCCTGCCGGAGGCGTATCCGGCGCACTTTGGATTGCCAAACAATCCGGTTTTGGCGATCTTCTGACCCTCGACATGGGCGGCACTTCGACGGATGTAGCACTCATCCAAAACGGCATCCCTCGCAAGCGACGCGAGACCACCGTGGGTGATATCACTGTGCGCGCTTCTTCCCTTGATGTGCGTACTGTCGGCGCTGGAGGCGGCTCGATCGCCCACGTGCCCGAGCTCACCAAAGCGCTCCGCGTTGGCCCGGAAAGCGCCGGTTCTGATCCCGGTCCGGCCTGCTACGGAAAGGGTGGCGATCGGCCGACCGTGACCGACGCCAATGTAGTGCTTGGTTATCTGCCAAAGGAGCTTATCGGCGGCGAAATGCAGCTTGATCTTAAAGCCTCGGAGACAGCGGTACAGACCATCGCCGATGCCCTCAGTCTGGACCTTAAGACCGCTGCTTCCGGTGTGATCGATATCGTCAATGAGAACATTTTTGGTGCGCTCCGTCTCGTTTCGGTACAGCAGGGCTTCGATCCGCGCGATTTCGCGCTCATAGCCTTCGGTGGCGCCGGACCACTTCATGCCAACGCGCTCGGTAAATTGATGGGCGCTTGGCCAGTGATCATCCCTCCCTCTCCGGGCGTCTTGTGCGCCTATGGCGACGCCACCACGCGGGTCACGGACGAAGCATCACGTTCTGTTGTTCGCCAGTTCTCCGAGGTCAGCAATGAGGATGTCGGTGGCATCCTCAAAGAGCTCGAGGAGCGCGCCCATGTCTCACTCGACGAGGAGGGCGTGCCACGTGATGAGCAGACCGTCGAATATGAGGTTGATCTGCGCTATCACGGCCAGGGCCTACAGTTGCCGGTCAACTTCACGGAAAACGAGTTTGCCAAGGAAGGCCTCGACCTATTGCGCCAAAAGTTCGACGACATCCACACGCAATTGTTCACCTTCGCTCTAGACGCCGAGCATGAGATTGTCACGCTCCGCGCCATCGTGCACGGCGCGGAGACTTTCGTTGCGGCGGCCACCCTGGAAGAGGGTGCCGAGGATCCGACCGAGGCCGTGGTTGCCACCACCACAGTTTACATGGACAATCGTGAACAGAATGCCAAGATTTATGACCGGTCGAAGCTCAAATCGGGCAACAAGATCGCCGGCCCCGCCGTTGTGACCGAAATGGATTCAACTACTTTGATTCTGTCGGACCATGTCGGTGAGGTTGACCAGTTCGGTACCATAATAATCCGCCCGGTCGGCGCTTAGGTTAGGAGAATATCGCCATGCCAGCCAAGATCATTCAGCCCAACTCCGAACCCTTCAAGAAGGTCGAGATCGACCCAATCACCCTCGACATCATCGAATCTGCGCTGAGGAGCGCGCGCTACGAGATGGATGCGGTGCTTTACCGCACCGCTATGTCGCCCGGTATCCGAGAGCAGCATGACGAGTTCCCTATGATCGCTTCGCCCAACGGCAAGATGGTAGTCGGCCAGTTTGGCTCCTTCATCCACGGCTTCAACCGTGACTATGATGGCACCATCGAGGAGGGTGATCTGTTCCTAACCTCCGATCCCTATAGCTGCGCCGGCGCGATCAGCCATGCGCCAGATTGGCTGGTGATGCGCCCGGTTTTCCTTGACGGCCGGCTTATCGCCTATGCCGCCATGTTCGGCCATATGACCGATGTTGGCGGCAAGGTGCCGGGTTCGCTTCCCACCGATGCGGCCCAGATCTACGAGGAAGGCGTCGTCATCCCGATCGTCAAGATCTACCAGGAGGACAAGCTGCAGGAGGATGTGCTCAAGGTAATTCTCCACCAATGTCGCATGCCACAATGGAATGAGAGTGATTTTAACGCCCTGGTCGCGGCTGTACGTCTTGCCGAGAAGCGCCTCTTTGAGCTTTGCGACCGCTTCGGCGTCGACACCGTGCAGTCGGCTATGGACGAGCTCCTAGAGCGCAACCGCCGCGCCATGTTGCATCTTATCCAGACCTCGGTCGGCGAGGACGAACGGGTCTATTTCGAGGATTATGTAGACGACGACGGAAAGGGTCTTGGCCCCTACAAGATGGCCTGCACCATGTGGCGCGAGGGCGATCTCCTGGTGTTCGATTTCGACGGCACCGATCCGCAGTCGGATTCGTCGATCAACATGCTCCTCAACGAGGAAATGTTCAAAATGTTCGTTGGCGTCTACATGATCAACATCTTCGATCCGCAGATCATGTTCAATGACGGCTTCTACGACCATGTTGATGTGCGCATCCCGCCGGGCACTTTACTCAAGCCCCTGAAACCGGCGGCGCTGAGTTCGCGCACCCACGCGCTCGCACGCATCTTTGACGTGCTCTCCGGCCTTCTCGGTCAGCGCAACCCGGATTACATGGTCGCCGCTGGCTTCTCCGACAGCCCGCATTTCATGTATTCGGGTTACGACAAGGACGGTGAGTGGTACCAGCTCTATCAGATTGGTTTTGGCGGCATTCCGGGCCGCCCCGCCGGCGATGGGCCGGATGGACATTCCCTGTGGCCGAGCTTCACCAATGTGCCGAACGAGTTCCTCGAGGCCTATTTCCCACTCCGCATCGACATCTATCAGTCGATCCCCGATTCCGGGGGCCCAGGCCTGCATCGCGGCGGCAACGGCATCACTATCGGCTACCGCGCGCTCGAGCCTGGCGAGATGTCACTCCATGACGATCGCTGGCTGACCTATCCCTGGGGCGTGGTCGGCGGTCAGCCGGGCCGGCGCAGCAAGAAGGAGATTCTCCGGGTTGACGGCACGACGGAACTGCTGCAGCCAAAATGCGACCATGTGAAGGTCGAGGCCGGCGATCTATTGCTGTTCCATACCTGGGGTGGCGGCGGCTGGGGCGACCCCTTTGAGCGCGATCCCGCTTTGGTTGCCCTGGAGGTCGACCGCGGTCTCGTTACCATGGAAGGCGCCAAGCGCTATGGTGTGGTCCTCAATGACGATCTCAGCGTCGACGAGGCCGGGACCAACGATCTCCGAGAGAAAATGCGTACCGAACGTGGCGAGATCAAACTGATAGACCGCGGTGGTAATGTCGAGGAGCTCCGTGCCGCATGCAAGGAAGAAACTGGCCTTGAACCCCCAGCCGCACCGGTTTTCCGCGAACACATCATTAAGGGCCTCCGCGAACGCGCGCAAAGGGCAAAAGCGGGCGCTGCGGCGGAGTAGTAGGGAATACTCTGGGCTAACGGCCGAGAAAAAAAGCGGTGCCTCTGGTCACCGCCTTTTTCTTTTAGTGAAGATTCTTCAACACGCTACCACATCCTAGAACACCTGCGGTACTTCGGTTGGTGGTGCCAATTCTTAATGTGTAGTTGCGGGCGGTACTTTACTCCGCCGCCTCGTCTCTGGCCCACTTACGCTCGAACGCCCAAACGTCCTCGAAGCCCATGATGCTGTGCATCTTGGTGAGTGGCATTATCTGAGCCTTCACGCCCGCGCTAGTGCCGTCGGCTAGGAGGGTGCTGTAGGACTTGTCCAGGGCGGCGCCAGCGGCGAGCATGCCGAGTCCGGGGAAGATTGCCAGTGAAAAGCCAATCTCCTGCAATTCCTTGGCCGATAGGATCGGCGTCTTGCCGCCGTCGGCCATGTTGGCAAGCACTGGCTTGTCGAAGGAGGAACCCACCGCCTTGAGCTCGTCGAGGGATTCTGGCGCTTCAACGAATATCACATCGGCTCCTGCCGCGGAGAAGGCATGGCAGCGGCGGATCGCCTCGTCGAGGCCGTGCGCGGTGCGCGAATCGGTGCGCGCGATAATCAGGAAGTTAGGATCGCGCCTCGCTGACACAGCGACCTTAATCTTCTCCACCATGTCCTTGATCGGCACCACGTGGCGGTCCGGCGTGTGCCCGCATTTTTTGGGGGATTCCTGATCCTCCACCTGGATCGCTGCGCAGCCGGCATCCTCATAGCCCTGGACCGTATGATGTACGTTGAGGAGGCCACCGAAGCCAGTGTCGCCGTCGCAGATCAAGGGCGACTCGGTGCCGTTCGCCAGCAGACGCACCCGGCTCACCACGTCGCCAAAGCTGGCGATGCCTGCGTCCGGCACGCCGAGATGGGAGGCGGCGACGCCATAACCGGTCATGTAGAGCGCGTTGAACGGTAGGCGGTCGGCGATCTTGGCCGAGATCATATCATAGATGCCGGGCGCGGTGACGAACTCGCCCTTGGCGATAGTCGTCACTAATTTGGCGCGCTTATCCGATGCATTCATGGGTTTCTCCTTATTTTTCTTAGTTCTTTAGGCACCGGTCGGGGGCGCCTGCCCCCTTGCCTTGCCCCACCAACGGAAATGCTGCCGCATTCCCGTTGGTGATACGGTTTGTTCGTATCATTGGTTCATCTCCGGCGCGCTGGTGTGCCAGCTGGTGGCACCTTGATAAGCGTGGCCGAGCTGGAACAGGAGAGCCTCCGAGAAGGGTCGGCCCATGAGCTGGAAACCAGCGGGCAGGCCGTTCGATGTAAAGCCGCAGGGTACGGCGAGGGCGGGGATGCCGAGATAATTGTTCGAGCGCGTTGTCCAGCTTAGATTAGCGATCATCTGTGACATACCCTGGCCGGCGGCGACATCGGTGTCCGCCAGGCTCGGCACGGGCATCGAGAGCCCTGGCGTGTGCAGTGCGTCGCAGTTGGAAAACACCTTGTTGCAAAAGCCATGCAGCAGTGCGGCCCGAATGTTGAGCGCACGGAGATATTTTTCCGCCGGTAGATGTATGCCCGGCTCGTAGCGGGCGCGCACCTGGTCCTGATAATCTCCAGGCCGCTCCTTCAGCCATTTTTCGTGAATTGCCACAGCTTCGGCGACGAAGACGATGTTCGACATATGGGTCGGTAAATGCATGTCCGGCACATCCAACTCGATGATCTCGATTCCGAGATCACGGAACACGGCGAGGTTTTTCTGTTGTAGTTTCTCCACTTCTGGGGTGATGACGTCGTAGTAATAATTGCGCGGTACGCCAAGGCGAAGCCCTTTCACCGGACGATCCAGAAGCGCTTCGTAATCTGGTACTGCGCGGTGACTCGTCGTTGGATCCAGCGGGTCGTGCCCGGCCATGATTGCCGTTAGGCGGGCATTATCGGCGACAGTCCGGGTCAGGGCGCCCACCGTATCCATGGTGGGGGACAGCGTCATCAGACCGTAACGGCTAATCAGCCCGTTGGTCGGCTTCAGCCCGACCAGGCCGTTGACGCTGGAAGGGATGCGGATCGAGCCGCCGGTATCCGAGCCGAGTCCGCCATAGACGATGCGCGCCGCCACCGCCGAGCCGGTACCGCTCGACGAGCCGCCGGCGATATGGTCCGGGTTCCACGGATTGTGAGTGACGCCCCAATGCGCGTTATGGCCGGTCGGGCCGGTGGCAAATTCCGCCATGTTGAGGCCGCCAAGATAGATCGAGCCGGAATCGAGCAGGCGCTTGAGCGCCGTCGAATCGCGGTCGGCGACATAATGCTTGCGAATCTTCGAGCCGCAGGTCG
>CAZUXZ010000061.1:0-12619 GCA_964624055.1 uncultured Rhizobiaceae bacterium | reverse complement strand
GTGCTGTCCAGGGGATCGGCTGGGCGCTCAACGAGGAGTACATCTACGGTGAGGATGGCTGCATGCAAAACGCAGGCTTCCTCGATTACCGGATCCCGGTGTGCTCCGACGTCCCGATGATTGACACGGTGATCGTCGAAGTACCTAATCCCAATCACCCCTATGGCGTGCGCGGCGTTGGAGAAGTGCCGATCATTCCACCGATGGCGGCTGTCGCTAACGCCATCGACAGTGCCACGGGCGTGCGCATGACCGAACTACCCATGTCGCCGCCTAAGGTTCTGGCAGCACTTGATAATGGATCTTAAATGAAGGTAAGTCTGGAATGCGACCAGCGTTCCGGCAAGCACCTCCGCGCGTCTGAGCCTTTGCGATGCAACCAAGGTCACGGACGAGACCGTCCGGCGTCTGAGAGCGTATCTCGACCGGCCATTCTTATGGCCGGTTGGAATTAGGAGAAACCAGGATGGCAAGAGTCATCCTCACTTCTGGCCTCGGTAATCAGTTCTGCGGTGGCAATACCGAGTTCCATATCGACGCGGCAGACGTGCGTAAGCTGGTCGATGAGTTGGAAATACGATTTCCAGGTATTAAACCCGAACTGGAGCGGGAGATGGCCGTCGCCATCGACGGCGAGATTTATCAGGACCCCTTTCTTGAGCAAATTGCGCCCGACAGCGAAGTTTATTTTTTGCCACGCATTGGCGGAGGATAGGGGGGGCATCAAACGTATGATTTGATGCAAATCAACGCCTTCTGCCAAAAAGGCCCGTCAAATATCGACGGGCTTTTTTATTTGAATTACGGTGTTATCGCGATGGTGGTATCAAGCAAGCTGTTGGAGCTTGAAAATTTCACAAGTGCTTAAAAAAAGAAGAAGTGAACTTCCATGGATCCGTTAGACAATCTGTCGGGTTACCGGCTCAGCAATATCTCGGGCCACCTCCGCCTCACCGGGGCGTTGTACGAATGTGACACTATCGCGGTGACGGAGCTATAGCATGTCCGGCGCAACGCCTCAAAATACAAAACTGTGTTTCGGTCACTTGCAACTACTCTGGTTCCTCTCGAGATGATTTTTGGAAAATTTGCAAACATTCTCCGAAAGTTTTCTGCCACCGCACGGCGAGCACGCCAAGCTGATGTTGAAGAGCTGACGAGCCGCAGTTGATGCCAAACTCGACACTAAAAGACAGCTAGGGCGAGGATGTTCTCGACAAATTGAAGCGCGCGCTGATGATAACGGCGGGCGTGTGCTTCACGTGCTCATGAAGCTAAGCCAGCCGGTGACGATGTATTTATGTTCCTTTGGCGCTGGGATGCCGCGGTGAGTATGTGTAAAACCCGCTGGCCAGATATTTGTCACACCCTTTTTTGCCGGGTTAACAAATTTCTGGTAGATGAACTCGGTGCCGCCGCCCTTCTTGACGGTGTTCAGATTGGTCATGAAGGCAAGCACCCTGTGGGCAACATCAAGACCACTAGCTTCAAAATGTTCGCCAAAGAAGGCACCGCCCGGTTGGTAATGTTGAATTTGCGGCGGCTCAAGGAAGCCGACCTTAGCGCCGCCGCTTACAAGTACCGGAAACTCCTTCATGTAAAGTCGCATACTGGCCATGACATGTTCCCGGTAAGCACGCACGGCATCGTTATAGATTTCGATTGGTAAGCAATTTAGGCTGACATCTTCCGAATCCTTCCACTCCGGGTCGACGCCCTTGGCACTAACTCCGGCATGGGAAAATCCCAATTCCTTGGCTGTCTTGAAACCATTGATGAGGCGGTCGCATATCTCCGGATGCTCAATCTCGTAGCTTTTGATCCATTGCATGGCGGACTTCCCCAAGTTCGGTATAACGTTCCAACTATATGATTCAGGGAGGGTATTATCCACTAGCATTACGTCTACTCAAGCAAGTGACAGGATGGTGCGAGGAGACATCTGACTATGAAGATGAGGCCTTCTTCGCCGCCCGCCGTGAGCTTCTGCCCAAACTCTCACGCAAGTGTGCCGAAGGTCGTTTTGCACCAGAACTAATTTTGGATATCGCTGCCCGACGCTATTAGGCGTAACGGGTGTGAAGTTCGGCAAGCCTCGCGGCACCCACCGCGCCGCTCTGTTTCAGGTTGAACACCCATTCGTTTCGTGCGGTACGAATTTGTTGCTGAAACATTTTCTCCTTGCCAGTGAGCGCTTCAATGGCTTGCGGCAACTCATGGAGTTGATCGGTAGCGAGAACGTTTCCGATCAAGTTACGCACCTTGACTTCCAGCGGGTCGATTTCGAGTGCTCCGTAATCAGGATTTCTCATTTTGCGCGGCACGTCGATGAAGAGAACTGGCCGTTCCATGCAAAAAGCAAATTCCATTGCGACGCCTGACCAGTCGCTGATCATGATGTCGGCGGAATAAAGAGAGTCGGCTGAAGCAACGTTGTCTTCGAGCACGAAAGACGAATAACGAGAGTAGCTATTTTTCAATTTGCCGATCACTGAGGGCGATAAGTGGACGGTTTGAGGATGGGGCCGAATAGTAAGATGAAAACCGGCATCTAGGAGTATTTTTGTGACTGTTGAGCCCTTGGTTTCAAGCAGCCCATTGGGCCCCCAGGAAGGGGCCAGCAGAAGGCGGGGCTTTCCGCCGTTCGGGGTCTTGGGTCTGCGTGACACAGGTGCCGCCGCCATGATGCTGTCCAAACGGCCATAGCCATGTTGGAAGAGTTGCTTTTTCGGTAAACCAATCAACCGTTCGCGGGCACGTGTCTCTGCAACATGGTGCGGGCCAGTGCAAAATATTGTGTCAAAATGATCAAAGGCGTCTGAACGATACACCATATGTGTGCTGTTGATCGAATGCTGCACATATACGTAATGCACCGGATGAACAGAGCGTTTGATATGAAAGTTTTCTAAATCCGGCATGGTCATGACCAGTACACCCGGCGGAAAGGATTTAAACAAAACCGTGCGAACCGCCCCGTCGCCGATGAGGAAGGTCTCTCCACGTTCTTTGACAATGCTCAGTCCAGGATCGTCTGGGGAGGAACTTAAATAGCAGAGAGGAATTTTGTGGTCCGACAGAAGATTTCGGATCAAAGGTTCAAGGTGTACCCAGTAGGCGGGACCTTCAGAATAGAATGAGAGATAGCGGCGAGATTGCGATAACGACTGGAAACGCCGCATGTCGCGCCAATGCCTCAAACTTTGAAACACGTAGTTCTCACCCCTTCTCAGGGAGGTTAATCACAAGACAAAAAATCAATGACGCACTATTCTTTCGGATCGTCCTTAGCAACCTGATCCTTGGTGCCGCCGCCTCCAAAAAATGATTTTAGCCTGCTCCAATACGCCCGGATTGCCATGGCGGCTCCGGCCAAGATGCCGATCACGAGGGTGATGAAGAGGGAGGCGCTACCCGGATCTATATAGGCATAGGCCACGTTAGGTATGAGGGCGAGCGACAACGCGAATACGTTGAACAAATATAACTTCATTCTCTAGTGCCCCCTCGTGTGTACGACCTTGCCGACTAATTGCCCATTATTGAGTTCCCACGCATCGTTTACTAAGTAACTGATGTCGGGCAATAGTGGGCGGTCGATGCCATCAACACATGATAAAACGATCCTGGCCAAATTCACAGGTGTATAGGAATCATATAATTTATCCATGCAAGGGTCATGCAATTTTACGGCACTTAAAATAGCATAGGTTTCTTCAAATTGGTCATCAGTCCACTGCGAAATTGGTGTGCTAAACGAATCGAGCAAAATTGTTCCTGTGTCAGATTGAATCACAATATCAGAATTGGGGTCATAAGACAATATTGTGTCAACCGACTCAATAATTTGTCGATTCAAACATTCTACTTGACCATTAAAGTACGGTACCGCATCGCGTACAAACGCATCACGAATAAATACGGTTTCCCTGATTTCACTGCAATCCGCATGATACCTATAGGGAGCGTGTGGCATCATCAGATGAATGTACATGTAAAAAGGTGAACTCTCCATGCTGGGGAGAAATTCCATGATTTCAGGTAGTTCCAAATAAAGCGGTGTTCCCAAAATTGTTGGAATTGATATGTCCCAATTAAATTTCCATCGCAAAAAGCTTCGAATCAATTCAAATGGGGTCAGTCGCAACAAGTTATCCGGAATAAAAATCCAGCTCCTTGCATAACAGAAATCCATAGAGTCATCACAATGAAACACTCCTGAGAAAATGTATTTATATCCGTATGATTTTAATGTGTTAAGAAAAGTACTATTGCCAATGGTTGTAATTTCATGTTTTTTTTCCGAATACCCATAAGCTCCTAGTTGTGCTAATACATTGGCAGTCAAGCCTTCAGGTCGAATTATTTTTTCATGGTATTTCAAATTAAACATGCTGCTCATCGAAAGAAATGTCGTGTAATAATTTGCATAACTCCTTTCTGCGATCTTGAACCCCCGCGCACTTAATGCATTAATAAATGCAGAATTGTCATAGCCGTACACCTTTTTTAAAACATCAGCGCGCGGATAAGAATCGGGAACAATAATGTAAATGTTGCGCAGATCGTCGACCTTGACGGTCGGCGAGCCGCGCACTTCATGCTGCTCAGCCGCGATCTCGCCACCCGGCGCATAAGCGATTTTGAGGATGACAAATCCAGCCGTCGGTACGACGAACATCACGGTTGAGGCCACTGCCGCAATTTCCCATGCTCTGGAAAGTTTGGCAAAGCGGCTTGCGCTCCACATTAAGAGACCCGTGAGAATTAGCCAGGCAATTGCGCTATAACGATTTTTGGACAGGCCAATTTCTTCACCGAGGATTAGAATATTGTCGAAGTTGAACAAGGCAATAATGAACGCGCAAATGATCAATGAAATTTGTATGCTCGGCCGTCTCCTAAAGATCCATTTGGCAAAAATAAAAATGCCGAGGAAGAAAATGATGGTTCCTACCCCATAACCAAGGACATGCCAGAACTCGAAATACACGCTGACATTGGCATAGAGGAAATTTGTGAACGGCCATGCTGCCACCAAAATTAATACCAACACGGCTTTGCTTGTTTTGTGGCGATGAACCGTTGGGAGAGTTGCTCGGGACGGTTCCCGGTCCGGACTTGTGTCTTGGAAATGTGACAAGTTATTGAACTTCTGTATCGGAATTTAAATTCTGCGCCGGGGAAAGTTGACGGTAGGCATTTAGCGCCAACTGCTTAGCTGCGATGCCGTCGACTTCGCGAATATTATTAGCCGCGCGGGCGCGGGTTATGAGGTCTGCACTCAATCCTTCGATGAATGACGCCGATACAAATCTGTCGAGCACGTCACCGACGCCAAGCTCGACCATCCAACTCTCCAATTTATCGGGCAATATTTCAAGCGAGCAGCCTAGAGCTGTAGCGGCCGGCACCAGTCTGTCGGCATCCGTCACCAAATTGTATCGCGCGACTTCTGCCAAGGTGAACGCACATGCGAAACCGTGCGGCAGTCCCAATTTTGCGGTAAATGGATAACTGATGGAGTGAGCCAAGGCTGTTTGTGTAGTTCCCATTGCTAGGCCTGCGATTAGTGCGGCCGATTGCATATGGCGACGAAGTTCTATGTTCGTGGGATTCTTGAGAGTCGGAGACAGATATTCTCTGATTAAACTAATCGCCAGACTGGCGAGTCCGTCGGTCACCGTACTATGCCGTTTGTTCCAAATCGCCTCCAAGGCATGACTCAAGGAATCTAGGGCCGTACTAAGTGTTAGCTCCAAGGACATGGAGGTGCAGAGACTGGGATCAAGGACTGCATAGGCCGGATATAGTTTGGCATCGTTAATAGAGTTTTTGACCTCGTCGTCCCCCCATAATGTTCCCCAGCGCGTGACTTCCGACCCTGTACCGGATGTTGTAGGAACGGCAATAAGTGGCACTGGCGCCATCGAAGAAGGTAACGGAATATTACCCCATAGATGAGCCATGAGTGTTTCCGAATCACCGTCAAGCGCCTTTAACGCAATGGCACCTTTTGCGGCATCCAACACGCTGCCACCACCGAGCGCCACGACTGCTTCCACATCAGGTAAACTCTTTACCATCTCTACAATCGCGAGAATTTTGGGATTGGGGAGAACGTCGCTAAGTATGGCTGCCGGTTGGGATGCGCAGCGTTTTAAATCCTTGGCGGCGCCACGTGCCAGCCATCCATGGCTGGTTATGAGCGCCCAGCTTCGGTCGCCGAGCAAATCGGCAACCGCTTCGTCGTAGGTATGTCCTTCAACAACACGCGTAGGACAATGAAAAGGATGAGTCAGAACCATGTCCTGTCTTCTCCGGTGGCGCGTGTCCTACCCTCGGCAGGATAAGTAGAATATTCGGAGAAGACTGAATCACTCAATAGGCCGGCGCCAAGAACTTTCAAAAATATGCGTGTTGCGCCGTCGCTCATATGCTCCGGTCCGCTTTCTGGATTGACATTAGTCTTTGCTGCGCGGCAATTCCCGGCAATCGTTCATAATCTTGCTCCGAGTCGAGCTCTGCCCAGCCCCGCTCAATAAGGGCACAATTAAATTTGTTCCCTTGCAAAATCAGATGTTGAATCATGTCCGTAATATACGCCTTTTGCCATTCAATCGCATGCTGGAACGGTGCGGATGGATCGAGTTTGCGGTTTAGTTCGTTGTATGCATCACAAAATATTTGCGTACCATGCGCGCTCATGCGCCAAAGTCCGAGAAACTCTCCACATAACATTCCGGGCGGGGCAGCATCTTCGACATGTTTGCCGATTCGGTCTAAGCTATTGTCTTTGCGGACATAAGCGTTTTCTGCTTCTCCGATTGAGTGATCGCCGCGGTTCTCGTGATAGATGCGCCAGTCGCTGTCCACGGCAAGGACAAGGTCGCCAGGTGTATTGAGCAGCCGCCGATAGATATCTGGTTCGACCCAGATATCGGAATAGCTGAGGATTACTGGCCCATCAAGGTAGTCGCGGGCATACATCATGGAGCCAAGGATATTGTTGGTAAGGTATTCTACATTGTGCACTTTTATGATGTCTGGATGGTTAATCATTTCCGCCAGATGGCCGGTTACAACAACAACTTTGTCGCACCCCGCCGAGCGCATGTTTTCGACTGTCTGATCCAGAATCGTCTTGCCCGCCACGGGGAGAAGGCATTTCGGCCGCATCTTGGCGTGTTTTCCCATACGCTTACCCATGCCGGCGGCAATGATAATTCCAATCATCTATTCTAAATCACGTTAGAGCTTTGCGGATTGATTAGCGTCTCTTTCATCGTCCTTGTCCGTAGGTGGAGGAGGGTAGGGACCGAACTCAACAAGCGCGTCGTATGCGTCTCACCGGATTTAGGGTCTGGAGCTCCACTGGGGGGCAATCCTTCTCCAGTATTTGTGCCAGATAAATGCTAGCGAGCTTGCTGAGGATGATCAACCCGTTACGCACAAAATATCGCAGCTGC
This sequence comes from uncultured Rhizobiaceae bacterium, assembly GCA_964624055.1. Lineage (GTDB taxonomy): Bacteria > Pseudomonadota > Alphaproteobacteria > UBA828 > UBA828 > PTKB01. The sequence goes on along the minus strand of CAZUXZ010000061.1, from coordinate 5,150 downwards.
GGGGTGAACAGACACTTGGCGGGGCCGGAACGACGCGTATAGCCGGTGCAATCTACAAATTCCAGGAGTTCGAAGATGAGATTGTGCTCGACACCCGAGCGATCATATTACTGACTAGCAAACACGACTGGGTCGCCATGCTGCTGGCAAAATGACGCCAATGTCGCGTTGGATACTAGACGAATTACGGGAGATAACGACGACGTCGACTTTTTAACATAATTTGACATGGATCTAGCGCAAGTCCCTAACTCCGTTCACGGAAATGTTAAATTGGCCTTTGGCGGGACCCCGGCTATGATCCCGATAATGGTACAGTTGGTAAGGGGGTAAACGTTGAAACTGCGGCTAATTCAAATCGACACCTTCACTGACAAAGCGCTGGGAGGAAATCCGGCCGCTGTCTGTCCGTTAACGGATTGGTTGAGCGTCCCCCTAATGCAGGCCATCGCGGCAGAAAACAATTTGTCTGAGACAGCATTTTTTGTCTCCAACGAAAACGGTGGATACGATTTGCGCTGGTTCACACCAAATGTAGAGGTTGGGCTTTGCGGGCACGCTACCCTGGCGGCCGGTGATGTGGTGCTTGTCGACATAGAGCCGGATGCAGATGCTGTGACCTTTGAGAGCAAGAGCGGGCCACTGATCGTTTCGCGCGACGGTGCCAATTTGCAGATGGATTTTCCTGCCAGACCGGCAGCACCTTATGACGCTCCTGAATTTCTGCTCTCAGGTCTTGGTGCTGAGCCGGCCTTAGTTCTTGCCGGAGATGACTACATCGCCGTCTATGAAAGCGCCGCCGAGGTGGCGGCACTCACTCCTAATCTCGACGATTTTTGCCAGCTCGATCGTCGCGGCGTGGTGGCAACTGCTCCGGGGGGCGATAACGAGGCCGATTACGTATTACGCTTCTTCGCTCCCAAAAACGCAGTTCCGGAGGACCCTGTAACCGGTAACGTACAAACCGAGCTAGTGCCTTATTGGTCGGAGCGACTTGGAAAGACTCGTCTGGATGTGCTGCAACTGTCAGCGCGGGGTGGCGTCATGATCTGCGAGGCACGCGGCGAACGCATTACTATTTCTGGCCAATGCGTACGTTTCTTTGACGGTGAAATCTCATTATGATTCTCCGCGTCTGACTTCACCCACTGGCAATCAACGAGAGTTTTATGGCGTCGCGGAAAACAATCATTACCTGCGCCGTGACCGGCTCTGCAGACACGGTTGGAAAAAGTCCAGCCGTTCCTGTTACACCGGACGCGATCGCCGCCTCGGCGCTAGACGCGGTCAAGGCAGGTGCTGCGATCGTTCATATTCATGTGCGCGATACGGAATCGGGCCAGACGAGCATGGAACTCGAACATTATCGCCGTGTTGTCGGTCTAATCCGCGACAGTGGCTCTGACGCTGTGATCAACCTCACTACCGGTGTTGGCGCCCGTTTTAAGCCCGGTGATGACGATCCGCTCAAGCCTGGTTCCGGCACTAATTTTGTTGCACCCGAGTTGCGTGTTCGGCATGTGGTCGAACTGAAGCCAGAGATTTGCAGCCTTGACATTGCCACGATGAATTCAGGCGGCGTGCGCGACGATACGGTCATGCTAAACACGCCGAAGCACCTTCGGATCATGGCTAAAGCTATCCGTGAAGCTGGGGTGAAGCCAGAGCTCGAACTTTTCGATGTCGGTCACGTAATGCTGGCAAACGATATGATCACACACGGTCATATTCTAAGTCCTGCATTCTTTCAGCTTTGTCTTGGTATCGAATGGGGCGCACCTGCGACGGCTGCAGCGCTGCAATACATGATCAGTCTGTTGCCCGAGGAGGTGAATTGGAGCGCCTTCGGCATCGGCCGTGAGGAATTTCGTGTTGCTGCGCATTGCCTCTTATTGGGGGGGCACGTGCGCGTTGGACTTGAGGACAATCTCTACTTATCTCGTGGTGTGCTCGCGTCCTCTAACGCCGCATTGGTGGAAAAAGCCGTGGACCTGATTGAAATTCTTGGCGAAAGCGTCGCGACGCCCAATGAAGCACGGGAAATTCTCGGCCTATGACGAGGGACGATTGGCGCAAATATTGTTGTGAATTTATTGGTACATTCAGTTTAGTGTTTTTCGCTGCGGGTGCTGTCGTAGTGGACGGGCTGGTTGGAGGTGGGCTTGGCATGATCGGCGCCGGGCTGATTTCCGGCCTAGTGATCACAGTAGTGAGCTATGCGTTCGGTCATATCTCTGGTGCTCATGTCAATCCAGCGCTGTCGCTCGCTGCCGTTCTGATCGGCCATTTGGACCGGCGCCTGTTGGCGGGATATGTATGCGCGCAAATGGCAGGCTCGGCATTTGCCGGCATGTGTCTGCTCTGGGCGATCGGCGATTTCAATGATATGGGCGCCAACCTGCCCAACATTGAATTGGGAATCTCGCCGCTCACAGCGCTTCTGATAGAGCTCTTACTTTCCTTTCTGCTGATGTGGGTCGTTGCCGGCGTCGGGTTGGACAAGCGTGCGCACGGACCTTTCGCCGGGGTTGCTGTAGGGGCGGTGGTTGGAATCGAAGTGATGCTGTTCGGCGCCATCGCTGGTGCCGCGATGAACCCGGCGCGCGCCTTCGGTCCTTATATCGCCATGGGCGACTTCAGTCATTACTGGATATATCTGCTGGGGCCGTTCGTTGGCATGGCCGTTGGCGGTTTCACATACAGGTTTACTCATGCCCAGGGCTGACGCGGTGTTCAACGCTTAGGCGCGTTTTTCTTCGTCCACAGCCTTTCCCCAGTCAGTATATTGTTGCTCGTCTGCCTCGCTCGTATCAGGTACATGGCGCTCGAGGGAAGCGGCAAAATCGTTTTGTTTTAGGGCGCGTACCTTGATTTCATATTCCTGAATGCGCGCGAGTCCAGCATCGACTAGGGATGGGATATCGGGGTTCATCTCACCAAGCATGCTCGCCGTTACTTCCTTGCAGAGGCGCGCGATTTCTCGCCCTGTGAGTCGCTCGGTTTGCTCGGCTAGGCGCCTATATGAGATTGATCGGTGGTCGATGGGGATGCCCTTATCTTCTAAATGAATTCGGAAAATATCGGCGCGCGCTTCCAAATTTGGCAGATTAATCAAGATTCGACGCTCGAAACGTGACAGCACGGCGGCATCCAAATCCCAGGGACGGTTGGTTGCGCCAATAGTCATCACTAAATCTTTTTGCCCCTTCTGCGCGAAGCCGTCGATTTCGGATAGAATCGCGGCAAGCATTTGCTGATGGTAAAGCTGGCCCTCGCCGCCTCGGCTTTTACACAGCGCGTCAAACTCGTCGATAAAAATGATCGACGGGCGGCCATCCCGAGTGAACTTACGCGCGACGCGATACAGCGTACTGATCAAGCGGCCCGATTCACCTACCCATTTGCTAACGATTTGACTTGCTTTGACGTTGAAAAAGGTCGCGCTCAATTTATTGGCGACGGCCCGGGCAAGAAGCGTTTTTCCAGTGCCGGGGGGGCCATGAAACATGATGTTGTTCCAACCCTCGATCTCGACTCCCTCGGGTACTTTTGCCATTGCCAGGCCGTAGTGAAATTTGAGTTCTTTCTTAAGTCCGTAGAGGCCGCCAATACTGTCCCAGTCGACTTGTTTGGGACTGTCGTCAATCAGTAACAGAATTTGCTGTTCGAGCGCGTCAGCTTCCTCATCCGAATAGGCGATTTCGTCGGCTTCGTGATTTTCCGTCGGCTTGATGCGCCCTGTATCCATGACGCCCTTAGAGGTGAGAGTTCGGGCGCGCTGTTTATATTCCGCCGCACGCACAGTCATTGATCGGCGTTTGTCCCCATCCTCAAGCATTTCTATCATCTGCTCCGCAAATTGTGCGGCCTTATGATAAGAACGTGAAGCTTCCTCGGTCTTGCCGACGGTCATGCGCGTGTTAGCTTCCGTCAACATACGGTCGATCGAGCGTTGCAGGGCGTCGGGTCCTTGACGATGCATAACGGCTAATAGTTTGGTTGGGGCGGAGGTCGATAATCTGGTCGCCCATTTGAATTTCGTCGCCAAATTCGTAATGGGTGGCAATGATAGTGGTGGGCGCGGGCGATACGATTTCCGCGAAGATACTGCTGCACATCAAGAGTCATTAGAATTTGCTCCGTTGCCGGGACAACGCTGACTGGCACGAAGGTTTTGGTGACGATGAGATCGTAGGCGTTGACGGAGGTGCGGACGGCGAACTATGCCGATCTTCGCTCCCATTTTCCTCCGCCGCGTTTTAGTGAGCTGCCTTCTGACGGGACGGGGGTGCCTTCAATTTAGGCGTTGTAGCCTTGTCCGGGCTGTCATGATCACGCGTCAGATTTTCCACATCGTCGCGCAGACCCTCCGGATCATTAACCCATTTATCGTAGAAGCCAAATGGGTTAGTGGCGTGTCCGCCGGGCTCCGAGGTGAAGCCGCGATGCACGAGATTGTAGAGGTGGTTCTCGGCCGTCCAATTACGCCTTGCGTCGCGGATCGTGGTGAGCGACAGGGTGGCGTAAGTGGCCTCGTCGGGACCAGTAGCGCATTCGGCCAGCACGCTGCCGTCGAAATCAACGATGTTTGAATGACCAAAATAGGAATATACTAGATCGCGACCAGCCATATTAGCGACCGCGACATAGGTCAAGTTCTCCCAGGCTCGAACCTGGGCGATCATGCGCTGTTGCTCTTTGGAGGGGTACATATACCCTTGAATGCGCACCACCAGCTCGGCGCCCTTCATTACCGTGTCACGCACGATCTCGGGCATGTTGCAGTCATAGCAAATGGTGCCACCAACCATAAGACCCTTGGGACCCTCGGCCACTGCAGTCTCGTGACCGGCCGTCCATGGCTCTTGGGGGCACCATGGAAAGATCTTGCGGTAAGTCATGCAAACTTCGCCCTGGTCGTTGATCATGACGAGAGTGTTGTATGGGTTTAGGCCTTCCGGGTGCTCCTCGCCGGTCAGAGAGAAAATGCCGAAAACTCCATTTTTCTTGCAGGCTTCGGAGAATATCTGCACTTCGGCGCCATCAAGCGTAGTTGTCAGCTCGGACCATTTTGTAGGGTGGAAGCCTTGGGTGGTATATTCGGGAAACACGATCAAATCCAGACCGGGGTAGCCACGTTTCATGCCTTC
>CAZUXZ010000060.1:0-3493 GCA_964624055.1 uncultured Rhizobiaceae bacterium | reverse complement strand
GTTGGTGGGCACTGCATACCTGTAGATCCGTACTATTTAACCTATGCAAGTTCCAAACTTGGTTATGATGCTCACATAGTACTGGCCGGAAGAGACGTGAATGAAAGAGTGGCTGAGTTCACAGCGAACAAAGTATTAACTCTAATACGTTCCACTGCATTGGGTTCTTCTAAACCGTCGATCCTACTACTTGGTATGACGTTTAAGCCAAACGTATCTGATTTAAGAAATAGCAAAGCTTTAACCCTTTCGAGATTGCTTTTTGAGCAGAATTTGACTGTGGAATTTTATGATCCCGTCGCAGCCGACAGATTTCCTGAAGATATTGGTTGCAGACTGTTTGAAGATCCGTTTATTTCTAATAAAACTTATGATGCTGTCATTCTTGCAGTTCCTCACGATGTTTTTATGGCCAAAAAAACTTGTATCGTTGACTTAGTAAATCCGGGTGGGGTAATTGTAGATTTGGTTTCGGTTTTAGATCAATTTGACATTGAATCGCTTGGAAAAATTTACTGGAGTCTTTAATTGAAACAGGCCAAGCGATCAATTCATTTCAGTTGTTAAATACTGCGACATATTTCTAACCGCACACGGCATGTTATGCGTCTTGTAAATCGTCCCATCCCTTATTTGACACAAACTGTTCAAGGTCGTTGAAAGACTCGAAAATCATGTCGATTGAATTATTATCATGATTGCCAATTTCGCTTTTCAGCGCAAGTGTTGTTGCGTTGATAGCGTTCTTAGCCCCCTCGATGTCTGATTTCACGTTGTCGCCGATCATCCAAATTTTGCCGGTCTGGGCATTTACCTCGCTTGAATCTTGTTGAGAGTTAAGCTTGTGGAGGGCTAGATTAAAGCCAGATGGATGTGGTTTGTCTTCTCCTGCCTCTTCAGAAGTTACGATGAACTCGAAGCGCAGGTCGAGTTCCAAATAAATTAGTTTTCGGAACTGTATTTGGGTAGTAAGATCCGTTACGAGAACATTACGGATGTTGGCTCGGGAGAGTTGATCGAGAAAGTCGATCACGCCTTCACGTAATTCCATGGTTGCCAGGTAGCTGGCCCAGAAAGCTTGTTCAAATTCCAGGCTAAGTTGAATCTGCGAACGGAATCCAAGAAGTTCCAGAGTACGTTGAAAATAGAGGAGTCGGCTATGGGAGCTCGCTGTTTTGCCGAGTTGTTTTTTTGTGTCCGACCGTGCCTTGGCGAATGCTGTATCGAACTCGTCTGACCCAACACCTGTTTTTTTGATTGCCTTGTTACGTACTGCCAGCATCCCAGCTTCGTTGGCAGGCTCATAGGCGTAGAGCGTGTTGTCGAAATCGAACAATACGGCGATCGGCTTTTCGGTAAATCTGTTTGCATTCAGTATTGTAGAGCTCAAACTGTTCTTTCTCTTAACATTTGCGCGGCCTGGGCCAAAACCACAAGTTGCATCACGCCGATCATCCCATCCTGCCAGACCGGTTCAATATCGAGTAGTTCTTCAGACTGTAGAACGAGCCGCTTTGCCACCGCGGTCAGGTCATCAGCATATACATCACCATTGACTAGCAGTTCTATTGAAGAATTTGTGTCATCGAGATCATGTTCTACCGTGAGCCCACATCCGCTTATAAGTAAGCGGATTAGGTGTTCGTGATAAAGGCTGCGTCTTAACGAGATTCCTAGTTGGAGAGGGATATTTTTCAGGGTTTTTTTATCGTCTGTGTGGATTGGTCGTACAGGACGGATACGGAACACAACGTCGGCGTTTTGGTCCTGTGGTTTGATGAACCGTTTGGCATCTTGAGCCCGAGATTCCAATGCCGTAATCACCTCTTCAATTGAGTGACCCCGCGAACGAACGTCACGTTGAATTTTCAGGTAACGACGCAGATCTTCATCCATGTCAAGAAAAATTTTCATATCGCAGCGATCTCGCATTTGTGGCGTGTAGAAAACCAGCAAACCGGAGACGACCACGAAATCGTTGTGCCGAAGTGAAATTGCGCTGGTGAATCTACCGATCGAATGGTCATATCTCTTCACGGATATGCTCCGAGATTCGCTTAGATCGGTGAGGCTGTTCATCATCGCTGTCAGGTCGTTGGCACGCGGGTTGAGATGAGTTGTCGTTTTCCATAATGGCTCGTCGCGATCCCAGACGTGGTAATCGTCGCCAGAAATATGGGCTACTGAGTGCGCACCGAATAACCCCTCGATTGCGCTGGCGAGCGTGTCCTTTCCCGACCCCGAATCTCCTGAAATTCCAAGTACAAAAGGGCGTGAGCGAAGACCGAAGTGATCGCTCTCACGAATACCATCCCTGGCCATTCGGTAAGCGAGCACAGCTCCTGAAGCGAGAAGGGCGGTGAGGAGGAGAGAGAGGTGATTTTCGCCAATTGAATTGTATGAGTCTATTAATGGAGCGGTGAAATCGAAACCCAGAAATCTGATAGTTGAGCCGGTTGAATGCAGTAAATTGAATATGATGAGCAAAGAAGAGAAGACTGCCGTCAGAATAATGGCAGTGCGTCCTGATTGAACTTGGTATAGCACTAACAATGGAACAACCCACATGAACCAACCCGGCGATGCGGGGCTCAGAATCAAGACTAGGAAAAACCCCAATCCGAGAGAAGCTAAGAGAAGCCCGAACGACATTCGGCGGAGTTGCCAGAAGGTGTACACAACTAGTAGGTAACCGAGTGGGAGCAATAGGATATCGAAGCTTCCCAAGTCGAGCGAAAGTTCGTAGATTTTCTGCGCTTCTGGGGTGCTAAATACCATCGTGCGGACGGCGCTCGAAAGCAAAAATGGACCCTGAAGAATCGTAGTTGTGGCGATTACCGCTGCAACGAATACGGGTGAAAAACGCCTCAGTCGGTTATTGCGAACAAGATAAATAAGGATGAACGGGAGGGCAAGAAGCATGCTCAATTTAGCGGCGAACGCAGCTCCGAGTATCACGCCAGCTAGTTTGTATTTTTGCTTTCGTAGCGCAACGAGGGATGTTGTGAGCAGCAATACCGGTACGATGTCGACCTGTCCGTGCCAGTAGTTGACATAGAGCACGATTGGAGAGAGCCAGTAGAGCCAGATGATCAGGCGGCGACGCCCTGGCATGATTTCGAGCAGCGCCATTAGCAAGATCAGGTCAAGGAGGATGATTCCAGATGAGAAACCGATTGCGATTAGAGACAGATCGGTCCCGGGGAATATAGCCCCGCCAAGCGCACCCAGCAGTGTGCCTGGTAGGAGCAATAACCACATGACGGGTCCGTACGGGAATGCCAGCACATTTCCATTGTCGTCGAGGTGCGATCTCCATGGATCGATACTCGGATTGTTAATGAAGTTATCGATGAATGGCACAAACCATTCACCCTGGGTTGCTGGCGCGAGGAGAACGATCAGGATGATTCGTACCGCCATTCCAAAAAGGAACGATGGATCACGTATTAGCTGTCGAATTTGTTCAACCATCTCTCAGGAAACTTTGTGC
>CAZUXZ010000059.1:0-21400 GCA_964624055.1 uncultured Rhizobiaceae bacterium | reverse complement strand
GACGGTCGGCGCTGCGCCCTATGAGGTCGAAATTCCCTATGGCGTGCTGAGCCACGACGATAGTGGACTGTTTACCGGAGTTGATGAAAAGCCGACGTACCAATATCTCGTTGCCGGTGGAATCTATGTGTTGTCGCCGCGAGTCGTTCGGCTAGTGCCGCCGGATCGACCGGTCGATATGCCCGAGATTCTTGAATTGGCCAAGCGGGCAGGATTTCGGCTCGGTATATTCCCCGTTCATGAATATTGGCGGGATATTGGCCGTCCCGATGACCTAAAATCGGCTCATGACGAGCGTATGGGCTAACACCAGTCGCTGTTGGTGCCGGCACAACCCGTTGCTTTTCTGGGAGTTGTTAGCCAAAGAGCATATCAGTCGTGACAGTATGGAGTTGACTTGTTTCTTGGATCATGGCGGGCGCCTTCTTATGGGCAACTTTCATGAGGATAGTTTTCTAGATGCCCCGCAAAGCGAAAAATTTCAATATTTACGGAACTGAAATCTGGCGAACATTGTGCATGGGACGGTATGTGAGAATTGTATCGTCTATGCCTGATGTGGGCGCAGGAAGGTAAAGCGTTCAAATGCGCCAGCTTCTCTCTTTGATGACAGCGCGGGAGCGTTTCAAGCTGCCCTTCGTATTGCTTGTGATGCTGTGCGTCGCCGGCGTCGAGGTGGTGGGCGTCGCTGCGATCGCTGGCTTCGTAGCGCTTGTCAGCGATCCCGAGGCGATGGCGTCGAACCGAATTCTAGCGCCGTTGATGGCTGCGGTGGGACCCATGGAATATCGCGAATTCCTGCCTGTGGCGGGGATCGCGCTGTTCCTCGTCATCGTCTTCCGCAATGTGTTCGGCGCGTTTGCGGTCTGGGTGCGCCTAGCCTTTCTGCACACTATGCGAAAAGCACTGGCAACACGCCTGCTGGCCAGCTACATGGCGCATCCCTTCAGTTTTTTCCATTCGGCCAACAGCGCCGCGCTGACGAAGAACATCACCTATGAAGTCAATCAGCTGATTACAAGCTATCTCTACTCCTGGCTGGTGATCATCGCCGACCTGGCGATGTTGGCGGCTGTTCTTGGCATGTTGTTCTACAACGACCCGCTGGTGACGCTTGGCACGCTTGCCGTACTGGGCGGGCTGGCTGGCGGCGTTTTGTGGTTTTCGCGCCGGCGGCTTTTGCGGCTTGGGCAAGCTAATAGCCACTATAACGAGCTGCTCTACAAATCCACCGGCGAGGCGGGCAACGGCATCAAGGAGATCAAGGTTCTCGGGCGCGAGGGCCACTTCACCAAGAAATTTTTTGGCGTATCACATCTCTTCGCGCGCAACTCCATCATTTACCAGATGTTCGTGGAAATTCCGCGCTTCGGCTTAGAGATCCTTGTGGTTGGCGGCTTGTTGGTTATCGCCTTCGTGATGTCGCGGAGCGATGCCAGCACCGCTGAGGTGACGACGACGCTTACCTTGTTCGTCGCTGCGTTCTACCGCTTGATGCCGTCGGTCCACAGATTGTTCTCGAGCTTTGCCGGGCTGCAGTTTAATCGCGCCATACTCGACGATTTGAGCGCATCGATGTTGGCGAGCACGGACGAGCGTCTGCGTGCCGACAAAGCGACGCCGGAGGCGTTGCCGTTTACCGATCGTATCGCGCTTGACGACGTACGGTTCCGCTATAGTGGCGCGCCCAACGACACGTTGAACGGAATCTCTCTTTCAATTCCCAAGAACGCGTCGATCGCGTTTGTCGGCCCGACAGGCGTTGGCAAGACGACGCTGATTGACATCATCCTCGGCCTGCTGGAGCCTGGCGCTGGGCGGCTTACTGTTGACGGTACTGTGATCGACAAGGAGAATGTGCGCGCTTGGCGGCGCAATGTCGGTTATGTGCCACAGATGATTTATCTTGCCGACGACACCATCAGGCGGAACGTCGCGCTGGGCGTGGCGGAAGACGAGATAAACGGCGACCAGTTGCGCTCTGCCATGCAGGCGGCGCATCTCACCGAATTCGTTGATAGCCTGCCCGAAGGGCCCGCCACGATCATCGGTGAACGCGGCATCCGCTTGTCGGGCGGCCAGCGCCAGCGCATAGGCATCGCCCGGGCGCTTTACGGGCAGGCATCGGTTCTTGTGCTCGACGAGGCGACCAGCTCCCTTGACGGCATCACTGAAGCGGTGATCGAGGACGCCATTCGCGATCTACATGGCCGAGTTACGGTGATCACCATCGCTCACCGACTGACCACCGTCCGCCACTGCGATAAGGTCTATATGCTGAAGGCCGGGGAGATCGAGGCATCGGGCGCCTATGTGGATTTGCTGCGCGACAATGACACCTTCCGTCAGATGGCACGGGCGACCGGATGATGGTCGAAGCTGTCCTCGTCACCCGAGACGATTGGCAGAATCTGACGGCGACGGATGTACCGGCGTTCGATAAAGTTTTGGCGCTGACGCCTAATGCCCATTCGGTTGCAAAAGGCGGGCCTTGGCCGGTGATCGACTCGATGTCTCGTTACACGGATTGCGCTGAAGCGCGTACGGTTGCGCGCGTGACGAAAGCACGGCGCGCGACGATCGCGGCCCTGGCGCCGATATCGCCGACGGAGCGTGAGATCGTCATTGATCAAATTAACCGTGTGGCTTATGGCGCGTGGCGTCTTTGGTATTCGCTTGGCACCACAGGCCCCTGGCTGGTTCCCGCCGGCGATGACTTTAGTCTTGAGTCCAATCGAATGAGCGCTTTCCAATCCGTCGCGCAGCATTTTCTGACGCCTAAGATTGCCGGGGAAGCCAAGGTCGCTCGCATCGCGCCGCCGCCCTTCGCCCACTTCTACCGCTTCCTGCGTGGCCTGGCGCTGCGGCGACATCGCCATTCCCAAGCACGGTTGGTGTTGGGCACCGTGAAAGAGCAGTTTGGCCTGTTTCGAACGTTTAGCGAACAGGGGCTCGTGGTCCGCAGCTTGGTGGTCAACCTGCCCCGGGTCGGTTGGCGAGAATATCTGAAGCTCGGGCGTGAAATCTTAAGGGCGACCAATCCCCACGGCATGGTTCAGGTGTCGATGGTCGATTCTCCGGATGCCAAGGAAGGCGGACGGCTTGCAGACAAGGCGATCGCTTCGATGTCCGATCCGGTAATCCGCTTTCCGCTCGCACTGTATCGCGACCTACTCGAATACAAACTCTCCCGCCTGTCGTCACTTCGCGAGGATGCCGAGCGCATCGTCGCCAGCTATGATCCGCACGTCTTCATCGCGGCAGAGGTGTCCCACATTCAAAGCTATCTCCTAGCCGAAGCCTGCGGTGAAGTCGGCACGCGACGTGTCGTCATGAGCCGCAACGCCCTGGCGCCGCCCGAGGGCGCGTTGGCGCATGATGGTTGCGTGGGATATCTAAAGGCGCGATATCCCGACGGCCTTGTCGACGAACCACTTTTCTTCTCTCCGGCAGGTGACAGGGCCGCGCGGACCGCCTTTTCTGAACCCGTGAGAAGTCGAATTAGGCCTATCGTTGCGCGGCCCGTCGCGCCGCTCAAAGCACGCCCGCCGGGCGAACGGCTAATTCTGTTGGCGGATACCTACGCGGCTTGGTGGTTTCCGCACTCCTACATCTTCCTCACCGGCGATGCCTTTGTCGCGGTGGCGCGGGCTCTGGCGCAGGCGGTTGGCCAACTGAAGGATACGCGCTTTCTCATTCGCGCCAAACACAAGCCTGAATGCGATCTCGAGGCGCTGACAAAATTGGTGGCACCGCCACCAAACTGCGAAATCAAGATGCGCGATGTTCCGTTCGTTGAGGACCTTGCGCGTGCCGACCTCCTGGTCAGCTTTCATTCGACCACGGTCGAAGAAGCCATCTTCGCGCGCAAACCCGTTTTGTTATGGGGCGCAACGTCGCGTTACAGTTTCATGCCGGCTCGCGACGAGCCGCCGACGATGGATGATCGTTCGGTTCTCTATCGCGCTCGCAAAGCAGCGCAGTTGCCAGGCATGATCCGGGCCATTCTGGATGCCCATACGGGTCGCCCCCTGGAGGACGCGGAGATAGCGTCCTATCACTGGCCCGCTGAAACGCCCGGAATCGACGATCTTGCTCGAGAGCTTGCAACCCGCGACCCGCGCCAAGCCACGTCTCACCCAAAGGAGAAGTCTCTTGCCCCACTCTAACTCGAATGATGACCGTCAGCGCGTTGGGATCGCTGGGATCGGACCGGCCGGAATCCAGCACGCGCGCGCCGTGATTGCTAGCGGCCACCAGGTCGTGGCGGCAGCGGTGAAAGATGCGAATTCGCCACGGATCGAGGTATTTGGCAGCGTGGCTCCGGAAGCCCGAATTGTCACGGGGTTTGAGGCGTTGCTCGACGATGACAGCCTGGATGTGCTTGTGGTGGCGCTATCATGGCATACGACTCCAGATTTGCTGCCAAGGCTTCTAGCTCATAAAAAACCGATACTTATCGAAAAGCCGATCGGACTCAATGCCGATTCGATTGAAGCCTCGCTCAAGTGCCCCGGCGTTAAAACCGATGGAAAACTGATCGGGTTCAACCGACGTTACTATGGGACCGTAGGCCGGTTGCGCGAGCGTCTTGGTGAGGGCGGGTTAAAGGCAGCTTATGTAACAATTTCCGAGGATCTAAATCGTCAGCAAAATGCCCATGGCAGCGAAATCATTCCACATTTGTTGACGTTTTCCTCGGCCCATACGCTCGACTTAGCCCTGCATTTGCTCGGCCGGCTTTCGGTCGTGAAACTCTATCGCAGTCGGGAACGGGAGGTTCCATTCACTTCGATTAATGGATTGCTTCAAACGGTGGATGGTGCACCAGTTCATCTTGCGCTAAACGCCAGCGACCCAAGCCCCGCCGGAATGCGATTTCTATTTGACGACCACACCAGCTGGTCCCTGTCACCATTGGAGATGCTCTCGATCTTCGATCGTTATGAAATTGTGGAAATTTCGCCGCGCTCGAAAATTCGACGCTATATGCCGCATGTCGCCGAGCTTATTGATGAGCCGGTCGATTTCAAGCCGGGATTTCTGGCCCAGATGGAAGCTTTTCTTAGTGGCGATTTCGGTCCAGGCGCTAGCGTGGCTCAGGCGCTTGCAACTCAGAAATTCATCGAAGAGATTCAATGACCGGATACGCCGCAATTCCGGCCGGGAAACCATCATGACCAACAATTCAAACAGATCGTCCACTTTCATCGACCCGCACCTGTCGCACCGCAAGGCGCAAGAAAAAGAGCACTTTTCGCGCCAAGCTGATGATCAGCCGATGGCCAGCTTGCTGACCATCGAGTTGAACATCACGGAGCTGTGCAACAGGGTCTGCGTATTTTGTCCGCGCGTCGATCCCAAAGTTTATCCCAACCGAAATCTCAATATGGATTTTTCGCTGGTGGACCGGGTGGCCGATGAAGTGGTGCGCCTCGGTCTTTCCTGCCGCTTCTCGTTTTCGGGCTTCGGCGAACCGCTGCTACACAAGGGCTTCACGGAGATTGTTAGCCATATTCGCCGTCGATGCCCGGACAATACCATCGAGATAAACACCAACGGCGATCGCTTGAATGCTTCGTTGATAACGGAATTGTTCGAGGCCGGCCTGACCTATCTCTATATCAATCTCTATGACGGCCCCGAGCAGCGCCCGCATTTCGAGGCTCTTGTGATGGAGGCCAAGGTTCCTGACGGGCACTGGAAATTACGTCCGCATTGGGTCGGGGCGGGAGAGAATTTTGCTCTCACGCTAAACAACCGCTCCGGCGTGTTGAACGCGCCAGAAGCCGATATCGGTCCGCTGGCGCAAGCACTGGAAATGCGCTGTCATTACCCCTTCTACAAAATGCTGCTCGACTGGAACGGCGACGTGCTTTTCTGTTCCAACGATTGGGGTCGCAAAATCGTGGTAGGCAATCTCAACGACAAAAACCTGGACGAGCTTTGGCTCAACCCGCGCATGCTCGAGGTGCGGCGCAAATTAATGTTGGGCACGCGCGACTTCGCACCCTGTGACAAATGCAGCGTGCACGGGACGCTTTCCGGTGAGCCTTCGTTCAAATGCCTGATCCGTCACTATGTGGCGGAAGGAAGTATCGCGACAGACGACCTGCCCTCTGATCTGAAAAACGAATTTGACTGATATTGCCGACGACATTGTAGGGGCTATCGAGCGGGTCATCGGACCGGCGGCTACGCCCGTGCCGCTGCACGAGCCAGAATTCGGCGCAGCGGATCATGCAGCGGTGCAGGATTGCCTTGCCAGCGGCTGGGTATCGTCGGCTGGTCACTATGTCGAGCGGTTCGAGCAATCGCTGGCCGGCGTCACCGCCGCCCGCCACGTAGTCGCCGTGATAAACGGAACGGCGGCGCTTCATATTTGTCTGCGGCTTGCCGGAGTGCGCCCGGGAGACGAAGTGTTGATGCCGAGCCTGACCTTCGTCGCCAGCGCTAACGCGGTTAGCTATTGCGGCGCCGTCGCGCATTTTGTTGACAGTGACCCGGAGCGCCTCGCCATTGATCCAAACGCACTTGGCGCGTATCTCGAATTTATTAGCGAGGAAACACCCGATGGTGCCATCAACCGCGTGACGGGCCGGCCTCTTCGCGCCCTGCTAGCGGTGCATGTGCTTGGCGTACCGGCCGATATGGAGGCTCTTCAGGAGGTGGCGACACGCTATCGTCTTGCCTTGGTTGAGGATGCCGCCGAATCGCTCGGCAGCTATGTCGCCGGGCGCCATACCGGAACCTTCGGAATCGCCGGCGCCCTCAGCTTCAACGGCAACAAGGTGATCACCGCCGGCGGCGGTGGCGCGGTTTTGACTAACGACCTCGAAACCGCCGCGCGCGCCAGGCACCTGACCACGACCGCGCGCCTCGAAGGCGGAGTAGGTTTCATCCATGACGAGGTCGGATTCAACTATAGGCTTCCGGGGTTGAATGCGGCGCTTGGCTGTGCCCAGCTCGAGGCGCTCAGCGATTGCCTGGCGCGCAAACGCCAATTGGCCGAGCGCTATGCGGCAGCGTTTGATTCGATTGACGGCGTGACGCTGGTAGCGGAGCCGGTTGATGGCATTAGCAACCATTGGCTCAACGGTCTGATGCTAGATGCTGCCGACCCGGCGCTGCGTGACCGGGTTATCGCGACGACAAATGATGCTGGCTATCTCACCCGGCCGGCCTGGACGCCGATGCATCTTCTGCCGATGTATCGCGATTGTCCGCGTATGGCTTTGCCTGGCGCCGAGCAAATTTTTGCGAGTTTGGTTTGCCTGCCAAGCAGTGCCCGGCTGGTGGCGGCATGAACGAGACCGGTCAAACCGTGCCGCTTTCCTACAAGCGCTATGGTGGGGAATTGCCGGCGGGATGTGATGTGATGGCGCAACGGCCCGCTCTGCCCGCCCCTGATACGCTGCTGTTTTCGCATGGCCGCGCCGCGCTGGCGTGGTTTCTCGAAGCCTATGGTCCGTTCGGCTCCGCTCTTGTTTGCGCTTATACTTGTACGACGGTGCCGACCTTTCTTCGCCGACGTGGCCTCGCGGTGGCGCAGTTCGATTATGGCGAAACGGAGTTCTCGTATCTTGCCGATCGATCCGAGGGGCGTACATTGGTGCTTTTACCAGCGCCCTTCGGCATGGCGCCCTGGCTAGATGCTAAGGCCTTGGCCGACGAGCTCGGAAGCCGCTTCGCCATTATCATCGATGCCGCGCAAAGTGCCTTCGGCCACCTCGAATTCGCGCCGCCCAACGGCGGCGCCGTTCTCGCCTGCCCGCGTAAGGCCCTTGCCCTTGCCGATGGCGCTGCCTTGCGCCTCGGCAACAATGCGCCTCAGAATGATCAAGCGATCGAGGCGCTGCCGCTCGCGGAGGAAGCGACCAGATTGAAGCAGGCGGCGAGAGACCTGTTCGCCCTGAGGGATCCGGAGTGCGAAGCTGAGGCGCTGAGCCTCGCAAAGAAATCCGAAAAGGCCTGGCCCGATCACGCCTGCCGCATTACTGAACGCTCGCGGGATCAATTGATGCACACCGACCGGGAGCATCATAGGTGCCGCCGTTCCACCAATGCCGCTACGCTCGACGCAGAACTGTGCGATCTTGAGTGTCTGCTGCCGCCCGGTCCGGGAACGCCCTTTGCATGGCCTTTCGCCATCCGGGATCGCGGCGTGCTCTTATCCCGCCTGCATGAGCAACGAGTGTTTGCGACACCGCTCTGGCCGGATGCTGCGCTGCTGGGCAGCCCGCATCCGCGGGCCCGGCGGATGAGCGACGAGTTGGTCGCTTTGGCGGTCGATCAGCGTTATTCGCCTGACGACATGCGCCGCATGGCGGATCTGGTACGCGCATGTCTATAAGCCTGACGCTCTATGGCATGAGGCCCGAGGAGGTTATGTCGGATATTTATTTTCAGTCGCAATTCGTCAGACTCTACGCGGCGCCCGACAAGGTCGATTCCCTGGAGCTGCCCGGCTTTCGCCACGCGAGCGCCGTGCGCCAGATTCCCGGCGAGGAACTTGAAGACTTGGAGACGCCCTGGGGCTATGGCGGGCCCGTGGCGCGCGATGATGACGCCTTCTGGCGCGGCATCGGCGAGTGGCGCCGGCGCCAGGCAGATCGGGGCCGGGTCGCCGAGTTTATCCGTATGCATCCGTTTCTCAACCCGCTCGCGTTTCGCGGCTGGTTCGACCAGATCCGCTTCGACCGACTCACTGTGCTGGTTGACCTCGCCGAGCCCAAGGGGGTGCGGCACCGGAACTATTCCAAGGGTACCCGGTATTCCCTGAGACAAGCGGAGAAATCGCTCACCCTACGCCGCCTGGAGAGAGGCGAAGGTGAATTGTTCCGCGTCCTTTATGAAGCCGGCCTGACGCGCAACAAGGCAGAAGACGATTACTTCTTCCGGCTCGATCATTTCGAAACGCTGCTTGCCGCCGCTTGGGCCGATGTGCGGGTGGCGGAGCTAGGTGGCGAGGCGATCGCCGTAGCCTGTTTCCTCCATAGCGGCCGCTTCGCCCATTATCATCTGTCGGGCGGAACCGTTCAGGCGCGTAAAAAGTTTGCGCATCACCTTCTGCTTGAAGATGCGATCAACCGGTACGCGGCGGCGGGGCAGTGCTGGATGCATCTCGGCGGTGGGCGCGGCAGCGGCCTTTCTGATTCACTCCTCTTGTTCAAGACGCGGTTCTCGCCACGCCGCATCGCATTCTACACCGGTGGGATTATCTTCGACCGCGCCGCCTACGACCGGCTGACGCGCGACCGCAAGGGGAAATTCCTCAGCTATCGCTTTCAGCCGACCCCAGACCTGAAAGATGAAGACTTAACGTTGCGGCCGGCGGCAGCCCGTGATTTCGCCTTTTTCTTCCGCCTCAAATGCGATGCTGACAATATTGTTTGGTCGGGCCACAACGAGCCACCCGTTTGGCTCCGTTTGCAAGCTTGGTACGACCAGAATTTGCAGGATGGGTCGGCGCGTTCGATCTTTATCGGCATCTGCGGCGTGCGCCGGGTGGGCTATGTCTACGTCGATGACCACGGAGAGACGTTGGAGTTGACTCTGGGTGTCGCAACCAGCGAAGCCGGGCGCGGTGTGGGCCGCCGTTTACTGGCGCTGGCGATCGAAAAACTAACCTTTGCCAGCGAGCAACGCCCCGCCGAAGCCTGGATTTTCGAGGAAAACAGAGCTTCTATTCGGGCGTTTGAGGCGGCCGGTTTCGTGCGCGATGGCGCGCGTCCACCGCGCTGCTTCGACATGCCGTTCCTCGGCGAAAACCGGATCCAATATTGTTGGGTGTGGCACGTCGCCGATGCGCAAGGAACAGGATAATGAGCGCGCGGCTGATGCGAATCTGCGTCGTAACCGGAAGCCGCGCCGACTATGGGCTGCTTCAACCCGTCATGGCCGAATTACGCGACGACGGCGAATTCGACTTGTCGGTGGTGGCGACGGGTACCCATTTGGCGCCTGAGTTCGGCCTGACATATCGCGAGATTGAGGCCGATGGCTTCGCCATCGATGCGCGCGTGGAAATCATCCTTTCGGACGATACCGGTATTGGTGTAGCAAAATCCATGGCCCTGGCCTTATCCGGCCTAGCCGATGCGTTCGGCGCGCTGAAGCCGGATTTCGTTTTGCTGCTCGGCGATCGCTTCGAAGCTCTCGCGGCGGCTGAGACGGCGCTCGTGATGGGACTGCCGCTGATACATTTCTCCGGCGGTGACGTGACTGAAGGCGCTTTTGACGATGCCATGCGCCACGCGATCAGCAAAATGGCTAGCCTACATTTTGTTGCCTCGGAGGATGCCGGGCGCCGAGTGCGGCAATTGGGCGAGGAGGCCGGGCGTGTTCACGTGGTCGGCGATCCGGGCCTCGACGCCCTGCGATGTACGACCCTGATGCGCCGTGACGAGTTGGAGAGCGATCTCGGTTTTCCCTTCCGGGAAAGAAACTTTTTAATCACCTTCCACCCGGCGACATTGGATGCGGTTCCCTCCCTTGATCAATTCGATGCGCTTCTCGAGGCGTTGGCTGAATATGACGCATGCGGTCTGATCTTCACCAAGCCCAACGCCGACCCGGAAGGCCGCGCATTGACCATGGTGCTGGACACCTTCGTCGCCCGCCGGGAGAACGCCGTGGCCGTCACTTCGCTCGGCCATCGGCGCTATCTCAGCGTCATGAACGAGGTGGACGTCGTAGTCGGCAACTCTTCAAGCGGCCTGTTGGAGGCACCGTCCCTGCACACGCCGGCGGTTAATATCGGCGGTCGGCAGGGTGGGCGGTTGAGGGCAGCCTCGGTGATCGATTGCGAGCCCAACAGCGAAGCCATCCGCGAGGCGCTCCATGCGGCACTTCGTCTCGACTGCAAAGATATCGAGAACCCCTATGGCGACGGGCACACCGCCGCCAGGGTCCTTCGCATTATCAAGGCGATCGACGATCCGGGCGATCTATTGCACAAGAAATTTGTCGACCTACCATCTACTGGAGACACATCGCATGTCTGATCGCGTGTTGGTGATCGCCGAAGCCGGGGTCAATCACAACGGCTCGCTGCTACTCGCCGGACGCCTGATCGAGGCGGCGGCCGCCGCTGGTGCCGATGTGGTGAAATTTCAGACATTCAAGGCCGAAAAGGTGGCGACCAAAAACACGCCTAAGGCGGCGTATCAAAGCGCCGCGACGGGAACGGCGGAAGATCAGTTGGCAATGATCCGTCGGCTCGAATTGTCGGACGATGGCTTTCGCGACCTCGCCGCGCAGGCAGAGGATCTGGGTATCGAGTTTTTGTCGACACCGTTCGACGAACAAAGCGCCGAGTTTTTGGCCGGCGACATCGGTGTGCGGCGCATGAAAATACCGTCCGGAGAGATCACCAACGGGCCGCTCGTTTTGTCCGTCGCCCGGTTGGGATTGCCGATTATTCTGTCCACTGGCATGGCGAGTTTGGAGGAAATCGAGGAGGCGCTCGGAATCGTCGCTTTTGGTCTGCACGTATCGACCGACGTGACGCCGTCACGCGCCGGCTTCCGCGCTGCGTTCGATTCGACCATGGCGGAGGGCGGTTTAGCGCGACGAGTAACTTTGCTCCACTGCACGACCGAATACCCCGCACCCTTCGAAGATATCCATCTGCGCGCGATGGATGCTATGCGCGAACGCTTCGCGCTTCCCGTCGGCTATTCCGACCATACGGCGGGTATCGCGATTTCGCTCGCCGCGGTGGCGTGTGGCGCGGTGGTAGTGGAGAAGCATTTCACCCTCGACCGTTCGCTTCCCGGGCCGGACCACGCGGCTTCGCTGGTGCCGACCGAGCTCGCTGCCATGGTGTCTGGCGTCCGCGCAATCGAGGCCGGGCTCGGTGAGACGCGCAAAGCCTGCACGCCGTCGGAGAAAAAAAATCTTCCCATTGCCCGACGCAGCTTGGTCGCCGCACGGGAGATTACAGCAGGCGAGATTTTGACGGCAGACTGCATCACGGCTAAACGACCGGGCGGCGGCGTGTCGCCGATGCGTTATTGGGATCTTCTCGGCACGTCCGCACGGCGCGCCTATGCTGCGGACGAGGCATTGGACTGATGGACAAGCCGGTCATTCTGTTCGGTGCGGGCGGGCATGGTGGCGTCGTGCTCGATGCGTTGCTCCTGTGCGGTGAGGAAGTTGTCGGGGTGTGCGACCCAGCGCTTGATCTCGCCGAGACCGGTCCCGCCGGTTTGCCGGTCCTGGACGCTGGGCAGCTGGCCTTGACGCACCCGCCGGACCGCTTTGTCATCGCCAATTGCGTCGGGTTCATGCCGGGCCAGACGGCCAGGCAATCCCTGTTCGAGGACATGCGCGATCGGGGTTACGCATTTGTCGGTGTCCACCATCCGAGCGCAATCATCGCGGGCTCGGCCAGGTTCGGAGACGGCGTACAGGTGATGGCCGGCGTAGTAATTCAAAATGATTGCGATATAGGTGCAAACACCATCGTCAACACCGGCGCTCAATTGGATCATGGCTGCGTGGTCGGGGAGCTTAGCCATATTTGCCCCGGCGTAATCCTATCTGGCGATGTCGCGGTCGGTGACGGCGCTTTTATCGGTGCGGGCGCGGTCGTCGTCAACGGTGTGCAAATCGGCCACGGCGCGGTGATCGGCGCCGGCTCTGTCGTGACCCGGGACGTTGCTGACTATGGTCGCGTCGTGACGCCTCTAACTCGGGACCTGGCAACCTGATGAATTCCGCCATCGTCATCGGCCACGGCTCCATCGGCCAACGTCACGCGGAAATCCTGCATGACCTCGGGCTGGATGTCCTTGTGGTAAGCCGCCGGTCGGTTGCCGGCGCGTTCCAATGTTCATCGGTCGGCGATGCCGTGCGCGCCGCAAGGGATGCGTACGCCGTCATTGCTGATGAAACGTCGCGTCACAGCGAAAGTCTAAACGCCTTGTTAGCGGCCGGCCATGAAGGTCCGGTCTTGGTGGAAAAGCCGCTGTTCGCGACTAGCGACGCCACCTGCCACGGTCTGCGCAAGAACATCTTTGTAGGTTACGACCTGCGTTTTTACGACCTCGTCGCCGCAATGCGCGAACGCCTGGATGGACGCACCGTTTACACGGCGGAAGTCGTTGTCGGCCAATTTTTGCCGGATTGGCGACCGGGTCGTGATTACCGCAAAGTCTACTCAGCGCGCCGCGACAACGGCGGCGGCGTGTTGCGTGATCTCAGCCACGAAATAGATTTGCTCCTGTGGCTACTTGGCCCCTGGAAGCGGGTGTCGGCCCTGGTCGGACGCACTGGGGCGCTCGACATCGACAGTGAGGACTACGCGCATGTCCTCATCGAAGGCACTGGCTACAAGGCCGCCACGCTAGGACTCGATTATCTGGATCGAAACGTGAGGCGTTCGGTTACGGTGCAGCACGACAAGGGAACACTGGCGCTCGATATGATCGCAGGCAGGCTGATCGAAAATGGCGCTTTGGTTGCCGAATCTCGGCCCGATTGGAATGATGTTTACCGACTTCAACATCAGGCGGTTCTTTCCGGCGACGACGCAGTGTTATGCACAATAGAACAGGGCATCGCCGCCATCCTGGCAGTCGAGGCGATCGAACGAGCGGCGGAAATCGGCGCATGGCAAACTCTGTGAAGCGGCTGTGCAGCATCTGTGCGCGCGGTGCCTCAAAAGGCTTGCCTGGCAAGAATATCCGCCCGCTTCTCGGGCGGCCGTTGATTGCCCATTCGATCGCGCAGGCCCGTGAGAGTGCCTTGTTCGACCATATCGCCGTCAGTAGCGACAGCAGCGAGATCCTTGACGCGGCGGCGACGGCGGGCGCCGACATGCTGGTAACTAGGCCGGCTGAGCTCGCTACGGATACCGTCGCCAAGCTGCCGGCCATCCAACATTGCGCGCTCAAGGCAGAAGCGCGAAGCGGTATGCGCTTCGACACGATTTGCGATCTCGACGCCACCTCGCCGCTGCGCCTGATAGAGGATATCGCCGGCGCGATAGAGTTGTGCGAACGCGGCGGCTGCGACAATGTCATTACCGGCGCGCCAGCCCACCGCTCGCCCTATTTTAATCTGGTGGAGCGAGATGAAGCCGGCTTTGTTAAGGTCGTCAAACCGCTTGAGACGTCTTTGGCGCGGCGTCAGGACGCACCTGAGTGCTTTGACTGCAACGCCTCCAT
This sequence comes from uncultured Rhizobiaceae bacterium, assembly GCA_964624055.1. Classification (GTDB taxonomy): domain Bacteria; phylum Pseudomonadota; class Alphaproteobacteria; order UBA828; family UBA828; genus PTKB01. The sequence goes on along the minus strand of CAZUXZ010000059.1, from coordinate 7,226 downwards.
ATATGTTTGGCCGCGCGACAAATTGTTCGCCGTGGGCGATGTCGTGACTGGCCGGACGGCGCTTTATGTCATGCCGGAAGAGCGTTCGCGAGACGTTGACAGCGAATTCGATTTTGAACTCGTTGAATTTTTGATGGATCGCCAGATAACGCGTTGAGAGATGCTCATGAAAACTGTTGATTATCACACGCTATTTGACTTGTCGGGTAGGGTCATTCTGTTGACTGGCGGCGGAGGCTATCTTGGTACCCAATTCGCAAGGGGCTATGCAGCCCATGGCGCCGATGTGGTGATTTTCGATATCGACGAGGAAACCGGACGTTCGGTCGCTAAGACCGTGACAAACGAATACGGGGTTAAGACACGTGCTCTGGTGTGCGACATTGCCGATCCCGATGCCGTGGTCGCGGTCGTCGGCGAAGCTTGGAGCGAATTCGGCAAAATTGATGTCCTGCACAATAATGCGGCAAATCAATCGATCGGATTGAAGGCCGAGTTCGCTCCCTACGAAGATTTCGACATTCGAGATTGGCAGCAGGTAGTCGGAGTAGATTTGCAAGGCGTGTTCTTGACCACGCAGACGGTTGGCCGCCATATGGTCGAAGCAAATATTTGCGGATCCATCCTTCAGACATCCTCAATTTACGGCTCGTTCGGCGCGGACAATCGCATCTATGAAGGGGCAACGTTTCGTGGCCAGAAAATCTGTAACCCGGCGGTCTACTCCACGGTCAAGGCGGGAAGCGAGGGGCTGGTGCGTTGGCTCGCAACCTATTGGGCGGAGCACGGCATCCGGGTCAATGCGCTGGTGCCGGGCGGTGTCGAGGCCGGACAGAGCGATAGCTTCAAGGCGCGCTATTCGGCGCGCGTTCCCTTGGGCCGCATGGCCCGTGCAGACGAGGTCGTCGGCGCGGCAGTATTCCTTGCCTCCGACGCCGCGTCCTATATCACCGGTCAAAGTCTGTTTGTCGATGGGGGGTTAAGCGCTTGGTAGAAACACCGTCCAGGGAGGCGCGCCAGGAGACCGGAAGCGGTCTCGTCGCTCCGTTTCTGTGGGACGACATCCCGAACGTTCCAGACTGGCGCGACCGCATTGTATGGCCTGTATCTGCGGCTTATTCCCGCGCCATGGGCGAAGCGGTTTGTCGGGAAGTCATCGATAGGACGGCCGCCATTGGCGACGAGTTCGACCAGCAAATCGCCAAGGTAGCGGCCGGAAGATTCGTAAACGAGTTTGTTTCATTAACGGAAGCGGCCTTCATCGCTCAAAGCGAAGCGCGGTCGGGAATTCAGGCGCTGGGTGGTCCGCCCGAGTTGGACGCAATGCGTGATGGCGGTGCCCCTGCCAGCGTGCTGTCGAGCACGCACCGCGGCAAGGGGATAATGGATGTAACCCCATCAAACCATGCCTTGCTTCGCTCCGTAGCCCGAACCACCAGCTGGACACCTTTTCCCATGCTGCCTTCGGCATTGGTAATCCCGCATAAGATAGCGGTCAGTCACAATATGTTGCTTCGCCGATATGCCCGTCTCAAGCGCGTCAGCGCACGCTATTGGCCTGCGGCTAATATGCTCGCCAACGCCCGTGCTCGCGGACAGGGATTTGCGGATAATGACTCAGGGCGAGCGTTGATTGGTGCCATGGGCGCGGCTTTGTTACCTCATGCCGAAACCTTGGCGGAGCCTTGGCGTTCGCGGGTTCTGTCGCTGTTCGAGGCCCGGCTCAAGCCGGCGATCGCACGAGTGGGCGCGGATGTGCTTGCCCTCCGGGAGACGCGCAGATTGCCGGAAAATTTATGGTGTGGTACCGGCGCAGCTTATGCCGCTCGGGTGATCGCTTCCGAGGTGCGACGACGCGGCGGTACGGTGACCAGTTTTGATCATGGCGGTGCGACGGGTATATCGCAACTCCTCCAGCTCACCACAATTAGCGAGTTGATGATATCGACGCACTTTTGCGTGGGAACAAAATCCTGGGCGGATATTGTGTCAAGTTCCGAGGCGGTGACCTTGGCGGCGCCGTTTGGCGGCTGTAAAATTATTCATTCGGACGGGGAGCCTACATTTCGCCAGGCTTGCATCGACGGCATCGCGCGCACCCGCCGCCGTGTGGTCTATGTCGGCCATCCCTATCGGGCTCTGCGTCAATTCGCAATCGCCGGCACTTCCGACGTCATTTATTGGGATCTTCAGTCCCGCGTGGCAGCGCAGCTAAACGAAATGCCGGTCGATCTGATTTGCAAACCGCATCCAGAGGGCCATTTCGTTGGCGGGCGCAATCCAATCGAGAAGATCGCGACGACGAGCTATCGGAGGTTCGAGGAACATTTGCCGGACACCGACGTGTTTGTTTTCGATGCGCCGACCTCGACGACATTTGCCGAGGCGTTGTGCACCAACCGACCGGTTGTGCTTATTGAACGCGGGCAATACCCCTTCAATCCGGTGATCGACGCCGAAGTAAGGTCGCGCTGCCGGATCGTACCGAGCCGTATCGACGAACGGAACCGGATTTGGCCCGATCTTAAAGCGCTGGAAGAGGCGGTCTCTGGAGGATCAGACACTTCCGACCCATCATTTTTTCGCGCACTGTTCGCCGGCGTGAGCTAGGCGCTCGCCAACAAACTGGGAATGCAAACACCGTGACCAAAGACATTTTCTGCACCCTCGGCCCCACGTCAATGAACCGGCCCGTGATAGGGCGCCTCACGGAATTGGGTGCGACTCTCTTTCGCATCAATCTGTCACATACGGCGCTCTGTGATGTGAGCAATGTCATTGATACCATCCGCAGCCATACCGACGTGCCGGTCTGTTTGGATACCGAAGGCGCGCAGGTGCGCACCGGCGCTTTTGTCGACGGCAAGGTCGCCATCGCTGAAAACGAGATCATCGAAATTCCCCATGCCCGGGCGCCCGGCAATGCGCGCTGTTTCAATCTTTATCCCGCCTATATTCCAGGCGAGCTCGAAGTCGGCGACTTCATCAGTATCGATTTCAACGCGGTTTTGGTGCAGGTCATCGAAGCAGGGTCAAACGGTGTGGTGGTGCGCGTGCTTAATGGCGGCGAGATCGGCAGCAACAAGGCTGTTACGGTCGAGAGCCCCCTGGTCATGCCGCCGCTGACGGAGAAGGACATCGCGGCGCTGAAGATCGGTCGCGCCAAAGGCATTGACCATGTCGCCTTGTCGTTCGCCAATTTCGCCGACGACGTAGATGAGATACGCCGCCACGCGGGCGACGGCGCAAAGATCATTTCGAAGATCGAGTGCCGTAACGGTGTCAACAATCTCGAGGAGATCGCAACGCGCTCCGACGCTATCCTGATCGACCGCGGCGACCTCAGCCGGGAATTTCCGGTCGAGCATATTCCTGCGCTGCAAAAACAGATCACGCGCCGCGCCAAGGCGGTGGAGCGCAAGGTCTATGTCGCGACCAACCTGCTCGAATCTATGATCGTCGTGCCGGTACCGACCCGGGCCGAGGTAAACGACGTGCACAATACTTTGGCCGATGGTGTCGATGGGTTGGTGCTCGCGGCGGAGACGGCAATCGGCGCCCATCCTGTCGCCTGCGCCAGCATGATAGTCAAGCTGATCCGCTCGTTCGAGGCGGGCAGTGTGGTCAATCCGGAATATTACGCCGCCGATCCGGCATCCCTGTTGATCGAGCCGCATGGCGGAAGCCTGGTGCACCGCGAAGCGTTGGCAATGGTGACCGAGGCGGATACGCAATTAATCCGCGTCCGGGTCTCCGATCTGGCCTTGGTCGATTGCCAGCAGATTGCCCTTGGCACCTTCTCGCCGCTGACCGGATTCATGGGCAGCGCCACGCTCGAATCGGTGCTCAACACCCACTGCCTGCCGGACGGCACCGTCTGGACGCTGCCGATCACTTTGCAGATCGGCCGCGAGGCGCTCGGCAAGGCTGGCGTCGGCGATCGTGTGGCGCTCGAAAACAAGGGCGGCACAATTCACGCAGTGCTCGATATTTCGGAGATTTACCCGGTAGATTTTGCCAATACCGCACAGCCCTGGTTTGGTACCGATTCGGTGGACCATCCGGGCGTGGCAATGCTCGCCGGTGGCGGCGATGTGTTCGTCGCTGGCGCGGTCACCCTGGTGCGTCGCCTGGCCTCCGAATACCGCGACTTCGAACTGTCGCCAGCGCAGACCCGCTTCCTGTTTACCCGCAAGGGGTGGAGCCGCGTGGTCGGCTTTCACACCCGTAATGTCGCCCACCGGGTGCACGAGCACATTCAACTGGAAGCGCTCGAGAAAGTCTGGGCTGACGGCCTCTATATTAGCCCGGTCATTGGGCCGCGCAAGAAAGGCGATTTTCTACCCGGTCCGATCCTTAAAAGCTATCAGATCATGCTCGATTTCCATCTCTATCCTGTCGGCAAGGTGGTGCTCGGCAGCTTCGCCTCCTATCCACGCTATTGCGGACCGCGCGAGGCAGTATTCACCGCGCTGTGCCGCAAAAATATGGGGTGTAGTCACTTTATCGTAGGCCGCGACCATACCGGCGTCGGCGATTTCTACCAACCGGAAGAGAGCCGGGCGCTGTTTGAGAAGCTCGGCGATATCGGCATAGCGCCGGTTTTCTTCGACGAAATCGCCTATGACTCGGCGGCGGGCGCTTATGTCTCCGCTGGCGAGGCCGAGGTGCCGACGGCGATCAGCGGCTCTAAGGCGCGCCAGGCGATCGTCGAGAACGAGTCTCTGCCGGAATGGTTCATGCGCGACATCATCCAGGATTACCTGCGTGCTGAGATCGCCGCCGGCCGATCGATCGTCGCCGAGTGAGGGGAGCGGCGCTTTCCGCCATCGTCAACATCGTGCCCCAGTATGAATTTATATTCACCGTGACTGCCGGGCGTAGCGGCCAGGGATCGCTGACCGAGCTCTTGCGGCGCCACGTTCCCGGCTGTTATCCGGCATTCGAGGAGCCGGCGGTCAATCGGTGCCTGCCTGAATTTCTGGCGAATTACGAGCGACGGTTCAGGAGGCGCTTTATCGAGACCCATGAATTGCTCGGTCGAGGCAGCGTGCTCACCGCGTTTAACCAGGGCGATGACGCCTATCTCGAAAAGATTGCCTGCCGCCGCATCCGCATGGCCGAGCGCATTCTCAAGCGTCGGGGTGCGCATATCTATATCGACGTCAGCAAATATTTTGCCCGCGGCCTGCACCGCGGTTTCGCACGTATCCTGCCCTCTTTCGCCTTGATTCGATTGGTGCGCGACCCGCTGCTCAACATGCGGAGCTTTCTCAATCGTGGAAAGAATTTCGAGCTCGACAATAATTTGCCGGATCAGGCGAGCAATATTCTTCGCCTCGACAGTTCGCATTTCGAAGCCGGCGAATTCTATCTCTGGGCCTGGTGCGAGATGTATTTGCGCTTCGATCAGATTATCGCCGATCATAACGTCACCCGATCCGTCGAGATCCGCACCGACCATCTGCACGAGCCAGCTCACATCAATGCTGCGCTCGATGAGCTAGGTCTGAGCCATACACCCATCACCGTCCGCCCGCCGGTGAATACTAATGTTTCCCAGGGCATCCGGGGGACGAACGTAGAGCCCCAGGATATCGATCTGTTCGAGCGGTTCACCGCTCGGCTCTCCGCCGATATGAAGCAGCGGATTGCCTATTTCTCCGATTACGACCCCGTTCGCCTGCACGCTTCTTGAAGTTGTCCGAATGATACCCCTGCCGCTTGCCGTCAAACTCATGCTGCCTGGCTACCGGGGGCGTTGGCGCGCACGCTATGCCTGCATGCTGGCAGAGCTCGAGGTTCTGGCCCGACAGCTCGGCTATGGCGAGGAAGACGGCACACCCTGGATCGAGCTGGCCGAGACGGGTCTCCGGTTCCACGGCTTCAGGACCGAGCAGAAGAACGCGGAGGTGTTTCGCATCTTGCGCGGCGCGCTGCCGACCGGCATTCCACTTAGCCACTTCCGGTTGGTCAAGGACTGCCTCAACCGCTACGTCTATCCCCATATGCGCCCGGATTTGAAACCCGCCGGATATGCCGTTGAGGTCATGTTCGGGTTCCATGGCCAGCACAAGGATTCGATTGCAGACCTTCCGGATTTGGACGTGCGGGAGAATTTGTCGCGGGCGTTTGAGCCCCGGCCCGACGATGTCTTCATCGATTGCGGCCCATTTTTAGGATTCGGCGAATTGCGAATCGCCCCCGCCTTGCCACAAGGTCATATCTACGCAGTCGAAGCGGACCGTACCTGCCATGCATTACTAACGCGCAACATGTTGCATAACGGGATCACGAATGTGACCCCCTTGCACCGCGCCGTGTGGGACAGCGAGACGGAGCTCGAGCTGCAATCCGATTTCGCCCAGGCCAACTCGCTTGTCGCGGAAGTGTACAAGGCCACGACAACCGAGCAGGTCAAGACAATCACGGTCGACCGCATCGTTGAGACCTACGGCTTGACGAAGTTGGACATGTTGAGCCTTACCTTGAACGGTGCCGAAGTAGAAGCCATTAAGGGCGCGCAGCGAACCTTAACGGATTTGCGCCCGCGCATTCGTCTGGCGGGTTGGTATACTCGCGGTGGACGAAAAATCTCGGCCATCACCAAGGAGCAGCTGGAGGCGTTCGGCTATCAGGTTTTCATCGGGTCGCGCGGCAACACCATGGCGCTTCCAGGGTGAGAGCATGATTGGTTTGTTAGGCTATTACCGGGCGAGCCCGTCGGCGACGGCGGATATCTCGCCGATGTTGGCCACCGTGCCGGAGTCGCTGAGTTCCGAAACGGTGGCGACCAACAGCGGCGCGTTTGCCCGTATCGCGCATGGTCCTGGGCGGAGTGGGAGTAACGCGTGCGACGGTGATCTTTCGGTCCTGGTATGCGGCGAAATATTCAATCTCGAAAATTTCGACGATCTCGCCGCCGCGTCCGACAGTGCGGCCGCGCTGCTCTTGAGCCTGGCGAAACATGATCGGCTCGATCGGCTCGCCGCCGTCAACGGACAATTCTCGGCGGCGATCTACGATTGCGCCGGCCGCCGGCTTCGTCTCATTACCGACAGGTTGGCGACCTTCCCCCTGCACTTTTGGCAGGGTCCGGACGAGCTTGTGTTCGCCACTCACTTGCGTACGCTGATCGCCCATTCGAGCGTACCGTGCCGGGCCGATGGCGAGGCATTGGCGCAATTGTTCACCATGCAGCGCACGATCGGCCGGACCACGCCGCT
>CAZUXZ010000058.1:0-27593 GCA_964624055.1 uncultured Rhizobiaceae bacterium | reverse complement strand
CTCAGGGTGATTGGGATCGGCATCCGTGGGTAGGAGATAACCCTTCTGGTCTTGCTGGCCTGGAACACCGTGTCCTGAATAGTAGATCACCACATCGGATCCACCCTTGGTATCGAGATAGCTCCAGAGTTTGCCTTTATGCCTGCGTTCGTTGCCGAAGGTTGCCTGTAGCTTTGCCTGAGTGGCGTCTCTTAGATCTATGATGTTGTCGGGGTCATGGCCCAGAAGATCGGTGACGAATGTTCTGATGGCATCGGCATCATTGTGGGCGTAGTCGACCTTAGGAATATCTCCCTCATAATTACGGTTGCCGATGATGACTGCGACAGCATTCTCGTTCTTGGGGGCCTTTATAGCCGACATTGCCAAGGGCTCTGGTTCCGGCTCGGGTGCTGCTGCGATGCTTGTCTCGGGTTCCGTTCCCAGTTCAGCGAGGAGAGTGCCGAAGACATAGCCCAGTTCTTTCCCGTCACGAGCAACAAGGTACCAGTTTTTGCCTGTTACCTTGCCGAGTGCGGTGACTTTAGAGCCTTTGGGAAGTGTTGCTACCCGCGTTGATTCAATATCGGGGCGCTCACGGACATTAGCATTCTTCAGGGCTACATACGGGGCATCAAGGACATCCAGTTCAGGTGCAGCTTTGGGTTCAATTTTCTTGCTGGCGACTGTAGTTTTCTTGCGCTTCAGGCGGTCGAATTTAGCTATGGCTACCTGTTCTTTCTCATGTTGTTGCCACTCTGCTTTTGAGTATTTGTTTCCACTTTCAAATTTTCCATCAGCAAAGATTCCCTGCCAGACTTCACCATCGGAAAAGGTGTAGGTGCCCTGGCTATGCATTTTGCCATCGCTGAATTCACCGACATATTTGTCCCCGTCGGCCAAGGTGTAGGTGCCCTGTCCGTGTTTAATGCTATCATTCCATTAACCGACATGTTTGCTGCCATCGGCATAGATTGTGGTGCCCTGTCCGTGCCTTTTGCCATCCCTGTATTCACCGACATATTTGATGCCATAGGCATTGGTGTCGGTGCCAAAACAATTGGTCCACTTGGATTTAAATTTGCCAGGGCAAGGCGGCAGATCAGATGTCTCAATGTTCGGAGTTGCCACGGGGTCGGATGTCTTTCTCGCGACCGTGGTTTTTTTGCCTTTTAGGCGATCGTATTCAGCTTTGGTGATTTCGCGTGTGTTTACCGGACATTTATAGCCCCAAAGATTCAATGCAGATCTAGTGCCGCTGTTTTGTTGGCAGATTAGGTGTCTATATTTGGATGATGTTTTCGACTTACGCGCAGTGACGGTTTTCTTATTCTTCAGGCGGTTGTACTCGGCTTTGGCAATCTGTGTGTGTTAATTGCTAGGTCATCGATAATTAGAGCTTGTCGAATATTCGACTCCTGTGCGGCGGCTGCGACTATAAATTTTGTCAGATGACCTGTTCGACTTACGCGCAGTGGTGGTTTTCTTGCCCTTCAGGCGGTTGTATTCAGCTTTGGTGATTTCACGATCATCTCGATATGGACATTTATAAGATCTAATGTTTCGAACACCCCCAGTAACTTTGTTGAGGCATAATAGTTCCCTATATTTGGATGGTGTTTTAGACTTACTTGCAGTGGCGGTTTTTTTGCCTTTTAGGCGGTCATATTCGGCTTTGGTGATTTTCTTGTAGTAGCGACAACCGTCTCGATCACTCCTATACACATTCCCGCCCGGACTTCGGCAGAACACGATATTGTCAGCTGATCTTGTCGACTTACGCGCAGTGACGGTTTTCTTATTCTTCAGGCGGTCGTAGTCGGCTTTAGTGATCTTTCTGTCGTAGTGATCATAACATTTGCCAGTACCTAAAGAAGATTCATATACATTGCCGTAAATAGTCCTGCAGAAAATTCTGGCTTCCTTGATTGTGATCTGACGTGCTCGCTCCTCTAACCTCCCTTTTTCAGCTTCATCGGTGGTTTTTTTATTCTTCAGGCGATCGTATTCAGCTTTCGCCTTTTCAAAGTTTCTATCAGTTTGATTTGACCTACTCGCCGTGACGGTTTTCTTGGCCTTCAGACGCACATATTCGGCTGGGGTGATTTCGCGCGTGGCTACCGGACATTTATAGCCCCAAAAAATTTTACGCAGCTTAGTGCCGTTGTTCTGTTGGCAAAATAGTTGTCTATATTTAGATGTTGTCTTTGATTTACTAGCAGTGACGGTTTTGCCCTTCAGGCGTTCATATTCAGCTTTGGTGATTTTCGTGTGGAGGCCATAGCAGCCTAGCGCACGCCCTCTCCAATAAAGGGTGCCATCGTTCTTTCTGCAGTAGACGGTCTTACCAGATGATCCCGTTTCCTCGATCATATTTCTTATCGACTTACGCGCAGTAGTGGTTTTCTTGTTTCCTCGATCATAGGATTCTATGGCAGCTGCCAATTTCCGCACGGAGAAGCCGACGACGATCTTTTTGCCAATCGAATAAACCCCACACCTGCCGCCATATTGACTTTTACATTTCAATACAGCTTCCTTAGCAGCAGCCTCCGCCGAACGTGCTCCATAAACTTGGTAAGAACCATAGGGCGAATTCCACTGAGCCGCCATTGCTCGATAATGGGGCTTAGATTGCAGGTTCCTGTGTAAACGAGAAAATTTCGTAACCTGAAAAACAGTACTGGGCGCAGAAGTAATATCACTGTCGTGAAGGCCTATGCTCTCCAGTAGACCGTCACCTAAATTTTCCAGTGTGTCATCATCACTTAAGTCGTCAAATACATCATCATCTAAGCTTTCCCATAAATCACCTAGTAGATCAGCCTTGGCCTGCGTTGCTAAGAAACACACAACGAGCATAGCCAGAACTGAAATAAGGATGCGCATCGGGTTAGAACTCTCCGGACCAAGCAGTACTTGCGAGGAGAGGTAGAGCTATCATTAAGGCGAGAATGAAACGCATGGGGCTGATGCTAACCTCATTAGACTGAAATTGGGAGTCAGGGGCGCCAAGGGGTTAGGGCGGTAGATCAGCGATGGGTGTTTAAGGGGGAGATTAGTTCTGTAAGCCGAGTTGGACCAATACGGTATCGGGAGCACCATTAACCCACGCTTCTTGCTCCCTCAGAAAATCACGTCTCGCCCTTCGCGTCATTGTCTGGTCAAGGTAGGTTTTGATCTCTTCAAGCTCGATCTGCTTGTCCCCGTCGACATCCGCCGCACCATACACCCCCTCCAGGAAATAGCGCGTGAACAGGCCGTGCTTGGCTTTCTCATCCCAACTGGCCGATTGATTTCCCAATGAAATAGAATTATTTATTTTAAATAAACTGTCACACTTTTAATTTTTTGGCACAATTCTCTTTACTTTTTCCTCTTTTTCATCCTCAGATTTATCTCTAAACTCGCACGATGATCGGAAAATTAAGAGCGAAAAGACAGACGGTCGCAATAACGATACATGCCGCTGAAATAATAATAATAATGACTCTTGAGAACATTTCTGAGCCCCTTACAATAATTATTTGGTAAAAAATTTGTAAATAAATTAGCCACAATAATATCACATCATCGACGTAGTTGTGTGTAGAGAAATTTGGCGAATTTATGGGGAAAGTTTTCCCATGTCAGGCGTAATTTTCTTCTTAAACGAACGTGTGCAAGAGCATCTTCTATCATGTCCAAGTCCGCTACGTTCAATAACTTGGCATCGCGAAGAACACTTAGTCCAAATGATCTAAACCCCAGAGCAATAGAGATCAATCCTAGACGCTGCAAATCTGCATCTGAAAGTGCTAAACGATCGGGATCAAGAGCAAAAAAAGCGTCGCCTGTTAGTAAAAGTTTGCGATCGACAGATTCCGGAATCCGAGAATCGCAACGGGAATATGTCCAATGTGAACCCCTACCACCACCGTGATGCTCAATATCTAGCAATCTATAGCCGTAATCGTTTAGTAAGTCGAATTGGGCCCCTGGTAAATTTTCCGAATCTTTATACAAAGGAACACACTGAAATTCCGTTTTGATAAACAATATTTGTCCTGCTTCCAATAGCTTGCGTGCGCCTTGCAGTACTCGTAACTCGGCACCCTCGACGTCAATTTTTAAATAGTCAATCTTGCTATTTTCACGCCACACATTGTCCAGGCGATCACATCTAACCGAACCAACTGTGAGCAGCTTTCTAACATCAAAAAGAGTGGATAGGGTCGTGGCTTCTTTTTCCGAAAGCCAAGGGAATTCAGAATAGATATTTTTACAAATATCGGGAGTGAGATCGCCCATTAGCGTAACGGCGCCCGTATCATTGTAGATATAAATAGGTCTTGTTTCTAATCTATTCCAAAGCGCTAATTCTTTAAAAGTTTCTTTCTTCCAGCGTGGAGGAATGAAGCCTTCTTTTTCTGCGTGAGTTTCGTGTTTTACAAGATCAGTAAATTCATCCTTATTTGGCTCAAATCCGACAAGTTGAACATGCGATGCATAGTTTTTTGGTAGGTCGTGCATGCCACCTCGGGCGCCCACGTCAATTAGACTAAGATCAATCTCAAGATCTATTAGGGGTGCCATAATAATATCAAATATGGTTTTTCCATTTGTCGTTTTTAAATCAAGCGCGTTCATCGGGTAATCCTTGAGTTCACAATTACAACGGTCGGATAGAATCATTTATCAGTTTAGCATAGGATATACAGTGGTTGTTATTTCTCTCAAACTTACAAAATGACAACTCTTCAATTTGGTGGCTAAAGATCTAAGGCTGTTACGACTTTAGGTGTCTTTTCTATCGCACTCCTTGAAATATGCATGACGTTGTGGGCCAATTAATCCGTTGCTGCCAAGCTAACTTGATTTTATCGCCACTCTCTGGCACGTCATCTCCGCCACAAGAGGCGGGTCGGGGAGCCGATGCTGCGAAAACTATATGATTGGGTTATGGCGCTAGCCGCCAAGCGGCACGCCATCTGGGGCTTGGCGGCTATCTCGTTCGCCGAAAGCTCTTTTTTTCCAATCCCGCCCGATGTAGTGCTGATTCCGATGGTGCTTGCCAAACGCCGTCTTGCGTGGCGCATCGCCGGGGTATGCACTCTGGCCTCAGCTATGGGCGGCCTTTTTGGTTACGCCATTGGCCTTTGGCTATTCGACGCGGTAGGACAGCCTCTGCTGGAATTTTACGGTTCTGAAGAAAAATTCGTAACGTTTCGGGAATATTATAATCAGTGGGGAGCTTGGATCGTTGGAGCTGGCGGGTTTACGCCGCTACCTTACAAGGTCATTACCATAGCGAGTGGCGTTACCAAGCTTGATATAGGTATCTTCATCCTTGCCTCCGTGGTATCGCGGGGTTTGCGATTCTATATTGTTGCGGCCCTGCTGTGGCGCTTTGGCGAGCCGGTGCGAGAGTTTCTTGAGCGCCATTTGGGCAAACTGACGATGCTCTTTTGCGTTCTGCTGATCGGCGCCTTTCTTCTGGTCAAGCTACTGGTTTAAGGCGCATATTTCTTCCATGGTTAACTCGGCGGTGCTCGTTCGTTTGTCCTGGTTGCCAGCGACTGCGCTGTGCGCTGTAAGCGCTGCGCTTCTGCTTACTGCCTTTATGTTTGAGCATATTGGCGGCTTGGCGCCATGCGAATTGTGCTGGTATCAGCGCTACGCTCATATGGCGGCTATTATCATCTTGGTACCGGCACTCTACTACCATCGCAACGCTAGCGTGGTGGTGCCGATGCTTGCCGCCGCCGCGATAGCTCTGCTCGTAGGGACCGGATTCGCGGGCTATCAGGTGGGCGTCGAGCTGACCTGGTGGGAAAGTGCCTGTGCGACGCCAATACGCGGCGAGACACTTGACGAAATTCGTGCGAGCTTGATGGCTGCGCCTTTGGTGCGCTGCGACGAGGTAGCCTGGTCGCTCTGGGAAGTATCCATGGCCGGTTGGAACGGATTGGCTTCGCTCGCTTTGGGCGCGGGTGCGTTGTATGCTGCTTTCATAACGGAGCGAAGTAAGTGACTACAAAGAAAACGCAACCCGAGCGTCTGAAGTTTACCGGCGATGATCGTTTGCCGGGAGACCCCGGCCCAGAAGAAATCGTAGAGCGCATCATTCGCGTTGATCACGCTGGCGAATATGGTGCGGCGCGGATATATGACGGTCAGCTTGCTGTGCTCGCGCGGGATAATGTCGCGCCTGTCATTCGTGAAATGGCGGATGCCGAGCGAAAACATTTGCAGGAGTTTGACCGCTTGCTTGTCGAGCGTCGTGTCCGTCCGACCCTGCTCTCACCGTTATGGCATGCTGCGGGGTTTGCCCTTGGCGCAGGCAGTGCCCTTTTGGGCCCACGTGCCGCGATGGCCTGTACCGCAGCGGTCGAAGAGGTGATTGAGCAACATTATGAATCGCAGGTTAAAAAGCTTGGCGAGGACGAAAAGGCACTGCGCAAAACACTGATCGAATTTCGCGCTGAGGAAACCCGCCACAAGGAGATCGGATTGACCCACGAGGCGGAAAAAGCTCCGGGTTACGAACCGCTCAGCGCTGTGGTTAAACGCGGTACGCGCTTGGCCATCTGGTTGTCAGAACGGATTTGACAGCGCCAGGTCGCTGTCCGTTCAGTGTTCATCTAACTCGGTATCCCAGTATAGATAGTCGCGCCAGCTCTGATGCAAAAAGCGTGGTGGGAATTCGCGGCCAGCCCGGTGCAAATCATGGGTGCTCGGCGCGCGAGGTGCATGGCGCGGATGCAGTCCGCATTCGTTTGGCATGCGGTTACCTTTAGACAGATTGCAGATACTACACGCTGTCACAACATTATCCCAACTGGTATGCCCGCCACGTGAGCGTGGCACCACATGATCGAACGTTAAATCCTCAACGGCGAAGCGGGCCGCGCAATATTGGCAGGTAAACCGGTCGCGCAGAAAAACGTTGAATCGGGTAAAGGCCGGTCGCCGTGCCAGCGGAACGAACTTCTTGAGCGCGATGACGCTAGGTAGGCGAATTTCATAGTTCGGCGAATGCGCAGAGAGGTCATATTCCGAAACGATATTAACCCGTTCGAGGAAGGCTGCCTTCACCGCGTCTTGCCAGGGCCAGAGCGATAGCGGGAAGTAGCTGAGCGGCCGGTAATCGGCGTTCAGCACCAAGGCGTGGCAGGACTCCAATCGCATCGACACGCGTATACCCCCAGACGGCATATAACCGCTTGTCATCATAAGCACGGCTAAGAGGCAGACAAGTGTCAATCCCTCGCATTCAATTGGCGAGGGCGATTCGGCAACGCCTCGGTCTTGGCCCAGCCGCGCCGACGGGATAGGGTGGCGCCCGTTTGAATTCAATCGGGACTCTGCCCATGGCCGACACCCTATCCTCTGCGTTGCGCACCGGCCCTCTGGCGGGCTTGCGCGTGCTTGATATGAGCCGCGTTTTGGCAGGTCCCTGGTCGGGACAATTGTTGGCTGATTTGGGCGCGGATGTGGTCAAAGTGGAGCGCCCCAAGGTTGGCGACGACACACGCTGCTGGGGCCCGCCCTATCTCAAGGATGCTGTCGGCAAAGAAACAGCGGAGGCCGCCTACTATATGTCAGCCAACCGGGCTAAGCGTTCGCTTACCCTCGATATCTCCAATCCGGAAGGACAACGTATTTGTGCCGACCTTGCAGCGAAGGCCGACATTCTACTAGAAAATTACAAAGTTGGCGGTCTCGCCAAATATGGCCTTGATTATGCCAGTTTGCAGGCGTGTAATCCCAGGCTGATCTATTGCTCAATTACCGGCTTTGGGCAGACTGGTCCTTATGCTCCGCGCTCGGGCTACGATCTGATCATTCAAGCCGCTGGCGGGTTTATGAGCCTTACCGGCGAGCGTGACGATTTGCCAGGCGGAGGTCCGCAAAAAGGTGGCGTTGCGGTGGCCGATTTGATGACTGGAATGTATGCCACCGTGGCCGTACTCGCCGCCTTGTCATGGCGTGAAAAATCCGGCGTCGGCCAGCATATCGACTTGGCCCTTTTGGACACACAGGTCTCCTGGCTGGCCAATCAGGCAATGAACTATCTGGTCGGTGGCAAAGTGCCCGAGCGTGCCGGAAACGCACATCAGAATATTGTACCCTATGGCGTCTTCCCCGCCCGCGATGGCCATATGATCTTGGGCATTGGAAACAATACGCAGTTGACGAAATTTCTTGAGATCGCCGGTCGGCCTGAACTGATGGAGGATCCGCGCTTCAAAACTAACACGCTTCGGGTGGAAAACCGTGAAACAGTCGTGGCGATCATCGGCGGTATTACCGCTATGCGTGACCTTGATGATTGGCTTGCCGAACTTGAACCAGCGGGAGTACCAAGCGGGCCGATTAACACCCTGGACCGGGTGTTCGACGATCCGCAAATCAATGCGCGCGGCATGCGCGTCGCGATCCCCCATGCGTTCAATATCGAAGTTGAGCATGCCGGCAATCCGATTCATTTTTCTGCCTCGCCCGTCGACTACCCGCGTGCGGCTCCGCTGCTCGGGGAACATACCGAGGAGGTGCTCGAAGAATGGCTTGGTCTGAATGATAAAGCCATCGGTGCGATGCGTCGCGACGGTGTAATTTGACGCTTTGGCTTCGAGCGAGATATGCCGGTTATCACACGTTTCGCGCCGAGCCCCACCGGTTATCTTCATCTCGGTCATGCTTACTCTGTCCTGGTTGCTTATCAGGCGGCGTGCAAAGTGGGTGGACAATTTCTCCTGCGCATCGAGGATATCGATAGGGGGCGTTGCCGGACTGAATTTGAGGCAGCGATCTTCGAGGACTTGGCATGGCTCGGCCTAAGTTGGGAGGCACCAGTGCGCCGTCAGTCCGAACATTTGGCGGATTACCAAGCGGCGCTAGATGCTCTTCGGTCAGCGGATCTGATCTATCCCTGTTTTTGTACTCGCCAAGATATTCTTACCGAAATCGCGCGCGCGGCCGCGGCGCCGCACGGCCCCGATGGTGCGGTTTATCCCGGCACTTGTCGTAGGCTTCCTGCGGGCGAACGAAATCGGCGTGCTAATACAGGTGAACCTCACGCGCTTCGCCTTGATATGGCTCGCGCCGTCGAGGAAGCGGGAACATTAAATTGGTATGATCGGAGACGGGGTGAGATTACCGCCGAAGCGGCGATCTTCGGAGATGTGGTGCTAGCACGCAAGGATATACCGACCAGCTATCATCTGGCTGTAACGCTGGACGATCATCTGCAGGACGTCAGCCTGGTCACACGCGGCGAAGATTTGTTCGCGGCAACCAATTTGCACCGACTGCTGCAGGAGCTTCTGGGTCTAAATACTCCGGAATATGCGCACCACAAATTGATCCGCGACGCCTCGGGCCGACGCTTCGCTAAGCGTGACCGCGCCGTGACCCTGCAAGAGCTGCGCGTTGCCGGTCACGCTCCTGATGGCTTGTGGGCATTGTTAAGTGATTCCACCGCCCTGTCTGATTTCATGGCCTCTCTATGACGTTGACCAGGTCTATGAGACCGAGTGAGTTTAGTGTGAACTCAATGGAAAACCGACCGGCTCTACAAAAAGAGGAATTTGTTTTTTCAATCGCGGGCAAGCGGCCTATGATCGGTGAATCTTCACGAGCGCGGCTCATGTCCGAAACATTCGCCACCATTCTCGAAATTCTCGTTTACATCGCCATGGGCGCTGTTGTGATCGTTCTGGTTCTGGGTGTGGGTTCCATGTCGGGCGGTCGCAGGGGCCCGAAAGCTGTGGCGCGTAGCAACAAACTCATGCGATGGCGCGTCGGTTTACAGTTTGTCGCCGTAGCGTTGTTGGTGATTCTTGTTTTCGTTCTTAAGAGGCCTTGAGCAATATGGTTCGTCTAACGCAGATTTATACGCGCGGTGGGGATTTGGGTGAGACATCCCTTGGTGGCGGTGCTCGTGTACTCAAATGTGACTCCCGAGTGGAGGCTTATGGCACAGTGGATGAAGCCAATGCCGCCATCGGCATGGCGCGCCTTCATTGCAGCGGCGATAGCGACAATATGCTGGCGCGTATACAAAATGATCTATTTGATGTTGGCGCTGATCTTTGCCGTCCGGAAGATTCTGGTGATGCACTTCGCATCGCTGATTCTCAGGTCGAGCGGCTCGAGCTGGAGATCGACGCTATGAACGCAGTTCTTGCGCCGCTAGAATCTTTCATTCTGCCGGGTGGGTCGCCCGCTGCGGCGTCGCTTCATAACGCGCGAACCGTGGTGCGCCGATCCGAGCGTTTGGCAGTCACCTTAGCACAAGATGAAAAGATCAATCCGGCCGCAATCCGCTACCTCAACCGACTTTCCGACCATCTATTTCAGTTAGCCCGGTGCAACATCGGTTACGGCGCTGAAGACGTTTTATGGCTACCAGGGGCCACTCGCTGACCGTTTTTTGTTGCGTCGCAACATATATCGCAAAATTGACCTAAAATTGCTGTTTTTCAGGAGCGTTGACGCCGTGCAGCAAGCGGATTACGCTGCATTCCACATTTGGTGTGGCCCATTTATTGCGAATGCGAAAAAGCGGTCCTGCCGGTGGTTTACGTCTCGTTTCGACGGTGTTTTATTAAATTTTCCGCTAGGAGCCAGCGCCTTATGAAAGTGCTTGTCGGCATCAAGCGCACGATCGACGCCAACGTAAAGGTCCGAGTTAAAGCGGACGAAACCGGTGTCGAGACTGCAAATGTCAAGATGACCATCAATCCGTTCTGTGAAATCGCTGTTGAAGAAGCGGTGCGCATGAAGGAAGCTGGCACCGCCGAAGAGGTCGTGGTGGTAACCGCAGGCCCGGAGGATGCGCGCCAGACCCTGATGACGGCGCTAGCTATCGGTGCTGATCGGGCAGTACACGTGATCGCTGATCAGGATATTCAGCCGCTGGCCGTCGCCAAGACGCTCAAGGCCGTGATCGAAAAGGACACCCCCGACCTTGTCATCCTCGGTAAACAAGCGATTGACGATGACAGTAACCAGACCGGCCAAATGTTGGCGGCGCTTCTCGGTTGGCCACAGGCAACCTTCGCTTCGAAGATCACTCTCGGTGATGGGGAAGCGGAGGTGACTCGGGAAATTGATGGTGGGCTGGAGACATTGACGGTCAAAGTCCCTGCAGTGGTAACGACGGACCTTCGCCTAAACGAGCCACGCTATGCGTCATTACCTAATATCATGAAGGCTAAGAAAAAGCCGATCAAGACCAAGGCGATCGAAGAGTTGGGCGTGGATGTTACGCCGCGCATCGAAACCCTTAAGGTTGCAGCGCCCGGCAAGCGCGAAGCCGGCATCATTGTCGAAAGTGTTGCCGAGCTTGTAGACAAATTGCAAAACGAAGCCAAGGTGCTGTGATGGCTATTCTTGTTCTTGCCGAACATGACAATAACGAACTGAAACGGGCAACGTTGCACGCGGTCACTGCAGCGAACCAGTTGGAGGGCGACGTCCATATAATTGTCGCCGGCGCGGATTCAGCGGGTGTGGCGGAAGCCGCTGCGATGGTCCCCGGTGTGGCCAAAGTGCTGCACGCGGAGGATGCCGCCTATGCCCATGGTCTCGCGGAAAATATCGCGCCGCTGTTGGTCCAGCTTGCGGAGGGATACGATTATTTACTGGCCTGCGCCACGACGTTTGGCAAGAATGTTATGCCGCGCGCTGCAGCGCTTCTAGACGTGGCGCAAATATCGGAAATCTCCGCAATCGTTTCCGCCGATACCTTTGTCCGCCCCACGTATGCTGGCAACGCCATGGCGACAGTAAAAATCAATGATGCGCTTAAGGTGCTTACCGTTCGCGCCACTGCATTCGATGCTGCCGTTGAAGAAGGTGGGGGGGCGACGGTTGAAGTCGTGAACGGCCCAGGAGATCAAGGCCTCTCCCGCTTCGAGCGTCATGAGCTGAGCGTATCCGAGCGACCTGAGCTAACCAGTGCGGACATAGTTATCTCTGGCGGGCGCGGAATGCAAAGCGGCGATAATTTTCCGCTCGTCGAAGCGGTTGCCGACCGGCTTGGGGCAGCCGTTGGCGCTTCACGTGCAGCCGTCGATGCGGGATATGTACCTAACGATTATCAGGTCGGCCAGACCGGTAAAGTGGTGGCACCCGATCTCTATATTGCTGTTGGCATCTCCGGTGCGATTCAGCATCTTGCCGGTATGAAGGACAGCAAGGTGATCGTTGCTATAAACAAGGACGAAGAGGCACCAATCTTTCAGATCGCGGACTTTGGTTTGGTGGCCGATTTGTTCACGGCGCTTCCTGATCTCGCCGAGGAATTGGACAAACAAAACATCTCCAAGAACTGAGGCTCGCCATGATTCAACAGATCGGCATAATCGGCGCTGGCCAGATGGGCAGCGGCATTGCCCATGTCGCAGCGCTGAACGGGTTTGATATCACCCTTGTCGATATCGATAACGCGGTGCTGACTGATGCATTGGAAACGATCAAGAAGAATATGAGCCGGCAGGTACGCAAGGAGCTGATAGATCAACAGTCCTGCGATAAGGCTCTGGGGCTGATTAAGATCGGTGCGTCTGTCGTGGATTTGAAGGATGCGGATCTGGTAATCGAAGCGGCCGCAGAAATTGAAGAAATCAAGAAACAGATTTTTTCCAGTCTCAAAGGCGTGATTAAGCCGGAGGCTATAATTTGCACCAACACCTCGTCGATTTCCGTGACGCGACTTGCCGCCAGCACTGATCGGCCGGGCCGGTTCATGGGCATGCATTTCATGAACCCGGTGCCGATGATGGAGCTGGTCGAGCTTGTTCGCGGTATCGCTACTGAGAAAGAAACCTACGATCAAGTTCGCGACGTGGCGGTCAAGATGGGAAAGACCACTGCCATGGCTGAGGATTTCCCCGCCTTCATCGTCAACCGCATCCTGTTGCCGATGATCAACGAGGCGATCTATGCGCTTTACGAAGGAGTCGGGACAGTGGAATCGATCGATACCGCTATGCGCCTCGGTGCCCATCATCCTATGGGCCCGCTGCAATTGGCGGATTTCATAGGCCTGGATACTTGCCACGCCATCATGCAGGTGCTGTACGAGGGTCTCGCTGATAGCAAATATCGTCCCTGTCCGCTGCTCGCCAAATATGTCGAGGCGGGATGGCTCGGCCGCAAAACAGGCCGAGGAGTTTACGATTACGCCGGCGAGATGCCTGTTCCTACTAGGTGATATGCCCCGGCGGATTCATTCGCGAATTCGCGGGGCTCGTCCAACGAAACAGTTGCGTGCGGATCAAATCGCGCCATTATGCGCGCGAAATAGGATCGGGATGCTCGAGTCGGCCCTAAATTTGACGCGACGCGCTGATGCGGTATGGGGATATGAGTAGACACCAAATGAAGGTTCCGGGCGCTAACGCCATTTGGGGTGGGCGCTTCGATTTCATGCCGAACGATCTGATGACAGATATTAACGCATCGACCGGCTTCGATTGTCGGCTATACGCCCAGGATATTGCCGCCTCCAAGGCCCACGCCGAGATGCTCGTCGCGCAGGGAATCGTAACGGCCGAGGACGGTGCGAAAATCCAGGAAGGGCTTAACGCTATTCGCGAGGAAATCACCGAGGGCCGCTTTCAATTCAAAGCTGAGCTCGAGGATATACACATGAATGTCGAGGCGCGTCTTACCGAGATGATTGGCGCTGCTGCCGGGCGCCTCCACACAGCACGCTCTCGTAATGATCAAGTGGCGACGGATTTTCGCCTTTGGGTTCGTGAAGCGCTCGAGCGGAGTGATGGTGAATTGCAGGATTTGCAGGCGGCCCTCATTGTCCGTGCCGAAGAGCATGCGGCGACAGTAATGCCTGGTTTTACACATTTGCAATCTGCGCAGCCGGTAACTTTTGGCCATCATTTGCTTGCCTATGTTGAGATGCTGGGGCGCGATCGTAGCCGTATTGTTGATGCCGCGCGACGGCTCAACGAATGCCCGCTAGGCGCTGGTGCGCTGGCCGGAACCTCTTTTCCGATCGACCGTGAATCGACGGCCGAAGCGCTCGGCTTCGACAGCGCTACAGCTAATTCGCTTGATTCCGTCTCGGACCGAGACTTTGCTCTTGAGGCGCTGGCCGTCGCTGCGATTACGGCGACCCATCTGTCAAGATTGGCGGAGGAACTGGTCATATGGTCGAGCACACAGTTTGCCTTCATTCGTCTTTCCGACGCATTTAGCACCGGTTCGTCCATGATGCCGCAAAAACGCAATCCAGACGCGGCTGAGCTGGTACGCGCCAAGACCGGGCGCATCAGTGGCGCCTTGGTAGCACTACTGACTGTGATGAAAGGTTTGGCGCTGAGCTACGCAAAGGACATGCAGGAAGACAAGGAGCCAGCCTTTGACGCCTTCGATTCGCTCTCCATCAGTCTCCGTGCTTCGACTGGGATGATCCGCGATCTTGAGGTCGATGTAACCGCTATGGCTGCTGCTGCCGGTGAAGGCCATGCAACGGCGACTGAGCTGGCGGACTGGCTGGTGCGCGAGCTGAATATTCCTTTTCGTGAGGCGCATCATGTTACGGGTCAGGTGGTTCGAAGCGCTGATAAATTATCCTGCCGTTTGGAGGAATTGTCGCTCGAAGAATTGCAGGCGGTAGAGCCGCGAATTACGGAAGGTGCGCGCGCTTTGCTATCGCCCGGAAAAGCAGTGGAGAGCAGGTCAAGCTATGGCGGTACTGCGCCAGCACAGGTTCGGGCGCAGGTGAAACGCGCAAAGGAGCGTTTCCTATGATTAGAAAACTTAGCCTCCTTATGACGATCCTTGCCGCGCTTGGGCTGGTGGTGGCGTTGGCGGGGTGTGGCAAGAAAGGCGATCTGGAACCGCCACCACAAGCGGCATTCCTTGATCATTTTTATCGCGCGGTTTGAAGAAGCGCATTAATCGGATCGTCGCGGCATGGAATATTTTGTTTATCGGGAAGGTCCCTGCGGGCGGGAGTTGTTCGCTGAGAATATCTCGCTCAGCGATATCGCGGCGCGTTTTGGAACGCCGAGCTATGTCTATTCGAGCACCACGTTGGTCGCGCGTTATCGGGCGTTTGCTGGGGCGGTGGGCGATGCGTTGGTGTGCTATTCACTCAAGGCCAATGACAATTTGGCGGTGGTTAGCTGCCTTGGTTGCGAAGGCGCCGGCGCTGATATCGTCTCCGGTGGCGAGCTTCGCCGCGCACTCGCCGCCGGCATTGCGCCTGACAAAATCGTCTTTGCTGGGGTCGGTAAGACAGTCGAAGAATTGGCAGATGGGCTTGATGCTGGCATTGGCCAGTTCAACGTCGAATCGGAAGCGGAATTGGAGCTGATCGCCAAGCTTGCGGCGGCGCGCGGCCTACGGGCGCCGGTCGCACTCCGCGCCAATCCTGATATTGACGCCAAGACTCACGACAAGATTTCGACTGGCCGGGCGCAGGATAAGTTTGGTATCGCCTTTGAACGGACGGAAGCGCTCTATACCCGCGCCGCCGGTATGAGCGGCATCGACATGACCGGTCTCGCCATCCATATCGGCTCCCAACTGACGTCGGTCGAACCGTTTAAGGCGGCATTTGCCCGTCTCGGCGAGTTGTGTCGGCGACTTCGTGCCGCGGGACTATGTGTCTCGCGCATTGATCTCGGTGGTGGGCTCGGCATCACCTATGATAGTGGGTTGCCGTCACAACTGGTTGAGTATGGTGACCTAGTGCGCCGTACCGGGCACGAACTTGAAGCCGATGTGACCCTTGAACCAGGACGCTGGATTGCCGGTCCCGCTGGGCTGCTGCTGTCTCGGGTCATTCGCGTCAAACAAATAGGTAACAAGAAGTTTGCCATCGTCGACATGGCGATGAACGATCTTCTGCGCCCAGCTCTTTACGGAGCCTGGCACGAAGTTCAGGCTGTTACCCCGAGGCGTGGCGGTGAAGCGCAGGTCGATATTGTCGGTCCCATTTGTGAAAGCGGTGATGTCATCGCGTCTGATCGCACCATGCCAGAACTCCGTGCTGGTGATCTAATTGCTGTGCGCGATGCTGGGGCATACGGTGCAGTGATGTCGTCAAATTACAACAGCCGACTGTCTGCCGCCGAGGTAATGGTGCGCGGCGACGATATTGCGCTCATACGTCCGCGTCTCGATTACGAGACGCTTCTTGCACGCGATGCAGTGCCGGACTGGTTCCGCGGATAGCATAGTCAGGTCTTCAGTGCGGCGCCGATAGTACCGCAAACTTGTTCAAAATTGAACGGCTTGGGTGCGACGCTATAGACTAACGATCCGAGATTATGGGCTCCTTGGCGAATCCTGCGATTGGCGCGATAGGCAAATACTACCAATCCTGGTTTAAGTTCAATACTAGTGCGACGTTATTCGGTTCTGGTAAGACGATATGGTTCAGTAGAATATTAAACTCGCCGTCTTAAAGAGCACCTATTGTTTGCACAGCACTCCCATCTTCTACAATTAGGATTCGTGCAAAGGTACTAAATCAATGCGCCTCGCGGCCGACAAACGCAAAATTCAAGGTTATTTCGCCTTCCGGCGGACTGGTGAGGCGGGTCTCAAACCCAGTCCGGCTGTTAGGCTCCAACTCGCTTTGCTCCGCCGCGAAGGTCCAATATTTCACCTCCACATTCTTGGCGTCGACCACTCTGATTCGGATCGGAGGGATGACCCGTCGTTTGTCCGACTCGTTCCGAATTTCCCCGCGTGCGACCAATACAGGGACGCCTCCTTCAAACAACAGTTCGGTTGAACGGGCATTAAGAATCAGTCCCGAAATATCATTTTGTTCAACCCCCAGGCCGATGACCGAATAAAGTTTTCCCGCTGGCGGCCAGGCGTCCACGATTGATCCTCGGGCGAGGATACCGGCAACGACGATGACGACCAACGCCACCGCCACAGCAAGCCAGCCCAATCGGTTGGCCCGCCGCCGGCGCGCTACCACCGTAGGCAGGTTTGAGCCGAAAGGAATCGTTCGCGGCTCGTCCTCAGGCGGCAGGATGTCGACCCGCTTGGGCATGTCTGCAGGAGGCTGCTCGTGCCAAATTTGGTTGCATTTGGCACAGCGAACCCTGCGCCCTTCCTCGCCCAAGGCTGCGGGATCGATCAGATAGCGCGTCGCGCAGGACGGGCAGCTGACAATCATGCGTATAAATCAAGCAATTGTTGTTGTATGCGTGGTCGATGTCGAACAGCAGCCATTGTACCGCCGATTGCGCTTCCTCTCCATAGGCATTGCACAAACATCCGTACGTGCATGTACAATGCGGGACGATCGTCGATCCGGCAACTGATTTGCGGCATAGAGGTCTCTAAGTTTGTTGCGATTTGAAAATGTGGGGATGCGTTACGGCATGGGGCCGGAGGTGTTGCATGATGTTAGCTTTACGATGCACCCCGGCGACTTTCGATATCTGGTCGGCCCTAGCGGCGCCGGAAAAACCTCACTTTTGCGCCTAATGTATCTTGCACACCGCCCGTCACGCGGCCTAATTTCTATGTTCGGCGCCGATATCAGGACCGCAAACCGCCGGGAACTGATGGATCTGCGACGCCGCATCGGTGTCGTATTCCAGGATTATCGCCTACTTTCTCATCTTTCGGCCTTAGATAATGTAGCTCTACCCTTGCGCGTTGCCGGTGCCAAAGAGATCCAGATACAGGAGCATGTCTCCGAACTGCTTGCTTGGGTGGGCCTAGCGGATCATATCCATGCGTTGCCCGAATCGCTGTCGGGCGGGCAGAAGCAGCGGGTGGCGATTGCACGGGCGGTAATTAGCCGCCCACGCCTTTTGCTGGCCGACGAGCCGACTGGAAATCTCGACGAATTTCTAGGGCAACGGCTAATGCGTTTGTTTGAGGAATTGAACCGCATCGGCACGACGGTGGTGATCGCCACACACAACAAAACCCTGGTTTCACAGAATCCCCATCCAATAATGACATTGGGTTCCGGTGAGCTTCACGTTGGGTCGCTTGAGACAGAGGCAATCTGAGATGGTAAGGCATATTCCGGCTGTTGTTCCACTCGGGGGCGACGCGCCGAGCCATTTTTTGTCCTGGATATTTGCGCTGATGGTCTATTTGGCGGTTCTGTCGTTGGCCGGCATGCTAGTCCTAAATGTGGCGATGGGACGTTGGCAGCGCGGCGAGGTGGACACGCTCACAGTGCAACTCTTGCCTGTTGAAGGTGTGAGCGAGCAGGAGCGAATCGTGCGACTGCGTGAAGTTCTCGCCGATGTAGATGGTATTTCACGTATTCGCGTGGTTCCTCATGCGGAATCCACCGCCCTTATTGAGCAATGGCTGGGAGAAGGGAACTTGCCGGTGGATTTGCCCTTGCCACGGCTCGTTGATCTTGAGCTTGAGCCGGGACACGGGCTTGATGCCGGAGCCCTGACGATCAAATTGCAGGCCTCTCTCGCCGATGTGACTGTCGATGATGCCAAGCTTTGGCTCGATCGACTTGCCGATCTCGGTCAGTCGCTCGAGCTGCTCGCTCTTGCCGTTGTAGTGCTCATCGCTTTCACCGTTGTCGTGACGGTGATGTTCACCACGCGGATGGGAATTATCACTCACCGTAACATAATTGAATTGCTGCATATGATTGGAGCGCGGGACGGATATGTAGCGGCACAATTTCAGCGCCAAGCAATGATAATGGGATTGCGTGGCGGCGTGATCGGCATCGTATTTGCGGTCGCGACGCTCTATGGCCTACGCCACGTGTCCAAGCGCCTGGAAACGCCTTTGGCGCCGGACATTCCAGTTGAACATTGGGCGTGGGCATTGCTCATGGCCGTGCCCGTTACCATGGCGGCGATCGCCATGGTAACGGCGCGCCTCACCGCGCTGCGCGAGCTCGCTAAGCTTCCTTGAGGGTGGGATCTTAAATCGCTGAACCGTAAAATCCTCCGCCCGTTTTCCGAGAAGTTTGATTTTTGCCGGGCCATACTTTGGTTTGCTGGCCTGACGGACCTCTGGTCTAATTTACCGCAGGAAATCAGCAATTTGACTACCCTTGCTGGCGTGGAGGGAAAAATAGCAGTTTCGTAACTTTCCTTAGGTGAACGGTAATTGCCATACGCTGTGGGTAATCCTGGAGTTTCGCCGCGCCATGTCAGATGTTAAATTGCCAGAGAAATTTGTATTAGCTGAACATGTTAAGGTCAATAATTGGTGGCGTTAGAGAGGAACATCGGGAATGATCGCGAGCGAGTACGCGAAGTATCCCCTGGTGCTTCTCAGGGCGCTTCTCGCGCATTCCTCCCTAGGCAATCTTTCATGAATACGATTCGCTCGGGGTTCTGTACAGTGTGCTTTTATGTCTGGTCCATATTTATGGGCCTGGGCATGATTCCTATGGTGTTTTTGCCGCGCCCGGCATTTAGGTGGTTTGTGCAACTATGGTCGAGGGGTGTATTTGTACTCTTCCGCGTCATCGTCGGCATCTGCATTGAGTTGCGCGGGCGCGAGTTCATTCCCACGGGGCCCTCGCTGATCGCTTCAAAACATCAGTCGGAATGGGAAACGCTGATTTTTCTGCATCTCCTCCATGATCCCGTCTACATCATGAAAAAGGAGCTAGGCTATATCCCGGCTTACGGTACCTACGCGCGAAAGATGAAGATGATTTTCATCGACCGCACCGGCTACGTCAAAACTTTACGCAAGCTGATTCAAGATGCGCGGGAAACAATCTCTACCGGCCGCTCCCTGGTGATCTTCCCCGAGGGCACCCGGATAGAGCCAGGTATCAAAGCACCTTATCATACTGGTATCGCCGCGCTCTATAACGCGCTCAACCTGCCGGTTTCGCCGGTAGTGCATAATTCAGGTTTGTGTTGGCCAAAGCAATCCTTTCGCAAATATGCCGGCACCATTACGATCCGCTTTCTTGAGCCGATTGAGCCCGGACTGGAGCGCCACGAATTCATGACACGCCTGGAACAGACGATGGAAAAAGCATCCGACGAGCTGCTTGCAGAATCTAATTTTTAAATTAGAACATTTAAAGAACGATTATTGACCGTCCGACTCTGATTGTCATAAACTTGCCGGTTATTGCTTCCTGATAATGAGGCAATGCCCGTTAACCTCTTGTCAGGCATAATTTGCTTTCTATGGCCTTCATGACGCCCATATCCAGTCAAATCTGGGACATGAAATATCGCCTCAAAGCAGGCGACGGCACTGCGGTGGACAAAACTGTCGAGGAAAGTTGGCATCGAGTGGCCCGCGCTCTGGCGGAGTCTGAGAAGGACCCTGGTGCTTGGCACGAAGAGTTTTACCGCGCACTCGAAGGGTTTCAGTTCCTGCCGGCTGGTCGCATTCTTGCCGGTGCCGGTACTGAACGTCAGGTTACCTTGTTTAATTGTTTCGTCATGGGACGTGTTCCTGACGATATGGCGGGCATATTCGACCATCTGAAAGAGGCCGCGCTCACCATGCAGCAGGGAGGCGGAATCGGTTACGATTTTTCCACTCTCAGGCCGAAGGGCGCACCCGTATTGGGTGTCGGCGCTGACGCCTCGGGGCCGCTCACTTTCATGGATGTATGGGATTCCATGTGCCGCACCATCATGAGCGCGGGCTTTCGGCGTGGTGCAATGATGGGCACCCTCAGATGTAACCATCCCGATATTGAGGCCTTTATCGAAGCCAAGCAGGATCCTGGTCGCCTGCGCATGTTCAATCTTTCAGTGCTCGTGAGCGATGATTTCATGGCAGCAGTTAAGGCCGATCAGGCTTGGGACCTCAACTTTGGCGGCGTTTGTTACAAGACAGTCTCGGCGCGTGAATTGTGGGATCGTATCATGCGCTCCACCTATTCCTATGCCGAACCTGGGGTGATTTTTATCGACCGCATCAATGAGACGAACAATCTCGGCTATTGCGAACAAATTTTTGCGACCAACCCCTGCGGTGAACAACCATTGCCCCCTTACGGTGCTTGCCTCTTGGGCTCAATCAATCTGGCGAGCCTCGTGCGTGCACCGTTTGAGGAGCAGGCCGTTCTCGATACTGAAGCGCTCAAGCAACTCGTCGCCACTGCGATTCGCATGCTGGACAATGCGATTTCCATCTCGCGTTTTCCCCTGCCAGCGCAAAAACAAGAAGCTGAGGAAAAGCGGCGTATAGGCTTGGGCGTCACGGGTCTTGCCGACGCACTGATCATGTGCCGTGTCCGTTATGGCAGTGAGCCGGCGAATGCCCTCGCCGCGAGCTGGCTGGCGGCGCTGCGCGATGCGGCCTACCGTGCTTCGGTCAGTCTTGCTCAGGAGAAGGGCGCCTTCCCGCTATTTGAGGCTAAGCACTATCTCGCCGGTGAATCCATCGCTCGTCTTCCGGAGAATATCCGCACCGAAATTTCACGGCATGGGATACGAAATGCGCTGCTTACGTCGATTGCACCGACCGGCACCATTTCGCTTTTGGCGGGCAATGTTTCTTCCGGTATTGAGCCTGTATTTAGCTATTCCTACCGTCGGAACCTACTAATGCCCGACGGTAGTCGCAAGACAGAGACCGTATCGGACTATGCCTACCGCCTGTTCCGCGAACTGAAGGGCGAGCACGCGAAGTTACCTGATTATTTTGTCGATGCGCAACAATTGCGCCCGTCCGACCATCTTGTCGTCCAGGCGGTGGCACAGAAATATATCGACAGTTCGATTTCCAAGACGATCAATTGCCCGGAGGAAATTGGTTTTGACGAGTTCAGGGATATCTACGCAGAAGCCTTCGAACTTGGCTGCAAGGGCTGCACCACCTATCGACCCAATCCGGTGACCGGCGCCGTAATGGAAACCGTCGGTCAGGGCGTGGCTGATACGGAACCGTGCGAAGTGCAGGAGGAATTGCCGCTCACGCAGTTCGCGGCCAAACCGCGTGACGCCTATGAGGCCGGTGGCGTGGTCTATATGACTCAACCGCTCGAGCGGCCAGACTCGCTTCCCGGCAGCACTTATAAGATTCGCTGGCCTGAAAACGATCATGCAATTTACATCACTATCAACGATATTATGCGTGATGGCCGGCGCCAGCCATTCGAAATATTTATCAATTCGAAAAACACCGAGCATTATGCCTGGACCGTGGCACTCACGAGAATGATCAGTGCCGTATTTCGGCGCGGCGGTGATATCTCCTTCGTTGTTGAGGAGTTGAAAGCCGTATTTGATCCACGCGGCGGGCAATGGATGGATGGACGTTATGTACCTTCGATTCTTGCTGCCATCGGAGAAGTGATTGAGCATCACTTGGCGCTGATCGGCTTCACTCCTGCTCAGATACCGATCGCTGATCGCGAACCCACCCGCGACGCAGAAGCGTCGCCAGGTCGATTGCAGAATTGCCCACGCTGCAGTCAATTCGGTGTCATCCAGCAGGAGGGGTGTGATGTTTGTATTGCCTGCGGATTTTCCAAATGCGCATGAGGCCTTAGATTTCAGCGTTCACTGCTTCGAGGAGACGCTTGAGGCGCGTGACTGGAAGACCTAATTGGCGGAGGTGATGAATTGTATTGGCTAGATAATCTCGTGCTTCGCCCGATATTCCCCGTCCATTGCGGATCAGCTCGATCGTGGTTTTGTGATCCAGCTTACCGGTATATTGGAGGCTTGCGCGGTCGGCGGTGTAGGTGCGTGCGAAGACTCGCAGTTTGTTCTCCCGTCGGGTCAGCATGATCGGCAGTTGTTTCTCTATGTAAACGTGATAGATCATTTCACGCGCATGAATTTGTTCGAGAATGCCGGGCGCTTCCTCTGGCTGCAGGCGAAAGGCGCGCCCGACGCAGGAGCCGCCGGTGTCGTGTCCGAGCACCAGACCGCGATTGTCCGGCGAGCCGCGATAGATGTGGGAGTAGATGCAGAAGGCGCGATGATAGCCGTGCAAGAGAGCTGGTTCGGACTCAGCGAACTCGAATTCCGGGCGCCACATCAGGGAGCCATAGGCGAAAATCCAAGTTTCGTCTTTGTGCGTCTTAGTCATCATCGACAAGATAATGTTTGCCACAGAAGTTTAGGCTTGGCAGGAGCATGAGCAAGTTGAGACATGGTCGCTTCAAAATGATGCCGCTCACGCTCAGCGTTGTCGGTGGTATTGTGATAGCGATTATTGCCTATACAGCCTATTGGTTTGTGGCGTCAGATGAAATTGGAGAGCGTATTGCTGCCTGGTCGGAGGAACAGCGCGCGCGGGGCATAGTGATCGAAGCAGGCGAGCCGGAAGTAAGCGGCTATCCGCTGCAATTTGAAGTTTTCCTGCGCCAACCGTCTGTTAATCACAGTGCCGAGGGCTGGGTGTGGCGTGGCGAAGCAATTACCGCAAGTTTTCGCCCCTGGCAGTTCAACGAGTTCGACTTCAAGTTTCGAGGTCGCAACGATGTCCGCTATTTCGATGGTGAAGCTTGGCATGATATTCAGGGCGAAATCGAAGACGGCACGGCTCGACTGCAGCTTGACGATGAGCGGCGCATCAAAAATTTTCTGGTCGATTTGAAGCAAGTCAATGTTGTCGGACCCTGGGCGGAGGGCTTAACTTCCGTTCGGCGGTTTCGAGCGCGAGCGGAACGCCGCGGCGATCACGACGAAGGCGAGAAAGCTGAGCAACGCGCTTTCGGTTCGGCGGGAGTCGAGTTGGAGGGTATCCGGTTGCCACCTGGGTTCGGCGAGGAAATGGGGGATGAGATCGATTATCTTAATTTTGATCTCAGTCTCTACGGCCCAGTCTCTCCCGGCGATACCGCCCAGGTAGTGCGGGTGTGGCGCGACGAAGGGGGCACACTCGAACTCAATTCGTTGCGCTTCCGCTGGGGCCCGCTCGGTATAGAGACCAACGGCACTATTTCGCTTGATAGCGAAATGCGGCCCATTGCCTCGCTCACTGCCGATATCATTGGCTATGGCGATGTAATCGACGCGCTCATCATGAGCAACATGATCCCTCTCGGCGATGCATTCCTCGCTAAAGTTGCCTTCAATGTAATCGCCGACAGACTGGACGATGGCAGCCCTCCTGTTCTTCGCTCGGTGCCGGTGATCGCTCAGGATGGCAGTCTCTTTGTTGGGCCAGTCACCGTAGCGAAAATGCCGTCACTAAGTTTCTAGACTTTTTTCGCGGCGATCAGGTCGCTGCGGATTGCGCGAGTGCGGGTGAACAATTCTTCCAGCTTCTCGCCGTCGCCCCACCGGATAGCGCGCTGCAAGGCTGCTAGGTCCTCGCTGAATCGACCGAGCATTTCGAGTACAGCGTCTTGGTTCTTTAGAAATATATCGCGCCACATCACCGGGTCCGAGGCGGCAATTCGGGTGAAATCGCGAAAGCCGCCGGCCGCGTATTTGACAACATCCCGATCTGTCAAAAGCTCGATATCTTTCACTGTTCCGACTATGTTGTAGGCGAGGAGATGCGGCAGGTGCGAAATAATCGCCATTACTTTGTCGTGATGTGCGGCATCCATGACGTCGACCATCGAGCCGGCGTGACACCAGAAATCGGTGACCTTTTCCAGTGCCTTCGTGTCGCAGCCCTCGGGCGGCGTCAGAATACACCAGCTGTTCTCGAACAGCTCGGCAAAGCCCGCATCGGGGCCGGAGAACTCGGTGCCCGCCACCGGATGCGCCGGCACGAGATGCACGCCATCGGGTAGGTGCGGCGTAATATCGCTGATAACCGCTCCCTTGACCGAGCCTACATCGCTGACGATCGCGCCGGGCTTAAGACTGGGTCCGATCGTTTCGGCGATGGCTGCGTTGGCGCCGACCGGCGCACCGAGAACGATGAAGTCTGCGCCCTCGACAGCGGCTGCTGCATCAATTTCCGCGCGCTCAGCAAGACCCAGTTCTATGGCTCTGTCCAGGGTCTCCTGGCGGCGCGAACTTATCACGATCTCACCGGCTAAATTATCGCGCTTGAGAAGCCTTGCGATAGAAGAGTTGATCAGGCCAATACCGAGTAGCGCAACGCGCTCAAACATGATGTTGTCCGTCATAAGTTAAGCCATGAATTCCTTGAGAGCGGACAACAAGGCGTCCATCTCTTCGTCCTTTCCGATGCCTACGCGCAGGCAATCGGGTAGGTGATAATTGTCGACATTGCGTGCGAGAATTCCGTATTTAGTTAGGAATTCGTCCGCTGCCCTCGCATCGCGTCCACCGTCTTTGGCAAAGCGCAACAAAACGAAATTACACACGCTAGGTAACATCTTGATGCCAATCTTAGGCATTTCCAATGCGAGACGCTTCAGCCACTTATCGTTATGACTGCGCGATTGCGCGATATATTCCTGGTCTTGCACCGCGGCGAGCCCGGCAGCGAGTGCAGGGCCCGCGACGTTAAACGGGCCGCGCAACCGGTTTATCACATCAATAACTTCCTCGGAAGCATAGCACCATCCGAGTCGGAGCGAGGCAAGACCGTATATCTTCGAGAAGGTGCGCGTCATCACCACGTTTCGTGAGCGGCCGACCAATTCCGCGCCCGATTCGTAATCCATAGCGGTGACATATTCCGCATAGGCCGCGTCGATCACCAGCAAAATATTTTCTGGAAGTCCGCCCCACAGCTTGCGCAGCTCGCCCTGGGAGAGATAACTGCCGGTCGGATTGTTGGGGTTGGCTAAAAAGAGAATACGCGTTTTTTCCGTCACATGGGCAAGTAGTGCATCCACGTTCGAGCGATAATTTGTCTCTGGCGCTGCGACAGGTGTCGCACCGGCGGCCCGGGCGGCAAGCTCATAGACGAGAAATCCATGCTTGCTATAGAGCACCTCATCCCCCGGTCCGGCGTAGGATTTGGCAAGAAGCTGCAAAATCTCGTCGGAGCCGGCACCGCACACAATGCTTGCGGGATCAATTCCATGCAGTGCGCCGAGCGCTTCTCGCAAGTTGTTTGCGCCACCATCCGGATAACGGTGGAGCGACGACCCGAGCGTTTCATAGGCTTTGACGGCACGCGGGCTCGCACCGAAAGCGGATTCGTTGGCGGCTAGGCGGATGGTATTTTGCTGGTCGTTAACGGAGGATCTTCCGGGAACATAGGGAGAGATGCTCATGATTCCGGGTCGCGGCGTTAAATGGGATGTTCGCGTATTCATGTCCAATGGCTTCCGCCGAGCCACTCAGCTTTCTTCGTTCGCGGCGGGTTTAGCATAGCAACCAAGATTGACGAAACGCGTTACCTTTTGATCGAGTGCGCTGATCAATGTCCCAAGGCGGCGGTCGGTTTCGGGAACGAACCCGTTGATTTCGGCGAGTTGCCAGCGTATCGCTTGGCCGTCCTCCGTCCAGGTTGCTGCCCAGTCAAGGGCGAGGCCGGCATTTTCGGCCTCCCGGCGGATGCGGTCGCGGCTGATATTCTCCGTCGATTCGAAAGCGATGAGGGAAATATCATCACCCGAAGCTTCCGGCTGAAGTCGCGCCACCGCCATGGCACGCGGTGCGTCGGCGCCAGCCGCGCCGCCGGATAGCCAGGGCATTACGGCTACGATGCGCGGTCGCTCGTTACCTCCGGCGGTTAGCGTATACCACCAGGGTTCGGCGGAAGCTCGCTCGGTGTGGGTATCAGAGGTGATGGGCAGTACGCCCACAGACGCCTTACCGTCGCGCACGGCACGGAGTACGCCAGCTTCAGTCTGTGCCTGTAGGATCGGTGTTTCGGTACCGAAATAGGCCCGCGCCAGAGCGACAAAGGCAAGACCGGCCACCAACGGTTCGGGTACGTAAACCGATACGACAAATTTCTCCTCGACTCCGAGGGAGGCAGAAATGATTTCGCGCCAAATTCGTACGGCCACGCGGAAGGGAAACGGTCCCGAATGGCGCGAGGCGAGACGACGCAGAATTTGCGCTTCGCGTGCGGGCCGGTAGGCGATGCTCTGCGCCTGGTCTTTGCGCTCGCCGATCTTGCGCGCCGCTTCAATGCGACGCATCAAGAGATCATGAATTTGATCATCGATCTCGTCGACTTCGCGGCGAAGCTTATCTAGGGAATAGTTTCCCTGTTTGGAATCGACCATAGGTCCGCACAGCGATGAACTGGAACCCGGAAGTCGTAGTGCAAGAGGCGAAAAAAATCAAAGAAAACATTGGCATAGGGCTATGAATCTTACGTCTGGCCAGCTGCGTGAAGATCGTAGCGATCGATTAGTGAGCCTCTGATGATTCCAGCATGCAGGGCGAGAAGCACAAGACGGGCATCCAAACTGTCGCCTTCTTCGAGCGCCATCTCGAGGCGGGCTCGCGCGGCGCGCGCCATGCTTTTTCCGCACTCCTCGCTAAATTCATGATCGCCCAGGGTGCAATAGACCAGCATTTCTGCGGCTAGGGCGCACGCTGGAAGGTCGGGGTTGCTGCCGTGGCCCACTTCATTGAGGAGCTTGAGCGTAGCGATTTTTACCGCGTCCGGCATGAGCGCTGGATGCAGGCCCGCCGTGCGCAAGGCATCGTCTAGACGTCGTACTTCGCGCGAACGGCCAAAAAGGGCAGAAAAGAAATACATGGCGTGATGTTACTGGCGCGCGTTGGCGGCACCGGTGGGCGTCGCCTCGCCGCGCAACGGTGCGAGCACTCTAAGCCGGGCGCGTCGGCCGACGCGTCCAGCTT
>CAZUXZ010000057.1:0-19963 GCA_964624055.1 uncultured Rhizobiaceae bacterium | reverse complement strand
AAACGGAACGAATTCCGCGCTCCCGGCCTCGCCCAGCGTCTTCGTAATCGCCGCCGTCAAAGTCGTCTTGCCATGATCAACATGACCGATCGTCCCCACATTGCAATGTGGCTTCGTACGTTCAAACTTCTCTTTGGCCATTTCTTTCTCGTCCCAACTATCTTGCTCGTACCAAGTAACTGTTGCATTGAGCCATCCGACCATATTGTCGGTAAGGCAAATCCCTTATTTTTGGAGCGGGTGATGGGAATCGAACCCACGTGACCAGCTAGGAAGGCTGGGGCTCTACCATTGAGCTACACCCGCCTAAGATCGTTTCAACCCCCATTTTGTCTTCACGCCGGCGACACCCGCCTCGGCCAGCACAACTGCCTGGTGGAGGGGGTAGGATTCGAACCTACGTAGACGTACGTCGGCAGATTTACAGTCTGCTGCCTTTAACCACTCGGCCACCCCTCCGTGCACGCAGGGAATCTCTGAATTAGGAACAGCGCACTATGGGCAGAAACGCAAAATTGTCAACGCACAATCAAGGCAAACGGCGCTATCCGCCCGCCCTTAAGCTCGACGCCTCGGAATCGTTAGAATGATGTACTATCTGGGAGTATAAAGGCGGTCGTCATGCCCCGCAATAGACGAATAGGCTCCGCCAAGCGATCAGCCCCACAAAAATCCAGTGAAGCCATACAGAGCGAACTTATTTTTGGCTTTCATCCGGTTGTGGCGGCGTTGCGCAATCAAGCACGGAAAAAACAACACCTATGGCTCACCCGGGAAGCCAGCAAGTCGCTCGCCAAGGAGGGGATCACTGGAACAAAAATCGGTGGTCTAGATTGGCGCACCGTATCTAATCGGGAAATCGATGCGATGCTCACACGCGGCTCGGTGCATCAGGGCCTCTGCCTTGACTGCACGCCACTCTCCAAGCCCTCACTCGAAGAAGCCTGCGCACTGGATGACGACCGCGCGCCAGTGCTGTTGCTTGATCAAGTGAGTGATCCCCATAATGTCGGCGCGGTTTTGCGTTCCGCCGCAGCGTTCGGAGTGCGTGCGGTGGTTCTGCAAGAACGTCATTCCCCGGCCGCCACAGGCGCCCTTGCAAAAGCCGCCTCAGGCGCGCTGGATATCACCCCGTTGGTGCGGGTCACCAATCTGGCTCGCGCCATGCATCAGCTAAAGAATATGGGCTATTGGATTACGGGGCTCGACGCGGAAGCCGAAGCTTCGATTGGGGAAGAATCTTGGCGCCATCCAGTTGCGCTCGTACTCGGTGCCGAAGGCAGTGGCCTGCGCCGTTTAACCCGAGAATATTGCGACAGCCTGATCGCCATCAGGCTGTCCAATACGATGCAGAGTCTAAATGTTTCCAACGCCGCGGCCGTGGCTCTCTATACATTACAACAAAACAAATAATTATTTTATTCAAAGTGTTTATAATTATTTATTAAAAGATTAAATTAGTATGTTTCTCCATATTAAAAATATGAAACTGACTGGTCTTCGTAGTTCCGTCCATGAATGATCCAATCTATGTTCTCAGCCCCGTGCCGGCTTAGCTCAGTTGGTAGAGCGCGTGATTTGTAATCACGAGGTCGCGGGTTCGATCCCTGCAGCCGGCACCATTTTTTATAATTATTTCATTTGCTTAACAGAAAACTCACTTCGGTGGGTTTTTCTATTTTGGGTAATGGGGCGCATATGTGGTGCACCAACGCCGTCACGGCACAAACAGCCAAAATTATTTTGTGACTCTTTGGGTCGTATTTTGTCGAGGAAGACCCCCACCGCCCGACTCGCACTTTTGGCACCTTCGCGTCACAAAGAAAAATGCGAGATCTACATCAAAATACAGCGACGAGCCCAACTTCTGAGGTGAAACAATCTGCAAGCCATCGTCACCTGCTCACGCCAAACCGTATAGAGGATGGCGGACGCAGAAAAAAATCGCCATCCAAAACGACTGCCGCATGCCCCGCACCTCGAAGTAAGAAATCTAAATCGGTGATACCTTGTAGGACAGTAATGTCGAAGCCTTTTCAGGCTCGGTTCCCAGTCGCTAGGGCTGTATTTCTCCTGTAGTTTGAGCTGCACTGTCGGAGCACTGATTGGGTGGCGGTTGGATGAATTCTAC
The DNA here is from genome assembly GCA_964624055.1 of uncultured Rhizobiaceae bacterium. Lineage (GTDB taxonomy): Bacteria > Pseudomonadota > Alphaproteobacteria > UBA828 > UBA828 > PTKB01. The sequence goes on along the minus strand of CAZUXZ010000057.1, from coordinate 17,832 downwards.
GGTGATGCCATCTGCATCCCGGGTATAAACCACCCTGCCGCCCTTGTTAGGTCCGCGGTCGAGTTCCTGCACCGGTCCAAGGGCATGAACGCCAACCGCCTTGGAAGCCTCGATGGCAGCGTCGATATCATCAACATCGAAGGCGACATGAGCAAAACCGGTATCACAGGGTCGTGATTCTAACTGCCGTCGTTCGTCGGGCCCGCGATATTCAATCAATTCGATGCGGTGGCCCGGCGCCTGAACATAGGCAACCTCGATATCAGCGCCGGGGATCGCTACCACCCGGGCAATGAAACCGGGATCCCGTGGTGAGCGGTTCAATAGCTCGAAGCCAAGGACATCACAAAAAAAGGTGAGCGTTCGGTTCAGGTCGGACACAGTAAAGCTTGTGTGATTAGTCGCCGAAATTGTGAAACCGGTCACTATAATCCCTCCAGAAGTACAAGTTCCCGTTGTGTGAGAACCATGCCCTGCTCCGCCGCCCGCTTCAACCATGTCCGTGCCGCGACTTCGTCGCGCGTCACACCGCGGCCGTGCAGATACGAAATAGCTAGCTCGTACTGTGCTTTATCGACCCCCGAATTGGCCGCGTCAGCAAACCAGGCAGCTGCTTTGCTTGAATTTCTCCGCACCCCGGTGCCGCCGATCAGATAAAGCTTACCGATCCAATATTGCGTTATGGCGCGAGCAGCGCCCCCGCGCGGTTCGCCGCCGACCTCCTCAGTGGAAAGTTTCAACTCGGCGCGAACGAGACCGTTGGCTCGTCCGTAGCGGACCAATGCGGCAGTTCTGTCTAACGCACCACCTTCTCCGGTCATGAGCATGTCGGCCTCGGCGAATAGCGCCAAGACATGGCCGCCCTCAGCAGAAAGACGAAAGGCTTTGCGCGCTGCTTCCGCGTCGCGCGGCACACCGACCCCATCACGACTAAGAATGCCGAGGGAATAGAAGGCCCCGCTATCCCCCTCGCTGGCAAGCAAGCGCAGACCCTCAAGCGAGGCCCGGTGGCCCTGCGAAGCTGCTTTCTGAAACCAGTAGCGCGTCGAATCTATATCCTGGAGAATCGGTGCACCGCCGCGAAACAGAAGAGCAACAGCATATTGCGCCTCAGCCGATCCATGCATTGCCTGATCCAACAACATCAAATGCCCTTCCGTGGTGCCGCTTTCGGCCATGCTGCGCAGCCAGTCGGTGGAGTCGGAGATCCTTTCTTCCTGCTGCGCTCCGGCTGTGCCGTGCCACGATAGGAAGGCGATCAGCCAAGCGGTGAAAATACGCATATCAGTAAGCTGCGAACATTCTGCCCCAGCCGCTGATTCGCGCGGGATCGGCACCAGAGAGCCGCATAGTGGCCCACAGAGAGGCTGAAATACTGTCGATCAGCGTAATATCCGTTTCATGCTCTATCGCTTCGGCAAGCGGCGCGCTGCTGATATTGGTGCACATTGTCGTGATTGCCTGGGGTCTGCCGCAGGCAACCTCGCGAATAAGTTCGCTCCAAATTTTGTCTTCAATCGCGGCATAAGCAAAACCGTCATCACGCCCGAGATGCGCTTCGCTCACGCATTCGAAGCCGGCGTCGGCATATTGTGCCACGATTTCGGTCTGCACGTCCGCCATATAAGGGGTGACCAAGCCGAACCTAGTCACTCCGGCCACGCGAAACCATTCGGTCACGGCTTGGGTCGCACTCGTTACCGGCACACCGACTGCATCGCTAACCTCGGCGCAGAGTACCTTGTCCTTCTCCAGGCCGAGCCAGCCGCCAGCCGTACCGTTCCAGCAGATCGCATCCATGCGTGCATCCGCCAGAAGGCGTGCCGCAGCTATCATCGGCGCCGCGTCAAACTGTCTGTTAGAATTCTCGCTGAGTGCAATCTGAGTGACTGAAACGCGGCTGAAATGTGCCGTCACATCGGGAGTATCCCGCAATAGCATGTAGGTCACCGGTTCCAAAATTGTGTTGAGCGACGGCGTAATCATACCGAGGCGAATTCCCATTTGACGTCCTACTCTTGTGACAACATTTGAAGCATTGAGCTTAACAAACTCGGTCAAATTTTATCCTGTTTCTCCTCATCTAGGCAGCATTATGGTGATGTCTTTACAAATCTTCATGGGTAGATATGAGTCTCATTCTCACCACGTTTTCTATATCCGCCCGCGACGTCCGAGACGGCAGTCTCGGTGTGGCGGTCTCCACCAAGGTACCCGCTGTCAGCAGCTTGTGTCCGTTTATCCGGTTCGGCGCTGGCGCAGTCTCGACTCAGGCTTGGGTAAATCCCAATCTCGGACCGCTGATTCTCGACCGACTCGAAAGTGGCGAAAGTGCGGAAAATGCCCTAAAAAATGTCATGGCGGCGGAAAAAGAACCCGAACTGCGCCAAGTCGGAGTGGTCGACTCGCAAGGTGGTTCAGCAGCCTATACTGGAACAAAAACAGGCGGCTGGTCAGGCCACTATTGCGGTCCTAACTTTAGCGTGCAAGGAAACATGCTGGTCGATGAGGACACCGTTGCAGCGATGGTCGCGACCTTTACCAACAACTGTGAAGGGCGAACCCTGGGCGAGAATCTGTTGATTGCGCTTGAAGCAGGACAGGCTGCAGGTGGCGACAGCCGGGGCAGACAGTCCGCCGCCCTGATAGTGCGCGGACCGGAAGTTTACCCGCTAGTTGACCTGCGAGTAGATGAACACCCCGACCCAGTAGCGGAGTTGCGGCGTATATATGAAATCGCGCGAGTAGAACTACTTCCCTTTGTCGCCGCGCTACCGACGAAAGAAAACCCACGGGGAAATTTTGCTGCTATACCAACTAAAATGATACCAAAAACTTGATATACGCTGCCGGCAATAACTCCATCTTGCAACTTAAAGAGAATTCAGAGATGATTCAGTTACTGAAATTAATTTGCGGAGAGCACATTCATGAGCAGTCAAGGTCCTGAATCCTCATCCGATTATGGCTGGAAAGAATCTGAAGCCGAATCGAAACCCCGACGCTCGGCTTTGCACAACCTGGTTGCTGCAATTGTTTTGATTGGTCTTGTTAGCCTTCTGTTTTGGCTAAAGGCTGTCGTCTAAGCACCTAGACCGAGCGAACAGCGACTAAACGGGGCCCTATATCCAATCCGTTTAATCGCATTATTAGAATTTTTTTATCGAAACCTAGAGCGGAGGCAAATGATCCGCTCTAGGCTAAGGTAACAGAGAAAAAAACCGGGTTGCCGAAATTTTTGGCAACCCGGTTTTCATGTCGTATGTCAGTCGCCCGCACCGCGCGCCGCACAAAGTGTCGTGCGGCACACGAATGCGAACAGCCTGTTATTTTATCGTCTAGCCGGCTAAATTTTTACGCCGCCAGAACAGCCAGATGATGATGCCAAGTGCGATCAATCCAGCTAGTCCGCCGTCGCCCAACTTATCGACGATGTTCATGATGTTTGCAACAATATCGCCCGGCAAGAAATCCACTTGCCGTCCGAACAAGATTTGCAAAACGATACCTATCGCGATGAGCAACATGCCAACTTCGACAAGCTGTCCCATCCATTTTTTAACAGTATCCAAAACGTCAGGCATGCCCCTACTTCCCTCGTTATTTCTAGGGTGATCGGGTGGTTGTCGAAAAAAGTAAACCCGATGATTGATCCGACATCATCCAATTCAATTTGTAAACTAGCTAACGTGACGAAACGTTTTTACTATGCGGTCGGCATTCAATCTAACCATTTCCACAACCCGGCCGTAAACCAACATTTATTAAAATGTACAGAAAATTATACATTTTAAATCAATGTGTTATTTGGATTTTCTGGGATCGGGCACGAGTATTATTCTGGCACAAGAGAAAGACGAAAGCAGTTAACTAAAGTCTAATCACCCCTGTGTTGCAATAATGCAACAATGGCGGCGTATGGTGCCCAAAATGGTCATTCTCGATTCGATTTCACCGACTCGATAAAGCGTCTAATCGCCACACTAGCAGGCAAAAATCGTCTTATTTTCGAGGCGGTGGAACGGCCCCAGTACGTGTGGTGATCAGGCCATAATGTTCGATGCGGCGGTGAGCATCAAAGTTAAAAATGGTTTCGCGGATATATTTTCCTCGGTCCAGATCGCACTCAGCAACAATCACTTCATCTCCTTCAGTCACAGTCTGCGCAACAATCTCACCGGTCGGCGAAATGATGCAACTGCCACCCATATGATGAACGCCCTCTTCGATACCTGCCTTGGCACTTGCCAACACCCAGGTACCATTTTGATAGGCGCCAGCTTGCATGGAGAGATGATTGTGGAACATGCCGAGATGGGGCGCTTCGGCTTTTGCTAAGGGGTTGGTACTCGGCGTGTTATAGCCAAGCATAACGACCTCTACCCCCTGAAGACCCAGGACGCGATAGGTTTCCGGCCATCTGCGGTCATTACAAATACACATGCCCATTATCCCGTCCATGAAACGAAATACGGGAAAACCCAGATTGCCGACTTCGAAGTACCGTTTCTCCAAATGCTGATGCGGCTGATTTGGTTGTGGTTTCGCATGCCCCGGGAGATGGATCTTGCGGTATTTTCCGACGATTTTGCCGCTATCGTCGACCATGATTGCTGTATTGAAATGATGCATCGCGCCACCCTCTCTGATCAGCTTTTCTGCATAACCGAGATGGAATCCAACGCCCAATTCCTTTGCCACCTCAAATAGAGGCTGGGTTTCGTTCGACGGCATTTCGGTTTCGAAAAAACTGTCCGCCTCTTCTTGGGTATCCAATACCCAGCGAGGGAAAAAGGTCGTTAGGGCCAGTTCCGGAAACACGACGAGAGTAGCGCACCTATCATGCGCTTGGTGCAGCATACCGATCATCCGATCAACGACTTTCGCGCGGCTTTCATTGCGGCCAACAGGGCCCATCTGGGCCACAGCAACGGTCAAAGTTCTAGACATTCGCGTTTCCCCAATCTTGTTTGCTTAAAAACATTTTATCGGAACTTGGCAATCGGTGTTATTCTAGTTTCCGACGAAGAGGTTGGAGCATGCCGCCACTTTCCGCAGGAAATTCGCGCATGAGTGGCACGTATCTCTTCGTATTCTAGATTAGAGGAACAACCTGGAGACTGACGTGGCAATTTACGCATAAATTAGCCTACGCCAAAAAGCCCGAACAATAGCAAACCGGCATGAGATATCGGCCGCAACTTCATAGCGAAGTTAATGGCTGGTAAATATGCCAGAAATTCCAGTCACTATGACTTAATGCAAAAGCCGACGTCGACGCGCTTGTTGCGTATCTCCGCACTACCAAGCCGATGGCCAAGGTGTTTAAACAAATTTCCCAGCGTAAACGCCTTTCTCGGCAGCACCTTGGTAAAGAATGGCGTTGTGCGCCACGTTGGCGGCGATATAATTAGCGATCGCCGCCTCGGAGAGATCCTCGTCCGGACCAGATTCATGATCAAAATGACCGTATGTATCGACGCCACGCACCAATAGCGCACGATCCCGGCCGTGAATTTGCTTTAAATGGGTTGGGATGTAGCGGACAGTGAAGCCCATGCGTCGGTCATTCCCCTCATTGGGGCCCGAGCCGTGTATGACGCGAATATGGTGGAGTGACACCTCACCCGGCTCAAGCACGATATCCACGGCGTCGTTCTCGTCGAATTCTAATTCGACCTCCTGGCCGCGGGTGAGGAGACTATTTTTGTTGTATGTCTCGCGATGGGGAATTTGTCCCTCAAGATGACTGCCTGGCAGTATCCTCATCGCACCCGAAGCAACTGTCGCCGGCGACAGCGCAACCCAGACATTGACAACTTCGGGACCACTTAGGCCCCAATAAGTAGAGTCCTGGTGCCAGCCTACAAAGGTCGGGTCACCCGGATCCTTAGTAAAGAAAAGCGACGCCCAGCAGAAGATGTTAGGACCAATCAAATCCTCTACCGCATCAAGGATGATCCTGTTGCGAACGATGGTTTCCAAGCTCTTGAGCAATAAATGAGGCTTGTGGCGGAAGGCTCCGCCAATCTCGTCGAGCCTTTCGCGCTCAATGGTCTCGACATCTTGCCTGACGCACGCCACCTCTCCAACGTCGAGTGCCCGGACGGGAAAGTAAAACCCGTCCTGTTCATATTGATTGACGGCGGCTTGTGACAGAATTTTCGGCATGGCGAGTTTCCTATTTCGATGGTGCAAATTGGATTTCCATCTCTTTACGAATTTTGACCGCTTGCTCAGTTAAATCAATATCTACGTCGAACCAGCGGATAATTTCATCGCACGCAATATCGCGTTTGATCGTCACACCATTAGCTAATCCAATTGGGAGCGCATCCATCGCGAGGCTCGCCGCCGCAGGCATCAGAGTGCCGAACACAGTGAAACCGCCCTCGCCATCTAGCAATTCGCCGGCCTTGAGGTGGCGCTTTGCGGTGGCCACCGCGTCACCGCGGAACCCTTCCGGTGTACCTGTCGCTTCGCCACGCAAGGCTGCGCTGGCGACGGAAATACCAAGCTCCAGTCCGATCAGATGGAACGGCTTGTACATCGCGGCATAGCGTCCACTTGAATCCGTGCGTATGCCATATTCCGTGAAGCTCGTTACCGTATAGTCACTCGGCGCCTCAAAAACTGTATAGACTCCCCAACGCAGATCACCGTCGATCTCGGCGCCGTCGGGCGCATGACTGGAGATAACCTCCACCTGGCCCTTGTGGTGCAAAAGGCCGCCCTCGGCCCCGGGGCATAGTTGCGCAGCCAACTCCTCTCTACCGACCGCCGGAAAAGAGAGCCCTCCCGGTGCCGGGGTAAGGCCTGTGGCATTAGCCACTGCCGTCATTTCGATGGCGGACTTAGTGCCGTCAAGGAATGAGTTAAACATCTGCGCATTGAGCCCATGAATCGCCGCATAGTCGGCATCAATACCGTAATGGAACCAAACATCGTCCGGCGTAACATGGTGATAGCCGGGAAGGTATTTCGTGCCCTTGCCCGCCGCCACCACGGGAAATCCACTTGCTCGCGCCCAATCGACCTGCTCCGCGATGAGCGCCGGCTGATCACCGTAAGCCAGACTATAGACAAGGCCTGCCGCCTCGGCCTTGCGCGCCAAGAGTGGGCCGGCCAACGCATCGGCTTCAACATTGACCATGACGATATGAAGACCCTGATCGATAGCGCTCAGGGCATGATGAATGCCGGCGGGTGGATTTCCCGTGGCATCAACAACCAGCTCCAGTTCGTCAGATTTGAGCAGCGCATCGGTGTCATCGGTAATGTGGGTCGTGCCCGAGCTAAGTGCATCACTAAAGCTCAAAGCCTCCGCTGCATTGGCTGGCCAGCCCGCCGTAGCGAGTGCAGTGCGTCCGCGTTCAGCAACAAGATCGGAGATCGCGATGATATGAATGCCCGGCGTGTGGCGCACCTGGGCAAGGAACATGGTGGCAAACTTTCCAGCGCCGATCACGCCGATACGGATAGGCCGCCCTTCCTCGTCGCGCTTGGCCAGCAAACGATGGAGATTCACAACACCCCTCGACGTTCGGTCGTAGCCGCCTCGTCGATGGCGAGCGTGCCGTTCTCAGCGCTTCCGGACAGGATCACACCGTAGATCTCCTCAGCGGTCTTACGGGTAACAAATTTCTCGACCACGTCTTCGAGCACAGCCTCAGGCTGTCGCTTCAAGGGGTCGCCATAGCCGGAGCCACCATTGTCGATGGAGCGAACGAACTCGCCAGCCGCCATGGTGAGCATTACACCATTAGGCTGAATTTCCTCGGAGCCGTCAGCCTTAATGTGTCCATGATACGAGTTGTTGGCGTCACCTCCACCGAGGACGCCCTTTGGTGGATGTATAGTGCCGCCGCCCATGATGCTCACTGTCATCGGATCGAAACGCGGACCGAATACCACTTCGGTGCCCGGTCCGCCGCGCTGCCGCCCCGCACCACCCGAATCCGGCAGCAAGCGTTGCGAACGAATAAAGATCGGAAAACGCTGTTCATCGAATTCTATACTATCGCGATGCAACAGGCCAGCGCCCCCCGGAGTCAGCAGATAGATCATACCGTCATTGGCCGGCTGGGCCGGGCCACCACCACCCATAATATAGACTTGGTTGATATATTCCACCCCGCCGCGACGTTTATCCGTGCCAGAAATTACTCCCATGCCTGCGGCAAAACAAAGATTGCCCTGGGACATGCCGTAACCATCACCAAGCTGTGTGAAAGCCGATTGGGTGAGATTGACCACTACATCGGCCATACTCGTAGTCGCCAACGAACAGCAATGTGGAAAGCGCGGGATGCCGACCACGCAATTCTCACGCAAGCGAACATTTACCCTACGGAAACTGCCGGCGTTGGCGGGCAAGTCGGCTTCAAGGTTTTCGAACACACCCTGGATGGCATTGGCGCTGGCGCAAGCCTCGGTGAGGTTAAGTCCGGCATCAATACAATCCGGATTGTCGCGGAGATCAACAGTAACTATCCCCGCTTCCGGATCGATTTCAACCTTGACCGTGATATCAACGCCCTCGGGCAGGAAAGGCTCAACCGGGTCATGACTGCCGCGGTTGATTAGCGTGCCTTTTGGTAAGTTCCGGATGGCATAAAGCGCGCGGCGCTCGGCATAGTTGAACCAGTCGACGATAAACTGTTTTACCCGCTTCATCCCATATTTTTCGGTGAATGCCTTAAGCCGGCGCTCGCCGATTCGCGCCGCACCCAATTGCGAGTGATAGTCGCCATACCACTGTTCAGGCACCCGAATACGCTTCCAACACATGCGGACGATATCATCATTGTCTTTGCCGTCGCGCTGAATCCGCACGCAGGGGAAGATTAGCGCGCCCTCCTCGTATACGTCCCGCGCCCGCGGCGTATAGGTAGTGGGGATCGAATCGCCGCAATCCGCCTGATGGCCTTTTACTGTCACAGTAAACACGTGCTGCCCTGCAACGAAGACTGGAACCATGATCGACCAGTCGGCGGCATGGCTGTTGCCATCATAGGGATCGTTGTGGAGATAGGCGTCGCCTTCGCGATAGTCGGGATGCTCGCGGGCAATGGCGGCGGTCTGCAGGTGAGAGCCGAAGATATGTGCCGGGATTCCCTCAGCGGTGGCGAGCAGTTCGTTTTCCGCCGTGACGATGGAGCAGGAGAAATCACGTGATTGGCCGATCACGGAGGAACGCGCGGTGCGCATTACCACCCCCTGCATTTCGCGCAGAATGGCGTCAATACGATTTGCCATGATCGCAAGGTCAACGGAATCAATCGGTACGTTTACGTCAGCTACGGCGCCCTTAGCGTCGGGCGCAGTGTCGAGAATGTAATTGCCGGCAGCACTTACCTCGGCGGCCATGCCGGGGTAGACAACGATTGTAGTTGTCGGCTCCTCAATGATGGCGGGGCCGCAAATCTTAGCCCCGGGCGACAATTTATCAGCGCGGTAGATGCGCGTTTCGAGCCGGCCATGGGAGCCAAAATGCGCCTGGATCACACGTGAAGCCTCGTTCGCGCCACCGTGCGCCGAGGGTAATGCCTTCGGCATCGGCCTGTCTAAACGCGCGCTCAGGCGGCCTTTCCAGTGCAGACATTCCAGTATGCTGCCCTCTTCCTTGACGCCGTAGAGCCGCTCGTGGACCTCATGGAATTTGTTGATCAACGCCTCAAGCGCCCCCGGATCTAAGAAATCGGATGTGTCCAACTCAATCTCAGTTTCCCACTGCTGATTTAGATAACGCGCATCTACGAAGTACTGCCGGTCAAAGCGCTCAATACCGCGTTGGCGCAAACCATCGGCAAACTCATCCATCTGGCGTCGAAGATCAGTCATGGTTCCGGTTGCCATCTCCGCTTCCCAACCATCAGTGCGGATGTATTGGCTGGCGCTGAATTCAGCAACGATATCAGAATATTGTGCACCGCTCGCGCTCAAGACACCGGCAGTCTTGGGCACCAGTACCTTGCGACAGCCAAGAGCCTCAGCAATCGGCATGATATTCAGTCCCGCAGCGCCACCACCAGCGACAAGGATACTCTCGCGCGGATTAACCCCTTCGTTGACGGTGATCTCCTCAATCGCCTTGATCATGGATTCACTGGCAATGCGTATGATCGAGAACGCTGCCTCGTCGAGCGCGAGATCGAGCGCTAGAGCGATCTTGCCAACAACACGCCGCGCTGCATCAACATCGAGCGGCATGCGACCGTCAAGGAAATGTTCCGGGTCGATATAGCCGATCACCACAGCGGCGTCGGTGACGGTTGCCTTGTCGCCGCCGCGGCCATAGCAAGCCGGCCCCGGGATGGCTCCGGCGCTTTCTGGCCCGACCCGCAGCAGGTCGCCGGAATCGCTCCAGGCAATCGAGCCGCCGCCGGCACCGACGCTTCGGACATCGACCGAGGAGAGGCCGAGATTGTGGCCGTAAAAGAGCGGCCCGAGCCAGGTCTCGCGGGTGAACTTAACCTCACCGTCACGCACCAGGCTAACGTCGAAAGTCGTTCCGCCGGTATCGACCACGAGCACGTCAGTCGCAAGCATCTCGGCCTCGGCAAAGGCTATACCGGCGCGGGGCGCCATGGCAGGACCGGACTTCACCATATAGATCGGTCGCTCTGCGACATCCTCGACATGCATCACTCCGCCTGAGACGGTGCTAACGAGCAGTTCGCCGGCGAACCCGGTGTTCGCTAGATCAGCCTGCAATTCACTGAGATGTTGCTGCATCAGGGGTTTCAGCGATGCGTCGATGGCCGTCGAGGAAGCGCGTGGATATTCGCGCAGGATCGGGTTGAGGCGGTGTGACAGCGTGTAAGGCACCCTTGGCAACTCCTCCTCGATCAACTCTCCGATGCGTGCCTCGTGTGCACTGTTTTTGATCGACCAAAGAAGACAGACCGAGACCGCCTCGATGCCGAGCTTCTTGAGCCGGCGCAATTCACCACGCACTGCATCCTCGTCAAGCGGCATTGCCACACCACCTTCGGCATTGATGCGTTCGGGCACCTCGACGGTGAGGCTGCGCGGCACATAGGGTTTGAGCGGGTCGATTTGCATCTCAAAGGGATGTAGCTTGCCGCCCTGGCGGTAGACGAGAATGTCAGGGAAGCCCTCGGTCAGCAGCATAGCTGTCTTAGCGGTAGCGCCAGTGATAATAGCGTTAGTCGCCCAGGTGGTGCCGTAGATCAGTACCTCGGTGCCTTTAATCAACACCTTGAGATCAAGCGCCATGTTGCGCGCCGCATCCTTCAAGCCCTCGATAACGCCGCCTGAGGTGCGCTCTGGCGTGCTCGGCGCCTTGCCCAAAGTAAGCTTGCCGGCCTTATCGGTAACGACAATATCTGTGAAAGTACCGCCGGTATCGACGGCTATTCTGTATTTCATACGGCCCGCGTCTTACTGGAGATTTGGATAATGCGTAAGACTATATCTCTTGTTGCGTCTCTAGCTAATTTCAAATCGCATTGCGATATCTCGGTGCTCATGTTTACTCTTTTCAAACTCGATTCTCTTAAACGCGTATATGACCTATTCCAATTACCTCGTTGCGGTCTTTATCTACCTCCTCCTGATCGGAGGCGTTGCGGTCTCTACGGCAAAAGCTAACGACGGCATCAATATTGGCGTCCTTACGGAACTGAACGGTCCCTTTGTTTCATATGGGATGGACGCCAAGCGGGGAGCTGAGATGGCTCTCGCCGAGTTCGGCGGGAACGCCGGCGGTAAAACCGTAAAGCTGGTCTTCGAAAACGTCGAAAAACTGTCGGGCAAAATCGCCGATCGTGCGCAAAAGTTAATCGACGAAGCGGGCGCCCAGTTGATCATCGGACCGCTGACCGGGAGTGGCGGTAGAGCATTGAAGGAATTTGCTAAAACCGTTCCATTCATCACCTTCATGAACGGTGCATCTGCAGCCCGCGATCTCACCCTTCTTGACCCGGTGCAAAACTTTTTCCGCTTCACCACGGATTCAGCACAATGGATGGCAGGTCTCGGACACTACGCCTATATAGACAAAGGTTATCGTCGTGTCGTAACGCTAGGTGAAAATTATTCTTTCCCCTACACCCAAGTGATGAGTTTTTTAGTGGAGTTCTGCTCGATTGGCGGGCGCGCTGCGGAGGTGCTTTGGCTACCGCTCAGTGACAAGCCGTTCGACGCGGTTAGTGCAAAATTGGCAACCATCAAGGCGGACGCCATTTTCATCGCCCTCGACGGTGGCAATACAGCCGATTTTCTCGCACATTACTGGCGAAGCGGCGGCAGGCTACCCATCATTGGCGGCTCGGCTACATTCGACCCCGTCCTGCTTAATACCAACTCAATTTATCATGCCTACCTGCCCGGCTCGATTGCAGCCGTTCCGCTGAGCGGCGGCGATGAAAGTAACGCCTGGAAGGAATTCACCCGCATCTATCGCGAACGATATCCGAACTCCACCGAGACACCCTCAATCTTCGCCTTCAATTACTACGTTAATACCAAGGCTGCGCTTCTTGCACTCCAAGAGGCGGATGGCGATCTTGCGGATGGCCAGCGCGCGATACGTGAGGCACTGGTGGCGCTCAGCTTCGAAACGCCCGCCGGGCCAGTCTCACTGGACGAAAATCGTCAGGCGATAGCCAATAATTTGATCATCGAGATCGTACTAGGCAAAGACAAGCGGCTCCATCAGAAAGTTGTGAAGACGGTAACCGGAGTCGACCAGACACTCGGCCTCGGTCGCGAGCGCTATCTTGCACTGGGCGCACCCGGCCCACACACACCAAGCTGCCCCTAAACCAACTAAAGTTCACCGGCGAGGCCAACCTTCTCTAGTGCCTCGGCGCTCGGTCGACCAGAATCGTCCCAGCCCATTTCACCGTAATAATCGTGCACCATGCGCTCGAGATGTGGCTTGATGGTCTTGCCCGCCGCCTGACCTTCGGTCGGCGCTTCCAGCAAGCGATCAGAGACATCAAATTCGTCAGCCGCATTGATACAGCGCTTGAGCGCGATGATTCGCTGCATATTAATCATCCGCTCACCAGCCTCAATAGCCTCATCGGCATCAAAATCATCCCAACCTGTGGCAAGAGCAATAGCTTTGGCCGAATTTGGCACGACGTCCTTGACTCCCCAACAGGCGAACCAACAAACGCCGAGACAATCCTCCCAAAGTTTTTTGGCCTGCGTCTTGGCCACGGCTTCGGCCTTACCTTCAGGAACAAAAGGCTTGCCGAATTCAGTGTAACCAATGTCGGGTTCAGTAGTCCAAGCGTCTACACCCGGGCCCTGCCAGCAAACCCCGGCACCGGCAACAACCTGGCCGAGTAGGACGCTCCATGCCGGTCGCCAGTCATGCAAATTAATGCCACCACCACGGATATGGAGCACACAGGCTTCTGCTGGCGCGCCAAGTACTGAAGCAGATTCCTTGAGGCCCTTAGCTAGCACACGCCCGCCAAACCCCTCACCAGTGCACATCTGATCTATCAGAGTCATGGCTGCATCAAAATTGCCCCAGGTAAGCTCCAGTCCGCCAGTATCTTGGGGTGAAAGCAGTTCACGCTCAAAGAGTTCAAAGCACATACCCATCAGAGCCCCGGCAACAGAGGAATCGATCCCCATACCGTCGAAATAATCGGTTAACGCTAGCGCTTTGTCTGGATCAGAAATGCCGACCATAGCTGCGGCACCTTCAATATTCTCGCCACCTCCGCACATGCTTGCGGTAAAGCCAGCAAACTCGCCACTATTAACGGTGCAGTCATAGGAGCAAGCAATTGTGCAGTTATAAGATTCCTTCGGCGTCACGGTCCAATCTGCAGCTGCGCGGTCGACAAAATTCTGGGCGTATTCCGCACCCCAATTAGGATCTGTCAGATTTTTGCAACCTATCATGCTCTCATCAGCGACATAGGTATAGATTTTGGTGATGCCACCTTCTTTTAAAAGCGAACCTACCGCAGGCGAGCCTTCTCCCTCCTTGCGTTCGGCAGTAATTTTGTTGTCCCAATCCTGAGCTACGTCGGCAAAGCCATTGGCGTCGTGAAGTTTCGGCATATTGGTTCCGCGAACCGCCACTGCCTTGAGGTTCTTTGAGCCCATTACCGCGCCTATGCCTCCCTTATGGGCACCATGATTGCGGTCATTTTTCACGGACGCACCGTGCAGCATGGCTTCTCCTGCTGGGCCGATACAGGCAACGCTGATCTTTTCTTCGTCGCCCAGTTCCCGTTTGATCAAACGCTCAGTTTCCCGAGTATCTTTGCCCCAAATGTGAGAGGCATCGCGGATTTCGACCTTGCCGTCATCGACCCATAGATAGACTGGCTTTTCCGCTTTACCCTTGAAGACAATGCCGTCATAGCCTGCATGTTTGAGATAAGCTGCCCAGTAGCCATGCGAATGACCTGTTGCCACCGCATAGGGCGTGTCGTAATTCAGCGATACAATCGCTAGGTTGGAGGAGCTAGGCGCAGCTGTGCCAGTAAGTGGCCCATTCATCATCATAAAGGGCGCTTCAGGATCTGTTGCTTTCATATCTGCGGTGGTCTCGTCAAGGATGATGCGCATACCGAGGCCGATGCCGCCGATATATTTTCGCAGAATAGTATCGTCCAGAAGTGGGTCGTTTTCCCAGCTTCCCTTGGTCAGGTCGACCCGCAGCAATTGCCCCGCATATCCGCCCGGCATATCCCGTCTCCTCCGTTTTTTCTCACAAACTATCTCTTGCTATAAAACACGGCTCTTACAGCGTAACAAAATTCGCACGACGGAGTCACCATGCACATTTTAGCGGAAAGGGATAAGTGTGAGAGTTTTGCCGGCAAACAAGAAACCCCAAAATACCCGTTACGCAATTTCTGTGGGCTTTGCTTGGATCTAGCCTCGGGGGCAGTCGCCACTCGATCAAAATAATGCAGTAAAATCGACACGCCAAGGTAGCGCCGGTAACGCTAATATTTCTTCCATCTTAAACTGACTCTGAGACCCTTCGTTACCGAGCTCAACTACGCGTAGGACTAATAGCCACGAGCCATTCCCAGCTCGTGCATAGCAATATAGTTGAGAATCATTTCCTCAGAGATTGGCGCAAATCTAAAGAGACGCGCATCACGCCATAGGCGCTCAACATGCATTTCAGTCGCATAGCCCATACCACCCATGGTCTGCATCGCCCGCTCGGTGCCTTCCGCCGCCGCCTGCGCCGCAACCAGCTTTGCCATATTCGCATAGCCGCCAAATGCATCACCAGCGTCAAACAGGCTGGCGGCTCGGTAGTTCATCACTCGTGCGCATTCGATCTCAGCATAAGCCTGGGCAAGCGGAAATTGCAGCCCTTGATAAGACGAAATCGATTTGTCTCCGAATACTTTACGGCCATTGGCGTAATCAACCGCAAGCCTAAGGGCCAAATGAACCGTGCCGACGAGGCCCGCCGTCGTAACGATGCGTTCGGTGTTGAGCACATCAAGGAGTTCGGGCCAGCCGCCATCGAGAGTACCTATTAGTTCGTCGCCAGAGACCGGTGCATTGTCAAAATAGACATTGCTTGCCGGCACACAGCGCGTGCCGACCTTGTCAATGGCGCTATGGCTCACCCCTTCGCGCTGGACATCGATCATGAAGAGGGTGATGCCGTCAGTCTTCTTCTTCACCTTCTCCGGTTTCTTGGTGCGCGCGATGACCAGCATCTTTGCCGCCTGGGGGACGGCGGAAATATAAATCTTCTGTCCGTTTAGTAGCCAGCCATTGCCGTCGACCTCAGCAAAGGTGCGTACGTTAAGGCTGTTGGTGCCTGCGTCTGGCTCGGTCAGAGCCATGCAGCAGCCGATCTCACCAGAGATGATCTTCGGCAAAACCTCGCAACGCATCTTTTCCGAGCCATATTTTGAAATCGAGACGCCGCCGAAGATAGGATTGAGCATATAGAGCTGCGAGAGAGTGCAACCGGCGCCGCCCTGGCACAGCGCCTCGACGACAAGCGCCATATCGAGCATCCCGAGGCCGGCGCCACCATGTTCCTCCGGCAGGGCCACGCCGCAGAGACCCGCATCACAGACAGCCCGCCACATTTCGTGCGGATAATCACCCTTTGCGTCGAGTTCGCGCCAATAGTCGAGGCCATATTGCTCGCCGATTCTGGTGGCCGTTTCGACCATCAATTCCTGTTCCGGCGTGAGGCGGAAATCCATTATCCGTCAGCTCCCATCAAATTTTGCGGTGCGCTTCTCAAGGAACGCGCTACAGCCCTCATGAGAATCGCGACTGTCGAGCATTAGGCTGACCATTGCCTGCTCATGGGCGAGCGAGGCCGGTAGAGACATGTCCTGGCCATCTCCGAGTGTGCGCTTCAATATTTTCAACGCTAACGGTGATTTGCTGGCGATTTCTTCAGCTAGCTTACGGCATGACATCATCAGCTCGTCGGCTGGCACCACCCGATTGGCAAGCCCAAGGCGGACCGCCTCCTCGGCATCAATGGGATCGCCAGTAAACATCAGCTCCTTGGCACGACAGAGTGGGATCTGGCGAATCAGTCGCTGAGTACCGCCAGCACCGGGAAAGAGGCCGAGTTTAATCTCCGGCACACCGATCTTCGCCTTGTCAGAAACGATGCGGATATCAAGCGAGAGCAGCAGCTCGCAACCGCCGCCAAGTGCCCAGCCATTGACTGCCCCGATTGTCGGCTTGTCGCAAAGCTCTACACGACGGAAGAGACCGTGAATCTCTCCGGCGAATTCCTGGTAATGGGCGAGGCCCCGGCGAGAATTTAGATCTGCGATGTCGCCACCGGCTACGAAGGCTTTACCGGCGCCGGTAACGATAATCACATGCACTTCGGGGTCATTTTCCATTGTCAAGAATGCCACGCCCATCGCTTCGATGGTAGCAAGGTCGAGCGCGTTCAGCTTGTCCGGTCGGTTTACTGTGATGATCCCTATCGCGCCTTCGCGCTCGCTTAAGACTGCCGCCTCCGACATGGCTTTCCCCTCACTGTTGCAACCGCTTGCCCGGACGGGCCGGTTATGGCTTTTCTATGGCTGAAAAGATTAGTGGATATTGCCGCGTAAGCAATGGAAGTCATATGAGCGAGTGGTTCGAAAAACGTAAATTGGGCGATCTACCAGCCCTTGCCGCGAGCCGTTGGGGCGAGCGAGAGGCGCTCTATTTCAACGAGAAACGTTGGAACTACCGAGAGTTCGACGCCGAAGTCGACCGCGTAGCGCGCGGTCTTATCGCCGTCGGTGTCAAGCCAGGTGAACACGTCGCGCTCTGGATGGTGAACCTGCCGGAATGGCTGTTCCTGATGTATGCTACAGCCAAGATCGGCGCGGTACTGGTGCCGCTCAATACACGCTACCGCGCCACCGACGTCGCCTATACAGTGAAGCAATCTGACAGCGCTACATGGATCTCTATGGCGCGCTCTGGACCAGTCGACTACCTCGCCATGCTACGAGAGAACCTGCCGGACATCGCTGGCCAGGATACTTGCGCCCTCGACTGCGCTGAATTTCCCGCACTCCGTCGCATGGTTCTGTTCGGCGCCGCGCCCGATTCAGGCATGCTCGCCTGGGATGAAATGCTACGCGCCGGCGACAAGGTGAGCGAAGCCGAACTCGACGCACGCTCAGAGGCGGTCGACCCCGACGACACGTTGATCATCTGCTACACCTCGGGCACTACCGGATATCCCAAGGGAGTGATGCACAGTCACATCATTATCCGCAACCAGATCGACCGCATCAACCGCTTCGGCATCACTTTCGAGGACGTCATCATCAACAATCTACCGATGTTCCACCTATACGACTATAGCGAGTCTGCAATGTC
>CAZUXZ010000056.1:0-9026 GCA_964624055.1 uncultured Rhizobiaceae bacterium | reverse complement strand
GCCGCGCAGCGCCTGATCCGCCTTTACGGCGTGAAGCCCGGCAAACGCGCTGTGGTAGCAACCGCCAACCGCGATGGTTACGGCGTTGCCCTCGATCTTCTCGATGCAGGTACGGAAGTCGCCTGCGTCGTTGATGTCCGGCGCAATCAGCCAGAACATGAAATGAGTATGGCGCTGATGCACCGCCATGTGCCGGTTTTGGTCGGCTCGACCTTGCGCGAAGCAGTAGCGGCGCCAGGAGGTGCCGGAGTGCGCGAGGTTAGGATCGCCGATATTGAAAGTGCTGAACGGGCCGCCAGGCGCTATGACAGTTTCTCCTGCGACATAATCGCCATGTCTGGCAGCTACGCGCCAGCAGCGTCGCTCCTTCACCAGGCCGGTGGGCGCGTCAGCCTGCACGACAGTGGCGGCGGTTTCAGCGTACATGATCTGCCGATGCACATCGCAGCGGCGGGCTCGGTAGCCGGCACCCAGTCGCTCGATTATGTGCTCGCAGAAGGCAAAGACGCGGGCCGCCAGGCGGCACGCGACGCCGGTTTCAAGGTGGCGACGGCAAGCGAAC
Organism: uncultured Rhizobiaceae bacterium; assembly: GCA_964624055.1. Taxonomy (GTDB): domain Bacteria; phylum Pseudomonadota; class Alphaproteobacteria; order UBA828; family UBA828; genus PTKB01. The sequence continues at coordinate 8,464 of CAZUXZ010000056.1, read as the reverse complement.
CGCGCCCGGCCGAACCGGAGGCTTTCGCCTGGCCGATCATCGGCCACACTAAAGGCAAAGATTTCGTCGATTTTGACGAGGATCTGCAGACCAAGGATATCGAAAACGCACTCACCGAGGGCTATCAACATATTCAGCTTCTCAAGCGCTTCACCACCAACGGCATGGGCCCATCGCAAGGCCGCCACTCGACCCTGCCGGCGATTCGCCTTGCCGCCAGGCGCACCGGGGCGAGCTTGGATGAAACGGGTTCGACCACCTCGCGCCCGCCAATTGGTCCCCTTACCATGGGGCATCTGGCGGGACGGAGCTTCGAGCCGGTGCGCTACACGGCGATGCATTTTCGCCATCTCGAACGCGGCGCCAAGATGATGCCCGCCGGTGCCTGGATGCGCCCGGAATATTACGGCGACGCGCGGAACAAGTTGGAGAGCATCGCCGCCGAGGCCAGAAACGTGCGTGAGAATGTCGGTATCATCGATGTCTCTACCCTGGGCGGGTTGGAAATTCGTGGCCCCGACGCGGCTGAATTACTCTACCGCATGTACACCTTCGCCTATCTTAAACAGCCGGTCGGCCGCTCGCGATATGTGCTGATGACCGACGAATCCGGCGTCATCGTCGATGACGGCGTCGCTTGCCGCATTCATGACGATCATTTCTACGTCACAGCCACCACCTCCGGAGTAGACGGCGTCTACCGCACCATGCTCTGGCACAACACACAATGGCGCCTAAAAGTCGACATCACCCATGTCTCAGCCTCCTATGCCGGGGTTAATATCGCCGGCCCGAAGAGCCGCGAGGTGGTCGACAAACTTTGCGATGATGTCGACCTCTCATCTGAAGAGTTTCCCTATATGGGTGTACGGCACGGCCATGTGGCAGGCATTCCAGCGCTATTTCTTCGTGTCGGTTTCGTCGGCGAACTTGGCTATGAGTTACATGTGCCCGCGAGCCAAGGGGAAGCCTTGTGGGATGCCCTCATGAAAGCTGGCGCGGCGGCGGGCATCCGTCCCTTCGGCGTTGAGGCACAGCGCTTGCTGCGTCTCGAGAAGGGCCATATCATCATCAGCCAAGATACCGACGGGCTAACTACGCCACATGAAGCCGACATGGCCTGGGCAATCTCGCGCAAGAAGCCCTACTATGTCGGCATGCGTTCGGTTTCGATCCAGGAGGCCAGCGGCCTCACGCGCAAGCTTGTCGGTTTTGAGATCTCTGATTCAGAGATCACCCAACCGAAGGAATGCCACCTCGTAATACGTGGCAACACCATCACCGGACGAGTTACATCCGTGGTGCGATCACCCACGCTCGGTAAGGTCATTGGCCTCGCCTATGTCGCACCTGACCAGGCCGAGCCCGGCAGCAAGATTGGCATCAAAGTGGATGGTGGCGAAATGGTGCAGGCGAAAGTGGTCAAGTTGCCATTCTACGATCCGGACGGCGAGCGGCAGGAGATGTAGCAATGACGCTTGAACCCACTGAGCACGCTCGGCGCAGCTTTCTCTATCGTGAGCTTGAAAGCGCAGGCGCAAGCTTTGAGGAGCTCAATGGCAGCGCCATCGCAGTGGATTATGGCGACAAGAAAGGCGAACTGGCACAGGCACAGAAACTCGGCATCTGCGATCTCTCAACTCTCCGGCGCACCGGTTTCAAGGGCTGGAACATGGCCAATTGGCTCGCCACGCAAGGTGCAATTATGGCTGAGGAAAACAATGTCACCTCGCACCAGGCCGCCGGCACGCGCATCGCGCGCCTCTCGCCAGGTGAAGCGTTGGTGCTGGGTGACTATCATGGCGGAGGGGCACTCATCGAAAAACTCGACAGTGCCTGGTCGATGGAAAACGCTGATGGTTGCTATCAGGTTCCCCGCGCCGAGACCAATTTCTGGCTGGCGCTCACGGGCACCTATACGCCAGCGCTATTCACCAAAATCTGCGCCGTCGATCTTTGCGAGCAGGCGACACCGGCAAACAGCGTGGTACAAACGAACGTGGCACGGCTGAACGCAATCATCATTCGGGGCGGGACAACCGAAGTTCCAGTATTTGACCTTTTAAGCGATATAGCTTCGGCTGTATATCTCTGGCACGCGTTACTGGACGCCATGGATGAGTTCGGCGGCAAACCGGTCGGCCTCAAGGCGTTGCAAGATTTGATTTAGAAAAGGGTAGGGAAATGGCGACGAGTTCACAACATGAGAACCCCAAAAGCGATATCGATATCGCCCGCGTTGCCAAAAAGCGACCAATCCTGGAAATCGGCCAGGAACGCCTCGGTATCGATGCGGAAAACCTCGTACCCTACGGCCACGACAAGGCCAAAATCTCTCTCAATTATATTTCATCTCTTTCGGAGAATTCTGACAGCAAGCTAATTCTCGTCACTGCCATCACGCCAACTCCAGCGGGTGAGGGTAAAACAACCACTACTGTCGGCCTCGGCGACGGTCTTAACCGTATTGGCAAGAACGCACTCATCTGCCTGCGCGAGCCAAGCCTGGGCCCCTGTTTTGGTCTCAAGGGGGGCGCCGCCGGCGGCGGCTATGCCCAGGTAGTCCCAATGGAGGAAATCAATCTACATTTCACCGGTGATTTCCATGCCATCAGCGCGGCCAACAATCTGCTTGCCGCAATGGTCGACAATCACATCTATTGGGGTAACAACGCGGAGATTGATCCGCGGCGGGTAAGTTGGCGTCGCGTCGTCGATATGAACGACCGCGCGCTACGTTCGATCGTCTCGTCTTTAGGAGGCGTCGCCAATGGGTTTCCACGCGAGGACGGTTTCGATATCACCGTAGCTTCCGAGATAATGGCTATCTTCTGTCTCGCGCGCGATCTTGAGGATTTGCGCAGCCGCCTCGGCAATATTGTCGTCGGCTATAAGCGCAACCGTACGCCTGTGCGCGCCCGAGAGGTTTCCGCCGAAGGCGCGATGACCACGCTCCTCAAGGACGCGCTCGCACCCAATCTGGTGCAAACGCTTGAAAACAATCCAGCACTCGTCCATGGTGGCCCGTTTGCCAATATCGCCCATGGTTGTAATTCTGTCCTAGCGACGCAGACGGCGATGAAGATCTCTGATTATGTGGTTACCGAGGCCGGCTTCGGCGCTGACCTTGGGGCCGAGAAGTTCTTCGACATTAAATGCCGCAAAGCTGACCTCGCGCCTGATTGTGTCGTATTGGTGGCTACCATTCGGGCCCTGAAAATGCATGGCGGCGTAATAAAGGACGATCTGGGAAAAGAAAATCTTGAGGCGCTTGCGACCGGCATGTCCAATCTCGAGCGCCATCTGTCCAACATCCAGAAGTATGGCGTGCCCGTGGTGGTCGGCGTCAACCGTTTCTCCGCTGACTCAGAGGCCGAGCGTCAATTAGTCATTGAACGCTGCCAAGCGATGGGCGTCACTGCAGTCGAGAGCGATCATTGGGCGTCGGGCGGTGCCGGTGCCGAGGGTCTGGCGCTCGCTGTGGTCGAGACGATCGATAGCCAGCCGAGCAACTTCAAGCCGCTATATGGCGACGATATTCCACTGTGGGACAAAGTACGTACCGTCGCCCAGGAAATCTACGGTGCTGACGACATCATTGCTGACAAGAAAGTGCTAGGCCAATTCAAAGACATGCAAGAAGGTGGCTTTGGTGACTTCCCGGTTTGTATTGCTAAAACACAATATAGCTTCTCGACTGATCCTAATCTGAAAGGAGCGCCCTCGGGCCATGTCGTGCCAATACGCGAGGTGCGCGTTTCCGCGGGTGCAGAATTTCTCGTCGTCGTTTGCGGCGATATTATGACCATGCCCGGTTTGCCCCGCACGCCGGCGGCCAATAGCATTGATATCGACGGTAGTGGAAACATCGTGGGACTATTCTGACATGGATCTCATTGTTCGCAGCGCTAATTTGCCAGATGGTCGCACCGGTATCGATATCGCCGTCAATGGCGGCAAGATTGCGGCCGTGGAATCGAATATAGGCACCTCTGCCACGCGTGAGATAGATGCCACCGGGCGACTCGTCACTCCACCTTTTGTGGACAGCCACTTCCACATGGATGCCACACTGCTCTGTGGCTATCCGCGCTACAATGAAAGCGGCACGCTCCTCGAAGGCATTCAACTCTGGGCCGAGCTCAAGCCGAGCCTCAGCCATGATTGGTATATCGAGCGCGCCCTCGAATATTGTGACTGGGCGGTGGGACGTGGCCTCCTTGCCATCCGCAGCCATGTTGACACTACGGACCCCAGCCTAGGCGCCGTCAAAGCGCTAATCGAGGTGCGCGAGCAGATCAAAGACTATATTGATCTCCAGCTCGTTGCCTTCCCGCAGGACGGCTATTTGCGCTCGCCCATTGGTGTTGAGAACCTGGCCAAGGCGGTAAACATGGGTGTCGACGTGATCGGCGGCATTCCGCATTTTGAGAGCACGAATGACGAGGGCACCGAAGCGGTACGCCTACTTTGCACGCTTGCCGCTGAGCGCGGCCTCATGGTCGATATGCATTGCGATGAGACCGACGACCCCAATTCTCGCCATATTGAGACGCTAGCTGCTGAGACCATCCGCCTCGGGTTGCATGGCCGGGGCGCCGGCTCACACCTATCCTCGATGCATTCGATGGATAATTACTATGTTTCGAAACTCATCCCGCTGATGGCTGAGGCCGATATCCAAGTCATCGCCAATCCCACGGCAAACATGCTGCTGATGGGCCGCCACGACACCTATCCTAAGCGCCGCGGCATGACTCGTGTGAAAGAGCTGATGGCGGCGGGGCTTAATGTCTCTTTCGGACAGGACTCGGTGATGGACCCTTGGTGCTCATTAAATACTGGCGATGTGCTCGACGCTGCCCACATGGCAGTCCATGTCGGCCATCTTTCAGGACGCGACCAGATGGTCGACTGCTTCCACGCAGTTACTGAAAATCCAGCGCGCGCCATGGGGATCGAAGGCTATGGCCTTGAAGTTGGCTGTAATGGCGACCTGGTGGTTCTCCAGGCGTCCGATCCGGTAGAAGCGGTGCGTCTACGCCCAACGCGACTCCATGTCGTTCGACGCGGCAAGATAATCGCCGAAAGCCCAGCCCAGTCTGCTACACTCGACATCCCCGGCCGCCCCGAAACGACCGAGTTCATCCGCCAGACTAAACCGCCTGCCTAGTGCGCTTAGGTGTTCGCGCGGGAGACCATCGCGTTTAACAGTACATCGCAACCCGCCGCTAGATCGCCAGGGGTAGCTTCCTCAATCTCGTTGTGGCTAATGCCATCCTCGCAAGGAATAAAAATCATGGCCGTGGGGGCGACGCGTGACACATAGACAGCGTCATGGCCAGCGCCGGAGGTGATTGGACGGTTTGCGTGGCCGAGAGCATTCGCCGCTTCCTGAACCGCGTTGACGCAAGCTTCGTCAAAGGTCACCGGCTCGGAATACCAGATACGGTTGAAATCGAGTTTGAGGCCTAGATCGGCAGTGATCTTTTCGCAAGCTGCCTGAAACTCACCCTCCATGCCGTCGAGCAAATCGGCGTCCGGGTGGCGTATATCGGCGCGGAAAAATACCCGACCGGGAATTACATTGGTAGAATTCGGGCTCACCTCCATATAGCCAATGGTGGTTCGCCCATCAGGCATGGCAGCCTCCCCGATACGGTGTGCCTCGCTTACCATGCGTGAAACACCGACCAAAGCGTCTTTGCGGCGCTCCATCGGCGTCGTGCCAGCGTGGGACTCCATACCAGTAACTTCGATCTCGAACCAGCGAATACCTTGTACGCCCTGGACCACGCCAATGGTCTTCTCATCAGCCTCTAAAATCGGACCCTGTTCGATATGCGCCTCAAAGAAAGCTCCAATCGGGCGCGGTGCGCATTTCAAATCGCCGTCATAGCCAATACGCTTAAGCTCGTCGCCAAGTGTCGCCCCATCTTTATCGGCGCAGGCAAAGCCTTCCTCCAAGCTGAACTCGCCGCAAAAGACGCCGGAGCCGATCATCGCCGGGGCAAAGCGTGAACCTTCCTCGTTGGTCCAGGCGGAGATTTCGATGGGCGCGTTAGTTTCGTAATTGAGATCGTTCAGCGTACGAACCACTTCGAGACCCGCGAGCACACCATAAATACCATCGTATTTACCACCGGTTGGCTGGCTGTCGATGTGGCTGCCGGTACAGATGGGTGGCAATGAATCATCTTTGCCTGCGCGGCGTGCAAAGATGTTTCCCATCTCGTCGATGCTAACGGTGCAACCCGCATCCTCGCACCATTTGACGTAAAGATCCCGCGCCGTCTTGTCCTCGTCGGTCAATGCCAAGCGGCACACACCGCCCTTCTCGGTACCACCAATCTTGGCCATTTCCATTAGGCTTTCCCACAGGCGGTCGCCATTCACTTTGATATTTTGCACGATCTCTCTCCCTAACTAGTCCAGTATATGACCCTTGGCCCGAATCGCTATCCTCTGTCAAGATTAAGCGCGATGAATCAAAGGCACAAAGAAACTGGAAATGCGGTGCTACCTGATGTGCTGGCGCATGGGCTTGATGTAGTGTTCTGCGGCTCTGCGGCAGGGCGCGTGTCGGCCGAGCTCGGCGCCTATTATGCCGGCCCGGGCAATCGCTTTTGGCCGATCCTGCACGCGACCGGCTTGACGCCCCATAGATTATCGCCAGGGGAATTTCATAGTGTGCTTGATTACGGCATCGGCCTGACGGATATGAGCAAGTTCCAGTCCGGTGCCGACAGCGCCCTCACGGCAGAAGACGGCGATACTAAGGCCCTCACCACGAAGATAAAGACCTACAAGCCGCGAGCCCTTGCCTTCAACGGCAAGCGCTCAGCACGCGTCTTCTTCAATGAAACTGTCAACGCACCGCTCGGCAATTACGGCCTACAATCACAAAGCCTAAGCTCGACAGTAATTTTCGTCCTACCCTCCTCCTCTGGCGCGGCTAGACGTTGGTGGGATGAAACACCGTGGCGGGCACTCGCCAACTATCTTCACAAGGAATAAATTACGACCGTCGTGCTGCGTGGGTGTAAGTTTCAGGTCGGCGATCGCGGTAGAACTGCCACTGATCGCGCACCTCGCGAATCAAGTTGAAATCGAGATCGGAGACCACCAGTGAATCTCGATCATCCGGCCCCTGATCAAGTAGATTGCCACGCGGATCAGTGAAATAGCTTGAGCCGTAGAACTGGTGGTTGCCAATAGCCGGCTCGGCGCCAACCCGGTTGTTGGCGCCGAATAAAATACCGTTCGCGATGGCCGCACCCGGTTGCTCCAGCGTCCAGATATGATCGCTCAGACCCCTAAAGGTAGCGGAAGGGTTGAACACCAACTCCGCGCCATTCAGAGCGAGTTCGCGCCAGCCTTCCGGAAAATGCCGGTCATAGCAGATATAAACGCCGACCTTTCCGACTGCAGTTTCAAACACTGGGAAGCCGAGATTGCCATCGGCGAAATAATACTTTTCGTCGAATTTACCTACCTTGGGAATGTGAATTTTACGAAACTTTCCACAATAGCGCCCATCGGCATCGATCACCGCAGCAGTGTTGTAAAGCTTTCCGTCATCGCCAAGCTCATAGATTGGGGAGATAATGACCATATTGAGTCGTTTGGCTGTCTCCATCATCAATTGTGTGGTCGGCCCTTCGGGAATGGCTTCGGCCGAACCGAACCAGCGGTCGTCGATTTCCGCTGGAAAGTAGGGCATGGTCCAAACTTCTTGCAGGCCCATAACATGCACGCCTTGGCGGGCGGCATCTTCAATCAGCGCCATATGACCTTCGGTCATCTTATTGCGTATAGTGTCTAATGAATCGCCTACCGGATCGGCCTTCAGCTCCATTTGGATGAGGGCTGCTTTGACAGTACTCATAAGGTTTTTCTCCTCGACTCTCAGGCGTGCCAATCGGCGATACGGGCATATGCATCGGGCCGGCGGTCGCGGAAGAAAGCCCAGGTTTCGCGCACCTGGCGGATCATATCAAAATCGAGATCGGCGACCACCAGTTCGTCCTTATCGTCCGAGCCTTGATTGATAATCTCGCCGCGTGGGTTGACAAAATAACTCGAGCCGTAGAATTCACCCTTCTTCCAGGGAGCCTCCCAGCCGACTCGGTTGTTAGCACCGATGAATATGCCGTTCGCCACGGCCGACGCGGGCTGCTCGATAGTCCAAAGATGATCGCTTAACCCCTTTGTCGTGGCCGACGGATTGAACACCAGCTCGGCCCCGTTCATCGCCAGCTCGCGCCAACCCTCGGGAAAATGCCGATCATAACAAATATAGACGCCAACTTTTCCGACGGCGGTCTGAAACACCGGATAGCCCAAATCGCCGGGCTTAAAGAAGAATTTTTCATGATAGCCAGTGACATGCGGGATGTGGATCTTGCGGAACTTGCCAAGATAACTGCCGTCGGCGTCTATAACGGCAGCTGAATTGTAATAG
>CAZUXZ010000055.1:0-2520 GCA_964624055.1 uncultured Rhizobiaceae bacterium | reverse complement strand
CTGACGGCTTCGTTGGGCAAACCGATACCCACTCCGGCGACCCCCCGTGAAGATTGAGCCCAGGGAACGGATGAGGCAAAAATCGTTGATTGGTGAAGTTTCGCAGCGTTTGCTATGTTTGCGCCAGGAACAAACTCGCTTCGCTCGCCAATGGGCAACATCAGTATAGCAAATCGATGGCGAATGACCAAGCCGATGAAGCTCTATGTCACGAATTACTCGCCCTTCGCCCGGATCGCCCGGATCGTCCGTCGGGAGCGCGGATTGGAAGACCAGGTCGAGGAAGTAACTGCCGTGACTCGCACGCCGAACAGTTCCTACTACAAGATTAACCCGTCCGGGCGGGTACCCTACCTGGTAGTTGGCGATGGGAACGGAATCGAGGGATCTCAGCCGGTGTGCTATTTTCTCGATCAACTCGACGGCGCGCCGAAATTGGATGCGCCGGCCGGCAACGCTGGGCTCGCCCATCGCCGGCTGGAAGAATATGCCCGCAGCGTGATGGATGGCGCCTCCGTCTGGCTGCGCGAATTGCGTCGGCCACCGAAAGACCGCTCATTGGCGATCATTGAACATGAGCGCCAGCGACTAAGTCGACTCGCCGATTTTTGGGAGAACCAGATCAGCCATCGACTCATGCAGACACGCCAACCAAATATGCCGCAGCTCACGCTAGCCTGCGCCCTGTTGTTGGAGGAGTGGTATCCCGGCTTGCTCTGGCGTGCGGGCCATCCGCGCCTCGCGGCCTGGGCCGATGCTTATGCGACGCGGCCTTCTTTTGTCGCGACGCGGCCATTGGAGAAGATCGAAGCTTAATGCAGCTGTTCAGACGAGAGATCCATTTTTCGATCTGCCCGGTAAACCCGAACCGTTTGGTTCACTTAACTCTTTTCCGTGCAGGGGTTACGAGCTTGAACAGGCTATTACAATCCTGGCTGGGAATCTGTTCTAGCCCAGCCTTCTTTCTACTGAGTATATTCTCAACGCGGATTACCGCGACGGCTGTAGCTATCGTCTGACCGATCAGGCGATCGCCTGCGTGAATTAGACGTGGAGCGAATGGGAAGAAGTCAGATTAGCTTTTCTTCTCGGAGGTCAAGAGAGGTTGAAAACAGGGTTAGTCCACGCAGAAAAAGTTCGACCGTTGTGCCTAGTTCCTTCTTCTCTCAGAGAAGAGGGACTTATCACATTAATTCTTCAAATGGATTCTCGCCATCGGGATTTTCCACCTCGACGATCCAAATATCTGGATCAAAACCAATTTCCGTATCCAGTCGCTTCTCGATATCCGCATCGGGCAGCCAGTCCTCGCCGCTCAAGCGTTGCCATTCAGTGCCGCCGCCGAAGGAGGTGACGCGGGCGAAGAGCGCGGCGCTGTCGTTAAGGCGGTTCACCTTGACGAAAAGTGCCCCAGCATCGTCGTCGCCTCGTCGGCGCAGCATGGCGGTGATCAGCTTACTCTCGCAATGGCGAATGCCCGCCTGGACGATGAGGCTTGTCTTAAGGCGTGGTTCAATCAATGATCTCTGCTCCTGATCACCCTGTTGCAACTCCTCCTTTCCGTAGGAGAAGAGGACGGTGCAAAGTCTGTGTCTAACTTAACACTGCGGTCAGATCTTTATTACCCTTTAGGAAGTTCACCGCCATGTCGTCCATCGAGGTGCTGTGGACATGCGCTGATTCTATTCTGGGGTGATCTATCAACTCGGCGTGATAGTTGGCGCAGACCTTCATGCCGTAATTCTGGATCAGCTCGTTTAACTGCTTGTAGCCGCGCCTGTCGCAATCGATGCATTGAATACATTTCGATTCTACTGACGTCACGGTGGAAAAATTGAGTTAGCCGAAGTCCGCAGTGTAAAATGGACATCATCTGACAGCCCTTGCCGATGACTGCATATTAAAGTCCCTCCCGGGTTATCTTTGCAAACGCCATTTTTCGTCGCCTTGATACCTGGACTGACCTTGGGCTGATTTCGACGGACTACGCTCTCCTAATTGGGCCGACGCGCATCACTAATTTGTTTCTTGATCCCGACCATGGCAGCCTAAGGTGAACGCCGGCCTGCGGCTCCGCCCGGGTGATTGCTGACATTGTTTCAGGCTGCTCATTGGCGTTAGATCTTAGCGACCTGACCATAGATTGATTCGTATGAACTGAGGGGAGACGAAGGTGGGAGAGTTGAGCGGCAGGATAATTCTGATGACTGGCGCTTCGCGCGGCATCGGCGCCGAGGCGTTTAAGCTGGCGATCGCCGCCGGCGGCGCGGTAATTTTACATTATGGTGCGAGCCACGAGGCGGCGGCGCGCCTCGCCGAAGAAGCGGGTCCAGAGCGTGCGCTGGCGATCTCCGCCGATTTCGCCGAACCGGGTGAGGCCCAACGATTGTGGGACCAGGCGCTCGCCTGGAAGGGTCGCATCGACGTACTGGTCAACAATGCCGCAATCTATGAGCCCAACGATATCGAAAGCGACCTCGACGCGTGGCATGACGGTTGGGCGCGGACGCTGCAGATCAA
>CAZUXZ010000054.1:0-28531 GCA_964624055.1 uncultured Rhizobiaceae bacterium | reverse complement strand
AAAGCGTCGGTGTGATCAAAATATCAAACTTATTCAGCACGGGTGCCAGAGTTTTATACATCTCACCACGCACAGTATTTACATTGTACATTCGTGTTGCATCATGTCTGCTGCCTGCCTCCAGGATGCTGGCGACCATCGGGTCCATTTCATACCGCCACCGGGGATACAGGTCACCCGCGACAGCCCAGAACAAGCCCTGCCAATGTGCAAGCCAGGCGTCTGTCACCCCATAGTTCCAGGCGAGATCAACCTCTTCGACTGAGCAACCAAGGCTCTCGAATATTTTTACCGCTTGGCGCGTGTTAGCCTCAACTTCTGGGTCAATCTCTTTGTATCCCAGGTCCATGGAAAGCGCTACTTTCCACCCCTTAATTCCCTCAAACGCTTGAGGCAAACGCAACCGGGTCCTTAGAGAACATATATCAACTTCGTGGGGTCCGGACATCACGTTCTGCATTAGTGCCGCATCAGCAACACTACGAGTCATAGGTCCATAGTGCAGGATTGGCTCGTAGGGGTGTTCGCGGTCGAGCGGATTGCGCCCAAAAGGTGGCTTGTAACCAAAAAGTCCACAAGCCGACGCAGGAATACGGATAGATCCCCCACCGTCAGTACCATCAGCTATCGTTGTCATGCCGGCAGCAACTGCTGCACCCGCACCCCCACTGCTTCCCCCCGGCCCATAGTCGAGGTTCCACGGATTTCGTGTAATCCCCCAAAGTGGGCTTTTTGTCGTACCCGAATGAGCAAACTCAGGCGTAGTTGTACGGCAATGCATAATCGCGCCAGCGCGAAAGAGTCGTTCGATGGTTGGAGCCGTGTTATCAGAGCGCGTATTAGCAAAAATTTTTGATCCTAACGTCGTGATTTCCCCTTTAACGGAATGGAAATCTTTGATGGCAGTTGGAATTCCTTCCAGCGCGCGTGTCCGCCCATCCGTTTTCATATAGCGCGCTTCAGCTTTTTTTGCTTGATCAAGCGCGCGCTCAAAAAAGGTATAAGTAAGTGCATTGACTTTAGGGTTAACGGCCTCGCAACGGTCGATCACCGCTCTCATAAGATCAACTGGTGAGAGCTCTTTCGTCTTGAACTTAGAAATCGCTTCCGTTGCTGTCATATAACAAAGATCGAGATCAGCCGATGCCATGGTTTTTTCCTTATGTTTATCCAGGACCCACAAAGTGACCAATTTTAACCGTCTAATAGGGTAACATAAGACAGCAGCTCATTATGCTATCGTTGGGCAGATTGCCCATAAATTTTTACTCTTTTTGGATGCTGACCATTAAAAGCATCAGGGCAAACACGAAGAATGCGCCGGCAAGCAACGCGATACCGATTACGATTTCAGCTATATCAGCTAATATTGTACCTTAGCCTCGCTGTCTAATGATCGTATTGTTATTCGGACATCGAACGCTGAAACCAATAAAGGCAACAAAATTCATCGCCGAGGACGGCTAGGTCGCCAACTGAGGCAACCTGTAGATATGTCGAACTCCCTATATCGGCTTAGATGCGGTTTTAGCCCCGCCAGTGGCATGGACAAGCCCCCGCATGAGCGACGACATTCCCGAACTACGTAAAGGGACGAATTGCTTGCCGCAATCGTTGCAGATTTTTTTCGCCTTCAAGCAGGCGCCGTGACTGACGCAGTCTACCGGACATAGCACAATATCTGCTTTGGAAAGCGCGCTATGTAACTGTCTGGCCCCGTTTTCGACGCCACCATCGTGTGGGATAAATTCGCCGTTGCATCTGCTTACGATATTCTTAAAAAATGGATACATGTTCTTTCGCCCACCAAGGTAAAGAACTCGTGAACCAGACAAGTTGACTTTTGATTCGGTTTTTCCACTTGGCGTTCCGTTTTCGGGAGCGTTGACGGTAGCGAGCAACTGCAGTTCAAGGGCTTGGCACTCCTCGTCGCGTTCTTCAATTTGCCGCTCCAGAGTGCCCCAATCTTTTCTAAGGCGGCCGAGTTCCGCTTGCTGTCTGTCGGTGACCGCGCTCATACGCCGGGTCTTGCGCCGTTCGTCAGCCAAAGCCTTCTGCAGGCGTGTAACCTCGCATGCTGTGTCTGGCAAGGTCGCGACCACTTTTTGCTGCAATCGCTTGTACGACACGCGTTCGGCGGCAATGCGTTTTTCCATAATGGTGATCATTTCGTCACGCTCTTTCAGGCGCTGGCGGAGCTTGTGCTCCGAGATCTTCGCCCGTTCCTCCACCTCAACCGATTCTGATTCTAATCTGCGAAGCCGTTTGATATCAGCGCGGTTCGTTGCACCGGCGATATGCGACAGCATGTGCACCTCACCATGAACTCGGATTTCAATCTCGTCACACACCGCCGGATGACTCAGCATAGCCCAATAGGGTCCGGGAATATTGCCAGCATTGATGGCCTGCTCCCAGCGACGCAGCAAATCCTCCGAAGTAATTTTGTCGCGATAGGCGGCGATGGACTTCGCATAGATCCTATCAAGTGTTTTGTTGACTAATCGGGCCAATCGCCGCTCTTTTGGGGTTTCCGACGACATGGCGCGCACAAAGAAACCGTGCAACTCATAGTCGGAAACGCCGGGTTCAAACTGCATGCCAGCTTTCACGAGTAGCTTGCACAGGTTCGCAACACTCAAGCAGGTCCCGATGATCGAGCAATGGTATCCCTTGTCGATTTCCCACAGCTTGCGTCTACGAGATAACTTGGTTACGGGACGCGTACCGACTTCGCTGTCTTCAAATGATGCTGACAACGATTCGCTCTGCTGGTTGATTGTTTCCATCTTTACCCCTGAACGGAGTTAAGACAGGCTAGATCATGCCACAGTCTGGAGAGCCTTGGTCAAGGTTTGCGGAGACGATTCGCCATAGGGATCATCTCCACAGTTGTCGGAGTAACCGGGCTCTTCAAACCAAGACTCGACAACTCCATTGTCAACGATAGCAGCGTAGCGCCAGGACCGCATTCCGAAGCCAAGATTATCCTTGGCTACCAACATGCCCATCTTCCGAGTGAATTCTCCAGAGCCGTCGGGGATCAACTTAACATTCTCAATCCCCTGTGAACGGCCCCAAGCATTCATGACAAAAGCATCGTTGACGGATAGACAAAAGATGTCGTCGATGCCGCGCGCCTTAAAATCCCCATACAGGCGCTCAAAGTCCGGTAATTGATAGGTCGAACAGGTGGGCGTGAAAGCGCCTGGTAAGGAGAACAGGATCACTCGCTTCCCGGTGAAATAATCGACCGTAGTTTTGTCCTCCCATTGGTAAGGGTTATCGTCACCACTGGTGGTATCTCGGACGCGAGTTTTGAAAGTTACATACGGTAGGTTTTTTCCAATCATCAGTTATTACCTTTTGTTATTTGAGAGAGGGTGTTTAGGTTACGTTTGTCGTTGTGTCCGAACTTTGACGTTTGATACTGCTTGTGGATATATTGAGGTCCCCGACTTCACGTAGATTCAGACGGTGGTTGGCGAGCGCCAACTGACGCGACAGCAACTCACATTGCTCAAGACCGATTCTCTGCGCTGCCGGTGGCATCCAGGTCGCCAAAAGTGTTTCCGCAGCTTTTCCGTTAGACGGCACTTGCAAGGCACCAACCACGGCCAGGAATCGACACTCATCGGCGCTTATCTTCTTCGACTTGTGGGGACGGAAGTCGATTGTCTGCTTTGTCGTCGCGAACAGAACGGTCAGAAATCCGTCAAGCGCTACGTAGGCATCCGGCGCTTTAGCCAATCGAAATGCCGTTCGCAGTGTTTCATGCAGATTACTGTTGTTCACGGGCGTTTCTGCCCACTTTCGAGCTGCCCAGATCAATAATTGTTCACAAAATGGCAGATGGTTAAACAGCATAGAGAAAGTACTGAAATCAAAGGAATACAGTCTGGGGTTGAAAGAGCGGGAGTTTACTCTTTAGTTGAGAATGAGAATCATTCGCATTATGGAATTCATCTGTCAACCCATTAATTCAATGTCGATGCCAGTTTTTGTTTCAAGATCGATAAACGTCGAGAAGATTCTCGACGCTTACCACGCCTTCAGTCGAACGATTTTGAGCTTTAGGTTGCGTCCATTCTCAATATAGCCTTGACATCACCATTCTAGTTTAACATCCTTTCAACCGTAATGAGAATAATTCTCATTCGCAGAAAACCTGTTCTGTAGGTTAAGGTTTAGACAGCGGAATGCTTGTTCAGGCTAGACACGTTGAGGCGATTTTTCACGCCGTTCAGTCGCGGAGCGAGGCAGCCCAGTCAATCGTTGCAGCGTCTTGGCGACGTTCGTTGCTTCAACACAAGCTTGAGCCCGATACTAGACGTGGGCATATAAGTTTGAGTGATAATGAATTCCGGTGTGTACGGGAACGCATGGGTCCAGTCGTTTCAATCGCCGAACCAACGCTTAGCAGGTTGTTCAAGTCAGTCGGTAAGATTGGTTGTTGTATTCTGTTAAGCGACGTTGGGGGGCGCGTCGTCAATCGAAGAAGTAACGCCGCCGACGAAAAAACCTTCGATGGCTGGGGTTTGCGGGTCGGTAACGTTTGGGACGAAAACAGCGAAGGCACTAATGGCATCGGCACCTGCATTGTCGAGAAGTGTCCGGTGACTATTCACGGAGATCAACACTTTTTTGCTCGCAATACCGCTATGAGTTGTATCGATGCACCAATTTTTGGCGCAAACGGTAAATTGCTCGCCGTGCTCAACGTTTCGTCATGCCGGAGCGACGATACTGAAGCTTATCTAGCACTGATCGCTGCAGCCGTAACAGATTCTGCTCGACGTATCGAATCAAATCATTTTCGGGCTGCGTTCGCCGATTCTAGAATCCTCATGTGTGATGAGAAAGGCGGTCACGGAGTGGTTTTGTTGGCCGTTGATCAGGACGATCTCGTCGTTGGCGCAACCCGGTCGGCGCGCCTCCTCTATGATCTCGACGACATAAGCTTCGTGAAACCACGGCCGGCGCAGGACGTCATCTCCGGCATTAAGCACGGCAGTGATCTTCGCAAAGCGGAGCGCGGAGAAATCAAGCGTGCCCTGGCGCGTAACAATGGCAATATTTCCGCCGCCGCGCGACAACTGGGCATAGGTCGCGCGACGATTTATCGCCGTATGCACCGCCTCCACGTTCGATAATCTCCATACTGGTAAAATAGTCTCATTAAGTTGTTCCATTTTGGAGACAGTCGGGCGCATGAACTTAAGCCGAGAACTTGGTCGCGCTTTCAGTCTTTCCTAAGCTTCAACCAGATATCAAACTTTGCCAATTAAGGAGCAAAATATGAACGCGCTTGTGCAAACTACCTCTTTGGGAGAGGTACCGTTCAAAAGTCGATATGAAAACTACATTAATGGCGAGTGGGCCGCGCCCAAATCCGGAAAGTACTTCACCAATATTTCTTCCATTCACGGCAAGCCCATCGGGGAAATTGCCCGCTCTAACGCGGATGACATTGAAGCCGCGCTCGACGCTGCTCACGACGCCAAGGACGCCTGGGGTAAAACCTCTGTCGTTGAGCGTGCCGATATTCTGCTGGCTATTGCGCAACGGATGGAAGAAAACCTTGAGGTTCTAGCGCTTGCAGAAACTTGGGATAACGGCAAGCCGATCCGCGAATCCCGCGCTGCCGACATACCGTTGGCCATTGATCACTTTCGCTATTTCGCTTCCTGTATCCGCGCGCAGGAAGGATCACTCTCTGAAATCGACGATAACACTGTGGCTTATCATTTCCATGAGCCGCTTGGCGTCGTTGGACAGATCATCCCGTGGAATTTTCCTATTCTCATGGCGACGTGGAAGGTCGCGCCCGCATTGGCTGCTGGCAACTGCGTCGTCCTGAAACCGGCCGAACAAACTCCGGCGGCGATCATGGTCTGGGCGGAACTGATTGGCGAATTATTGCCGCCGGGCGTATTGAATATTGTCAACGGGTTTGGTCTTGAAGCGGGCAAACCTCTGGCCTCCAGCAACCGGGTCGCTAAGATCGCGTTCACCGGAGAGACGACCACGGGGCGGCTAATAATGCAGTACGCCTCTGAAAATATCATCCCTGTAACCTTAGAACTTGGCGGTAAATCGCCGAACATTTTCTGTGATAATGTAGCCCAAGACGATGACGACTTCTTCGACAAGGCCATCGAAGGCTTCGTAATGTTTGCACTCAACCAAGGTGAGGTCTGTACCTGTCCGAGCCGCGCACTTATACATGAAAACATTTACGACAAATTCATGGAGCGCGCCCTGCAACGCGTCGAAGCAATTGTGCAGGGCAACCCCTTGAAACCGGAAACTATGATCGGCGCACAGGCCTCCTCCGAGCAGCAGGAGAAAATTCTGTCCTACTTTGATATCGGACGCCAGGAGAACGCGGAAGTACTCGCTGGTGGCCGGGCGGCAATAATGGAGGGCGATCTGGCTGAGGGCTACTATATCGAACCGACAGTGCTCAAGGGCCACAACAAGATGCGGGTGTTCCAGGAGGAAATCTTTGGTCCTGTTGTCGCCGTGACCACCTTTAAGGACGAAGCAGAGGCCTTGGAGATTGCTAACGATACCCTTTACGGACTCGGAGCCGCAATTTGGAGCCGTTCTATCGATACCTGCTACCGTTTTGGTCGAAATATCAAGGCAGGACGTGTTTGGACAAATTGCTATCACGTCTATCCGGCCCACGCCGCGTTTGGTGGTTACAAGGCGTCAGGCATTGGCCGCGAAACCCATAAGATGATGCTGGACCATTATCAGCAGACCAAGAATATATTGGTGAGCTACAATCCGAAGAAGCTCGGCTTTTTCTAGCCTATTGAGCCACCCGTAAGAGGAAACTGGCTGCGGTGAATTATGGCCATCTCCCCTCAGCTAGATCAACTCTGCCAGCCCGGCTTTTCTCTCCCTCTCCTCCGAAGCCGGGCTGACTCAATTTTGGAGGCTGAACATGAATAATTTAAAGACCTTACCGCCACGTGTTGTGGCGACGGAGGCCGCCTGCCAATTGATCTCGGAAATCCGCCTGGATCACCCCGACATTTTGTTCCATCAGTCCGGAGGATGTTGTGACGGATCTTCTCCCATGTGCTACCCACAGGACGAATTCAAGGTTGGTGGCAGCGACGTGAAGCTGGGTGAAGTGAGTGGTGTCCCGGTCTATATCGGTGCGGCGCAATTCGAGGCCTGGCAGCACACGCAGCTAATTTTGGACGTAGTACCGGGCAGGGGTGGGATGTTTTCGCTCGACAATGGTAGGGAGCAGCGATTTTTTGTTCGTTCCCGGGTTTTCAATGACCAGGAACTAGCCCTTCTGAACGAACACCGGCGATTATAGTTCGCATAAATGCCTAGTTAAAAAAACACAAACATGGGACGCTCGTTACCGTGACAGCGACGAACCCTTAGAACAAATAAGCTTTTTGTTTTTATTTTTTTTGCCACACTACTTATTGAGTCATGCTCTCAGATTGTCGTCCCTTCGTGCTGGATCGTTAGCCAGCAGGCTATCTTCTTGTCCGCTTTGATCGGTAGCACACGCCAAAACATTATGAATGGCGTGCCATCATTCTTGAAGTTAATCGCATTGCGGAAAAATTCTTTCCAGCTAAGCGGTCAATTCTTATATTCTTGAGTGATCAGTGCGTGCCGAGTGGCCAAATTGACAGAGCAACGAGTGCCACGATCGTGATCAAAACTGCAAGATGGTCGAGCTTTAACATACCCACTATTTTAGCCGAGCAAGATAATATGTGTCATCGGGGAAATGCAGGGTAAATGCTAACCTCAACGTCAGTAGCAAGATCAGTTAGGCCTCGGGCTGGTTGATTGGTGTGCGGTCTAAGCAGCTACGTTCTTATAAAGTTGGAATCAAAGTGTTGCGAGCATTGTCTCGCGCCGAATGCTAGGCAATCGTTCGACCGTGCGTTCCGAACAATACGGCGTAAATCCAAGGGCGGTGGTAAGCCTATTCCGTTGGTAATGCGAAGCCCATGTCGCGCCTACCCGATACATCGTAAATCTCTGCTGAATAGTTCTTAATGTCGCCGCGGATGTTAGCTGCGCTCAGCGCTTCCACCAGAGTATCCATATAGGAATAGGTAAAATGAGCATCAAGTGATTCCTGATCGTCCCAAACCTCGAAAATGATTGCCCGGTTTGGTTCGGTAACGTCAAGGGCCCAGTCATAAATTTGTGCACCTTCTTCCTTGCGCGAATTCTCGATGGCTTCGAGAATTTCACTTTTGATGCGCTCGAATCCGCCGGGAACAAAATCGAACACAACGGCGACGATTAACATTGTTCTCTCCCTAATTTGAATATTGTTGACGACTATTCAACGATAATAACTATTTTTCCTACTATTTTGACACCACTTCCCCTGAAACCGTTTTTTAAAAAGATCTGACGAAAGTGTTTGCGTTTCTTATTCCGCTTAGTGTCGCAGATTTTGCTGATGGAGTTGGCGTCGTCGCTGGTAATTTGTTCAGATCATGCAAGTATATCGCAGATTGACGTTACGTTGGCGCTGGTGGGATCAACACATCGATTCGGAACGAATTACTGAAGCACCACCAAACGCGTAACAGGAAAGTCGTCGGTGAGAGGTGTCCCACGGTGCAGGAGAATTTGTTAAAAATTACCATGTTAGTGACTTTCGGCAGCGCCTTCGCCGACAATTGTGAAAGGCGCCCAAAACAAAGGATGAGAGAATAGTGGGTTATCTTCATCTTTAACCATAGCCGCCATTGACTGTCTCAGAGCTTCGGCAGGACCCATAGCTGGGTTCTCCCTCAAAAATATAAACATTCTAGTCGTTAAATGTTTTGCAGCTTCGGATGGCACAGACCAGTGTGAGACTAGCAGAGTGCGGCTTCCTGCATAAAAGAAGGCCTTCGCAAGACCAGACAACCCCCCTGCGCCAGGTGTCCCATCCGACGAAGCGGTGTTGCACGCACTCAAGATAACAAGTCCCGGAAATAGAGTTAACTGCGCACCCTCACTAGCCGAGAGAATTCCGTCGTCAACACACGTTCCTATTTCAGGAGGTGTAAGTATAAGACCGGGTTCAGCCAAGCCTTTAATCTCCCCAGAGATGAGTCCATGGGTAGCAAATGCAATTACTTTAGAACCGGAAAGATCTGTGTTTTTTACGGTTTTCTCCGTGGCATTTTTTCCTAAAAATAGAGCAGTCTCATCAGCTCCAAGGCTATTCGCAATCAGTCGCAATTCATCGGCTGTCTCAGGCAGAGAAGAGAGTTTCTTAACCTCGTTAACATCAGCTACAGCACCGCGATTAAACAGAGAAGTAAGAGATGGTTCTCTGTCTCCAGATTGAGTGCCTTCGAGAGTAGGGTCACCAAAGCCAATAAAGGGATGAGGTTTTGTTTTTTGGTTCCGTTTACTAAAGACCCTAAAGGCTCTTAAAGACGAAACTGATGGAAGCGTGGTGAAGGCGTATTTTAAGCCTAGCCAGGGAACGTTCTTGTAGTCATTAAACGCGTTAATTATCTTTGTGGGTGGTTTTGTTACCAGAACACTAAATGGGATACTCTGTAGAGGACCGTCGGGTACTACTATGAGGTTCTTTACGCCGTCTATATATGGTTTTATGGGAGAAAATATTTTATCGTAAAGCACATAAGATTGTTTGGTATCAAAATCTAAAATGTCAGAATTAAATGGCTCTAGAGCGAAGCGTAGATCCATAACGAGTTCTTCCAGATCCTGTATTTTGATCTCTAAAGTGATCATATGCATTGCATCATTGCGCAGAACCCAGATGAAAATGTTATCCTCTGATGTAAGGTAGAAAAGAAGAGCCTCCGACTTACTCAAGAGGTTCTGCGTATTGGAAGAAGACAAAGGTCTCGGATTGGAAAGTTCAGCGTAGCCAGGAAACTCTCGGACAAGCTGATTGTCGACTTTCTTTAATTTCTTTTCGGCTTGCTCCAATTCTTCACGAAGGTTGGCCTCAATGGTCGAATCGCGCTCGTTTGCTGGTTTACCCATTTCTTCGATTAGCGCCGTATCTACGGTGCGCCACCGGGTGATGTTGTCCTGCTGCTCACGCACTACTCGCGCCAGTTTATGGTCCCCTGCACCAAAACGAGCTGCTACTCTTGAGATTGCAACTCCAGCGTCGGAAGTATGAGCAAGCTGGGCCACCTCAAATGCCTCTTGTTCTAGTTGCTGGCGGCTACTTCCTTTCACCTTTTGGCCCGCTAAGGCGATATGAACATAGAATAGCTTTCGAGCTTTGCGCCGTTCGTTCTGCAGGCCCTTTGCCGTCCCAATTTTTGAACCCGTGAAGCGATTTTGAAGAATATCGGTGCCACGTCTTGCCCAGGTAAGCGCCTTTGCGTAACGCCCTACATTGTATTGCAGCGTTGCTAAGCCGCTGAGCGTGTAGGCGAGGTTGGGATGCATCGGACCAAGTGTAGTTTCTTGTATTCGAAGCGCACGCATTAATAGAGGTTCTGCTTTGCTGTATTGCTCCTGATCTCTATAGAGCCATGCTAGACCGTTCAGTGCTTTTGCTGTGTGCGGGTGCGAATCTCCGAATGCTTCCTCAAAAATCTTTAGCGCACGTTGATACATTGGTTCAGCTTCCGCGTAACGTTGCTGATCCTTATATATTCCTGCCAATGTGATAACTGTAAGAGCTACATGAGGATGAGAAGGGCCTACCGATTTTTCTTGGATCTTGAGAGCGTGTTCTAGGAGTGTTTCAGCTTCCGCGTGACGATCCTGATGCTGGTACAACCACGCTAAATCGCTTAATCCAGAAGCCACAGAAGCATGGTTTTGACCAAGCGCTTTTTCCTTAATGTCTAACGAACGTTTTAGTAAGGACTCAACATTACCGTAGATTCCTTGCTTCAGGTATAGCAACCCGAGGTAATTTAGGGTGATCGCTAAATCCGGATGATCATATCCTAATGTCATTTCCTGGATAGCGAGTACACGCCTGAATAATGGCTCAGCTTTAGTATACCGGGCTTGTGACCAATACAGAGCAGCCAACCCATTGATGGTAGAAAGTAAATCTGGATGTTGTGGATCAAGCACAGATTCTTGAGTTTCCAAGGCATCCAAATATAGGTGCTCTGCTTCTTCATCAAAACGTCCCTGTTCTAGATATAATGAAGCTAGGGCACTCAGCGTATTAGCTACGTCTAAGTTCTTGTCACCAAAAAGTGTTTCTTGAATTTTTCGAGCACGCGTAAATAGCTTCTCTGCTTCTAAGTAACGACCCTGACTGAAGTGCAGCCACGCAGAATCATACAACACATTGGCTACATCACGATGTTCTGAGCCCAATGTTCTCTCAAGTATTTTAAGAGCAAGTTTGTGCGATTTTTCAGCCTTGGCATAGTTTCCTACCCTTTGATAAAGTACTCCGAGGTAGTTAAGTGCCTCACCCACATACTTAGAATTTGGATCAAATTCTTTCTCCATTCTCACTGCCTGCTCGGCATATGGAATGGCTTCACGATAATTTCCCTGTTTCTCTAACTCTTCCCAGCGCTTATATGCTTCGTTCAGCGCAGTCTCGTTGCCTGCAAACGCAATGTGCATTTGGGATGAGAAAATAATGGCTGAAAAAATAAACAGGAATGCGAGCAGACTTCTCATTTGGAAAACCTGTACACAGATATTGTGGAATTTTTTAGTTTTGAGGGAGGCGTTATACTGAGGTTAGCTACGGAATAAGATTTTCAAACCACCCAGAACTCTCAATTCATATTACAAAACCAGTCGGTTACGTGGTCACTGAAGCATCATCCATTTCTCGGTCAAGTAGACTCCAAGAGAACCGTTTGCGTGGTACGGCTCTTGCTTGCACCGGTCGAATTTAGTGTAGCTAACTCACCTTCCTGACGTATGTTTGCGTTATAATTCTCTATTTGGATGCTTCTTCCAATTGTATTTTAGGTTGTCCAAATTGTCTCCAATTAAATACCACCTAAACTCTACTAAGCCTGGGTCATCCGGACCAGATTGCTACCAACAACAAGCTAGTTAACCCTTTGACGTCTAAATACTTAACTGAAACGTTGCCCAGATTATTGGATGGCAAGGGTATCTCTTGAGGAAATAAAGGTTTTCAGCGCTGCAATCACACAACCGTAACGTGTTTTTCATCGGGCAGTGCGAGAAGTAGTCTCCGCGAGACATTTGAGGGCGCGTCGTTAGTGTTTATGTTCTTCTGCATCCTCTTTTTTCACTTTTGTGTATGTTTCGTAGTTTTTAGCGCCACGCGTGAAAATTGCCAGACCGGCAAATGTAAATGCTGTGGCAACCCAAACATATAAACTGTGACGCTGATCGTTTATCAAGTATCCCCAGCCAAATCCTCCGATGACTATGAAATAGTTGAGTTGTGAAAAAAACACCGGCCCAGTAATGCGTACAACAGCAAACCAGGCGACGAGGTCTACTACAGTAATTGCAGTGGCATATAGAATTGGAAGGTTGCTGTCGAACATGTTGGTGGGAAAAACAAATGCGTGACCGCTTGCCACCATTACCGGCGCCAGTAGCACCGTGGCTCCGCCCGACATTCCTGTTGCCATCATTAGCGACGGTGTTCCTGGCGGGCGGAGGGTAGTGGCGAAGATGTTGCAGAGTGCAAAGCAGAGCGGCGCGATCAGTGCCACCAGGGTCCACACTAACATCTCCGGTTCTGGCAGCCCCGTCTTGGGAATGAGCACAAACAATAGGCCACCCAGGCCGAGCAATAGGCCGATCAAGCCAGAAAGTCGGAATTTTTCAATGCGCAGAAAATACGACATCACATAGGTGAGAAGCGGTACTAGCACTAAAAGAAGCGTAATAATTCCAATCGGAAGTTTGTCCGAGAGGAAAGTGCACAAAGGCACCGGTATGGCGACGGTAACTAGTCCTAACAGAAGATAAGCGCGGATATGTGGCCAGGTGAGGCGCGGTAATTCCTGCCTGTAGGCAGAGACGATAAATAGCACTAGCGTTGCCAGCAGATTGAACCAGAAAACGTATCCTAAAAAGGGAAGTCCAATCTCGCTACTCATCTGGTTAACTGGAAAAAGGGCACTATAGATCACACCCAAAACCGCCAGGATTGGGACGAAGAGAAATTTGTTTTTGTAGTTTATTTGCACGGTCATTAAGCCATTGTGGATAAGCCAAACACATTTATTCCCTGAGCGTCGCGCGAAGTTGTGCCACTTAAAACGCTTTATCAGCTGGTGTTTCTGGCTGGCATACTGAAACTGCTGCGCTTACACAAAGGCGCTGCGAAGGTGATGCAGAATCGGATGGTGCTGAACTTCAGAAAGTCGTTTAAGAAGGCCTTGTGGACGGCGCGTCGTTAGTAATTAATCTTTTTCTCATATTTTGCTATTAGAGTCCGGCTACCAGAAACAGGTCGCCCGTTGCGCCAGCTTGCCGCATTTTTATGTAGGGTTGGTACTCTGGCGAATTGTACCAATTTCGCGCCTGCTCTGTGCTTGGAAATTCCAGCACCACAATTACTGTTGGTACCGCGCCATCACCCTCAAGGTGATCAGCCTCCAAATCGCGGATAAGATACTTGCCGTCGTTTGCTTCCACCATCGCTTTGACCGCTGGGCTATATTCCTCTAGCCAGGACGGGTCGTGAATCGTAACCGCACCGATTACATAAGCAGCCATCTCGTCTCTCCTTTTTCTTGTCGATCTTTCTAAGCTCCCCCTATTAATCGTAATGTAGGCGGATGCAAACAGCCACGCATATTAGAACTTCTAATCAAGTCGGGGATGTTGTT
This sequence comes from uncultured Rhizobiaceae bacterium, assembly GCA_964624055.1. Taxonomy (GTDB): domain Bacteria; phylum Pseudomonadota; class Alphaproteobacteria; order UBA828; family UBA828; genus PTKB01. Next base: position 14,738 of record CAZUXZ010000054.1, on the reverse strand, counting down.
TGAAGAAGTATAAAGGAACGTGGTCGCCGCTCTAAAGGGATCAGAAGTTTGAGTAAATTAATACAATCCTGGCTGCACGCCATTGCAATGCGCCCGGCAGTGATTGATCGTTGAGCGTTTGATGGAAAATCATCAGCCAGTAACCTAGACCAGTGCACTATTTGATTTGCAGTATATCAGTGCTGGAAGAGTTTTAGCGGAATTTCATGCCAGCAAGATCAAGCGACCTGGCTCGGCCATCAAAGGCAGAGGCTGCCGGTCTCAGGCACTCCTGCTGGATCAAAATTGGTATGGAGTAACCCATTGATTGAAATACCGGGGATGTTAGGCCGGTTCCATATAATCGTCCCAAAGGTCAATATAAAGAAAATCTCGTTCCGACGCTGCCAGCCCCCAAAGTTCCTGCGCACAGAAACGTACATTATATACATGTTGAGGTTTGTTCCCTTTCCCATGTGCGCTTGTGTCTGGGAAAATAAAAACGCCATAGTCTCGTTCAATGAGACCTGTTTTACCGCGGACATAGCGAGGAACCCGCGTATGGCCACAAGGGTGAATATTACGGACAGTTACACGCTCGTCTAAGCTGAAGCGGGGCACGACTTCCGCATCTATTCGGGCTGAACCTTCATGGTGTATTATTTGCCGGGCTACCTGCGGTGTTACGACCCGCATCAGTCTGCTTCCTTCGCAAGTTTCTCGAAGCGAGTTTCGAGTTCGTCTCGGGTTATCAGACCCTTTTCTATCAAAAGCATTTCAATGCCCTGAACCCACCGTTCGTAATAGTTGAGCGTCAAATATTGTGATTGATTCAATCGTTCGTTTACGGCATGGCGAAACTCTCCGGCATTGAAGGCACCTCCCCCGAGTGTCGAGACCATTAGCGCGAAGACGCGCTTCTCCCATTCTGCACGGAAAATCGGCTCATTTTCCTCCCGTGGTACGGGACCCAGACCTTGTATGCCGCCAAGATCATGTAGTCCGTTCATGCGTTTTCCTTCCTATTCCCCACATCTACTAACGACGAGCTTGCCGCCTAAAGACGTGCCACACCGATCATGGAATCCCGAGTAACGATTTTAGTCAGGGCTTCTTCATCCAGATTCTCACTTCCTGGAGGACGTTGGGGCAACACTAAATATCTCACCTCGGCAGTACTATCCCAGACGCGGACTTCGCAATGATCCTCCAAAATAAGACCAAACTCAGCGAGGACGCTACGTGGCTCCATAACTACGCGCGCTCGGTATGCTGCTGATTTATACCATCTTGGCGGCAGACCAAGGATTGGCCAAGGGTAACATGAGCAAAGTGTACAAACGATGACGTTATGAACGTTTGGTGTGTTCTCAACAACAACAACGTCCGCTCCCTCAACGCCAGTGAATCCGAGACTAGCTATAGCAGCTGTTCCGTTATCTAATAGCCACGTCTTGTAATCTGTTTCCACCCAAGCTCGGGCAACTATCTTCGCGCCATTGTGAGGTCCAACCTTGTGTTCATAGGTTTCAATTATTTCGTTCAAACCTTGCGCATCAACCAAGCCTTTATCTAGCAAAATTGATTCCAGTGCCTTAACGCGGAGATCTATATCTTTTGGCTTCTTGTCATGCAGTTGACCATTCCGTCCAGTAACGCTCATGTGACTTCTCCTCCGCTAGAGAATTGATCAGAGATTCTATGTCGATGGTTGTCGCCTAGCACAGTGAAATTGCGCTCAACCACATAGGATAACGCCTCTACATCTAGATACTGACAAGTTTACAAGCTGGCTAGCTTAGACTTTAGGGGCGCGTGTCTGATCAGCGCTGTCGATTTGATAGAGTAGGGGGCGTCTTTAGGTGATGCGGGCTACATTGCCGGTGATTGGATGTTGCGGCTGCAACAGTTTGACTTGATCGCCGTGTTTTATTTTGTCCATTCCCCCTAATGATCAGGCTGGCGGAAAGATAATATAACGATAACCTGATACAACTTTTTTTACCTAAGTTATTGTTTTAACTTAATTATATCTACTCCTTTCGCGTCTAACAAAATTTTAAAAAATTTATTTATTTAACATAAGCGCCACTCCGGAAGATTTCCCCTTTTGGCAATTAGAGCTCGCTGTTACGCCTTTCATCCTGATTTTACGCTCTGGCGAACCGCGGTGGGGCAGGGGGCTTTCAGCGCTCGTATTGTGATCAAGTTATGCCGAAAGCCTGCTGCGCACCCATTTGTTTTACTGTCGACAGAACGCGACCAGCTTGTTGCCGTCCAGGTCCCGGAAATACCCGCCATAAAAACCACCCGTGCCGCGCGGCCCCGGAGCACCATCGTCCGTGCCGCCCATTTCAATCGCCTTGGCGTACACCGCTTTCACAGTCTCTGGATTTCCCGCATCAAGAGACAGCATCGTGCCATTGCCGGCAGTCGCCGGGCTCTTATCGAACGGCGTGATGACAGCAACTGAGCCCGAACCAGTTTTTCCTGACCACATAATCATCCGTTCGCCTTCTTGAGATCGTTTAGCCCCAAGGACGTCGAGTACGGCGTCGTAGAATTCTCCCGCTTGTTGTAGATCATTGGTACCTATAGTTGCGTAACTTAACATGCTCGTTGTCCTCCTAAGGACGATTGACGAAAGGATAAAGTGGTAGGGAAGTGACGCAGAATATCACGCTGAGAATTTGTTTGCTTGCTCTTCTTGCACCGGCGAGTCGCAGGGAGGTCTGGGGCCTCTCATCCGACGTGGTTGGACAGCGGGACGATACTGTAGGCCGTTTTTAGTCTAACAATTTCCATGAGTTTCTTTGCCCACAGTCGAGGCGTCTCAAGTTTCTTAGAATTATTGGTGTTGTTTGTAGATGCGTTCGACGTCGATTTTGGCTTTTTCCGATTTGTGATTTAGCAGTGCTCTAGCAATCCTTTAATTAACGCCAATATCGGATATATCCGTCGCCTTCAGTTTTATTTCTACCTTTCGGGTGGTCTGGCGTTAACGGAAGCGGGTCATTTCAAAGTATTGATGAACAGCTCGTAATTTGTTGGAGGCATGTCGCTCTTACGTCGAGAGCGGCTTGGTATGCTGAGACGGCCTCCGCGCCCCCTTTCGGGTGAACCAATCTCACGATATGCCGGAACGAGATCTCGTGGCCGGATGGGGAATGTGATTGGCCTAACGACGCCGGTCGCCTAGGAAGCTCCCCCACTACTTATAGATACGAGGGAAAGGCCCGCGAGGATCACTTTTTCGACAGCTTTCGATCCTGATTTTGACCAACATGCGACACGTTCTTAGGAAATAAAAGGCTGCGTAGCGACGGTCAGCGTCGAACTACAATGAGTATTTTGATGTGGCGTTGTGGACTGCGCGGCGGTGTGCGCTATGTTTTTCCATATACCGGGGGTTAGTGCTAGGGCCTTAGCGATGGAATTTAGGAAGACGCAGGTGCAATCGGTATTACAATCTCATTGCGCCGCAAGAAAGGTATCGTCCAAGGCGGATCGTATATGTGTGTCAGAGGCCTGCTTGTAGCGCTCCATGATGATTTACGGAGCGCTGATACGAGAGTTTGAGTGTTTTTGGCCACCTCGTCTTCGCTTGCAAAGCCACTAAAGCGTAACACCGCTTGCAATTGTCCAGGTACTTCCACGAGTTGTAATCTCCGATCGGTCGGCTGCGGCGCAGTTTCCAAAGTTAACTCGGCGGGTAAAAAAAACCTCATCCGGATACCGCTAGCTCCATTGCGTGATGTTTCCACTGGTGCAGTCATGGAGATCTTCTCCGACGTGCGGAGGCTCTCAGAAGTGTCAGTTAAGATTGTGCTCTGAACATTTATGTTAGCTCCGGAAATGTAGTCGAAAAGCCGTCTAAATGCTGCGCCCCTGCCTTCATCATAGTCTGGCATATTGACGGTTGTCTCGACAGCCAGTAGTGGTTTAGAGCGGCGTATGGAAATTTGATCGGATAATGTTTCCACGAGAACATATGACGGCTGCTCGTACCCAGACCGAACACCGATCATTGAGCAGCCAGCCAGCAGAGAAACACAAACCAATATCACCAAGGACTGCAGCATCACTTCAAATACGTTTCTTAGTTTCCAAGTGCAAAGTCTGTTTTGTGTTCTTCTATGCTTAAAACGCGTTATCCGCGATGATGCAGTAATACAAAGTTCCTACCAGGACAATCTAACGAGTTTCAAAACTATTCTCCTCTTCGTTAGATGAACCGAGAAGAAATAAATTCGGCTTAGCAGCAGCTACTGTCCAAGTCGCTACGGTGATTGCGGCGGCAGCTATAAGAACCGTGTGACCAATCACACTAAATGCCAGAAAAGCGTAACTTCCAGTAGCCACTGAAAACGCCACGGCCCACATAAGACCTAAAGCCTGCAGGACGTAATGGCGAATAGCTATATCAGGGATGTTACGAAGGGGGCTTACATTATGGTTGAACACAAAATTCCAACTGAACACTACGAACTTCCGAGTTGCCGTAAACATGTTACTTCCTTTTTATCAGTTTGTAGTAGTTCTACGTGTGGATAAGCCTTTTGGATCACGTCACGCATCGCTAAAAGGTCATTTGCTATCGCAATGAGTCTCTCGTAGCCTATTACATGCGGAAGAGCGTTTGACTCGAACGGGCCTGTTTTCGCTTGCTGATACGGCAGGCTTTGCTTTGACGCAGAAGAACAGGAGGGGGCTTGTCATAACTCCTGCCGGGGCTTTTGTCGCGGTCCGAGCAGCAATGACGTGCCCCAACCCTGGCGCCGGACAATAGACTACAAAATTATTTGTGTTTTAGGGCGGCGCTCGAGGCGATGCCTCTTCTCTTTTCAATTATAGTGCTGAATTACAAGTCCATGATCTAGAAAACGATATAGGAGATTTCGCTTCTCCCGTAGGATTATTCAGGTAATAGAACACATAAAAAATGGCTTAAATTTACAAAAATGTCCGGAACTAAACACGTGGAACTCTTCCCAATCCGTTGATAAATTTGGGATACGTATGAGGTTTGTGCTGCCCACGCATGACGTTCTATCTTGGTTCTGCGAGTAGTCTCTCGATGGACCGAGTAACCTTATTAGATTTTGGATTCGTCAAAGTCGAAAACCAATTGTCGAGGCGACCATCCCGAGCAATAAGATATTTGTGAAAATTCCATCTTGGCTTAGATAGAAATCCCAGTCGATCTTGAGCCCACAAATAAAAGGGATGTGCATTCGTGCCCTTGACGTGAGTTTTGGCTGTAAGTGGAAAATTTACTCCGTAATTGACCCGACAATAGTCCTTAATGTCGGAATGGCTGCCTGGTTCCTGGCCGCCAAAATCGTTTGAGGGCACGCCGACCACAACCAACCCGCGTGCCTGATACCGTTCCCATAAGGTTTGAAGTTCTTCAAATTGAGAGGCGAAGCCGCATTCGGAAGCAGTATTTACAATCAGAACTACCTTCCCTGCATACTGGGCCAACGGCATGTCCTTGCCATCTATGGTCTCGAAACTGAAGTCATGAGCTGACATAGTCGTCGCTGCGTTGAGTTGACCGAACGAGTTAGTGCTTAGCCAACAGCTGGCGGCAATTAAGAGGCCGGCTAACAGCCGAGAGTACACCAAGGTCCCTCACAACCTACCAGTTGATCAACCGATTGAACAAAAAGCCTATTGGCCCAGTTAGGCGCAAAGGCGCGTCGGTTACGGTGAAACACAAGCAATCTTCACCTTCATCTACCACGGGCCTGTGTTTTTCAGTCTCATCTCTCGTTGCAAAGTCGCCACGAAGATAATGACCAAACTGATCAGAGAACCCACCAGACAACACAACCGTCATTTCATTGCCAGAATGGGTGTGCGCCGGTAAGCGCAATCCGGCTGGCAGACGTAATAATCGAGCTTTAACGCCGGATTCATTGACTGCAAGGTCAATGTATTGGATGTGCCGGCCAAGCTTTCCCCAGATCATTTTTTTGAACGGACCTGGGAGACGATCGCGTATTGGTTGAGGTATAAGTTTGCGGGTTTCATCATCAGCTAGCTCAGATTGAACTTGGGGAGCCACATCCGGTGATTCAAGCCGATCGAGAACGTTATCCAGGGTCGAGGAATGGACTGGTTCGTCAACAGCTTGTGAAAGTAGCACCCCGCCCAGTTCGTCAAAGCCATCGCAAACATCGCGGCAGGTCGGACAGAGCGTTAGGTGAGTAGCAATTGGGACGGATTGCATCTCACTTAGTAGGCCAGCGACGTAGGATGACAAAATTTCATCATCTGGATGGTATCTAGGCATCGTTCATATTCTCCATCGCTTTTCGTAATTTAGATAGCGCCAAACGAACTCGTGACTTTACCGTACCCAGGGGCAGTTCGAGTTCGTCAGCGATTGCACGGTGTGCCTTTCCTTCAAAAAAAGACAGTCTTACCAATTCTGCTTGTTCCGTAGGAAGATCTGCCACTGCAGAGCGCACAGACTCTTGGAGTCTCGCGGCATCAATATTTTCGTCCTGAGGCATTACGTTCTGCGGCACAAATGCTGGATCGTTTGGGTCAGGCATCGGGCGCTGAGCGCGGCGAAAATGATCGTATCTCTTATTTCTTGCAATCGTAAATATCCAAGTTGACACACTTGCTTTGGCCGGATTAAAGGTTTCTGCGCGGCGCCATACAGCAATCATTACTTCTTGAACAACCTCTTCTGCTGCGGCGCTATCCGCGCCGAGACGTAAAGCGAAGGCTTTCACTTTGGGAGCGTAGCGGCCAAAAATTTCTGTGAAGGCATCCCGATCATGCGATTGAGCTATCGCTGTCATTAAGAGCGCTTCCTCGTCTCTCAACGCATTTTGCTCAACGTAAATCTCGGTGGCGTCGATCAAAGGTTGCCTAAAATTTGGCTCCCTGTCAGGCAAATCAGACATCGCGGAATTTGACTCCATATAACACCTACGCAATGCGACATAATTTGGATCTTTTTAGAGCGCAGAAATTGTTTGATTTACCTAAGCCTGTGTTCCTGGCTCAGACTACCTGAGAAGTCCAATCGATCCGCCGGCACGTATACCACTTGGAAGTATCTATTTTAGTATAAAAAATTTATAAAGATGGATCGCTACAAAATCAAAACCGTCTCGCTAGGTGCTCAAGAGTCTTTGCCGCCAATCCTAAATTTGGCAGTTGTCGGTACGGGTATTGCTGGTCTTGGGGCAGCCTGGCTGTTATCGAAGCACCACCTTGTGACTCTTTTCGATCGCAACAATTATGCAGGCGGACATAGTAATACTGTGACGGTAGGCAGAGGTGTGCGCGAAACGCCCGTCGATACCGGCTTCATCGTCTATAACGAGCGAAATTACCCTAATCTTGCGGCTCTGTTTCAACATCTGGACATAAGAACTCAGGCAAGTTCTATGTCGTTTTCCGTTAGTCTGGATGACGGGCAACTAGAGTACTGTGGAGAAGGTCTTGGCGGTATCTTTGCTCAGCGCCGAAATATTGCTTCGGTTTCGATGTGGCGAATGTTAGCTGATATTTTGAGATTTTATCGCAGCGCTCGCCTGAATGGTGGGACGAGCTGCGATGAAATCACGATCGGTGAATTTTTGCGTATTCATCGGTACTCGGCGGTTTTCGTAAACCATCATTTGCTACCAATGATTGCTGCAATCTGGTCGGTGCCGTCTCAATCGGCCGCAAATTTTCCTTTGGCGACCATCACGGAATTTTTCAATAATCATGGTTTGCTGCAATTCCGGAACCGTCCGTGTTGGCGAACTGTAAGCGGGGGCAGTCGCGAATATGTCAAGCGCCTACTTGCTAGAACTGCTAGTCCAATACAGCTTAGCAGAGGGATTGATAAAATTGTCCGCACCGCAGGTGGGGTCGTTTTGCGGGATCAATTTGGTGATTTTCACAACCACGATGGCGTAATCATTGCGACCCATGCAGATGAAGCCCTTGGGCTAATAGCTATGCCAACTTCTGAGGAGAAACGCATTCTAGGAAACATTCGCTACCAGCCGAACCGTGCCGTATTGCATAGCGATACTCGTCTTATGCCCAACCATCGAAAAGCTTGGTCATCTTGGAACGTTTCGGGTGTATTGGACTCCAAACAGCCATTTGCTATTACCTACTGGATGAACCGCTTGCAGAGTCTCTCCACTGCAATTCCGCTGTTTGTCTCGATTAATCCTCAAAAAGAACCACGAGCGCATCTTATTCACGAGGTCTTTCGCTATGATCACCCAATTTTCGATGTGAAAGCATATAGGGCCCAACGCCAACTGGACCAAATTCAGGGTTCAGGCAATGTATGGTATTGCGGCAGTTACTTTGGTTACGGTTTTCACGAAGACGCCCTTTGTTCTGGCTTGGAGATTGCAGAGAGATTCGGAATCCAGCGCCCGTGGCGGACAAATGAGGGATCTCGCGGTTCTAAACCAGACCGCGGTAGGCAACTGCTGCGAAAAGTGATTGGAGGGCAAGGTGGTTAAACCTGGCCTGTTACTCGGACACGTAATGCACCGCCGGATGCGTCCTGTAAGCCATCGATTTGCATATAGAATTGCGGCGCTATTGCTTGATATTGATCGGTTGGCGGAGACGGTCAAGCCTATTTGGTTTCTTTCGTACAATCGCCCCAACATTTTTTCCTTCTATGATCGTGACCACGGTGGCCGAGATGGCCAGTCACTGCGTCCTTGGGTTTGTGAGAAACTAAATCGTGAAGGAGTGGATTTAGGTGGCGGACGGGTCTTGCTTCTAAGTATGCCGCGTATGTTCGGTTACGTATTTAATCCTCTGAGCATTTTTTTCTGTTTTCGGGTAGATGGAGCATTGGCCGCCCTAATTTATGAGGTCAAAAATACGTTTGGCGAACAATATTGCTACGTCGTCCCTATTCGTGAGGAAGAGCGCGCTGCTCTAACGTTTCGACATCATCGGGAAAAAGCGTTCTACGTTTCGCCTTTTATCAGTATGACTGCACATTATCATTTCAGAACAAAGATTTGCGAAGAGAAATTAAAGTTGTTTATTAGAGAAAGTGATGACGCGGGTGACTTTATGATCGCCACTTGGGTTGCGAGAAAAGTCAAACTAACCAACGGCGCTCTAATTCTGACGTTACTTCGTGATCCAGTCATGACACTAAAGATCATTGTGGCCATACATTGGCAAGCTATACGTCTATGGCTTAAGCGGGTGCCATTTCATCGTCACTGCGCTATGCCACCAAAGGTATCCTGAGTTTTGACGGTAAGAAGCATAAGCAATTTCATTTCTTATGGACGGGGCGGTCTATCCGTCGCGTTCGGTCGGCGTTATGAACAAATTTTATGTTCGTTTGCCACAAAAATCCGCTGTGGAAATTTAATATTAACCTTACCTAACGGAGTGATACATCGCTTCACTGGTGATCTACCTGGACCAACAGGCGATATCACGATCCACAAGCCACGAGCCGTGTATCGCCTTTTTTTAGGTGGCAGCATAGCTTTCGCCGAGTCTTACATAGATTGCGATTGGAGTAGCAAGGACCTGTCGAGTCTTCTTGAGTTGGCTGCCCGCAACGAATCCGCATGGCGTATAGCACTCCGTGGCAACATTTTTGTAGCGACCCTTGCTCGAGTTGGTCATTGGCGCCGGCGTAATTCTCGGAGGGGCAGCCGGCGTAACATTGCGTCGCATTACGACCTTGGTAACGAATTCTATCGGACGTGGCTTGATGCGAGCATGACCTATTCAGCGGGCCTTTTCTCCACTCCGGGCGCTAGCCTTGAACAGGCTCAATTATGCAAATTTAACCGTCTTATCGAATTACTTCAGGTCTCATCGAAGGATCACTTGCTAGATATTGGGAGTGGATGGGGTGAATTCGCTATTTATGCGTCGCAACGGGTGGGTTGTAGAGTTACTGCAATCACTATTTCTGAGGCTCAGCACGCCGAATGCGTTCGAAAACTCGCATTGAGCGGCATGACTAACAATGTCGAATTTCGCCTTCAAGATTACCGAGACGTAGAGGGTGAATTCGATCGAATTGTTTCGGTCGAGATGATCGAAGCGGTAGGAGAAGCTTACTGGCCAGTATATTTTGAGCGTATTCAAAAACTCCTAGCCCCCCGAGGACTTGCTGTTTTGCAGGCAATCACCATCAAAAACGATGCTTTCCACGATTACCGTCGCCAAGTAGATTTTATTCAGAGACATATTTTCCCAGGGGGTATGTTGCCCTCGCGCCAGCAACTGACTGAACTCGCTAAAGAAAGCCATCTGAGATGGGTGAGTGACTATGCACACGGCGCGGATTATGCACGGACCATCGCGTGCTGGGCTAGCCGTTTTGAAATTGCTTGGCCACATATCAACGAGATGGGTTTTGATGAACGCTTTCGTCGCATTTGGCGTTACTACCTTGCTTATTGCAAAGCAGGCTTTTTAGCCGGACGAACAGACCTAATGCATGTCGTTCTGACACATAGCACTCACGGAGCAAAAGAATTAATACGATGAAACTCGAGGATTTCGTTGGATCTAAGCCAATTTTGCGGCTTGAGGAATACTTTGACGGTCGGTGCCGTGCTTGGGGAGTTTTTGAAAACCGCAGCGGAAAAATCAAACGTCAATTCAGCGTTGATATTTTAGGTCGGTGGGATGGAAAAACACTGGTGCTAGAAGAGGATTTTCACTTTGTCGGAGGCGCGACCGATCGACGCGTATGGCAAATCCGAATAACGCAACCGAACAGCTATGAGGGAGTTGCAGAAGGTGTTGTTGGCAAAGCAAAAGGGCGCGTTTGCGGCCAAGCGTTTCACTGGCGTTACCGTTTTGCGATTCCGTTCGGCAATAGGCAGATCAATATTGATTTTGATGACTGGATGTTTTTGCAATCTGAGGAAGTGTTGATTAACCGAGCTACAATGCGCAAGTTCGGTTTTGTGGTTGGCCGCATCTGGTTGTTCTTCCGCCGCGACCCTGGTTTGGCCACGCGCCAGTTTGAGCGCGACTCACATGCCAGTGATGCGTCTGATCAACGGGAAATACAAACCGTAGGGTAATAGACGTAATAATTTCATCACGTAAGTAAAGCGACGGGGAAATGTAATTTCGAAGCGATCGGAACGCACCCCTAACAAAATGCGGTGGGCTGCAGCATCGGGCGTTATCATAAACGGCATAGGAAATTTATTTTTAGCTGTAAGAGGGGTGTCGACAAAACCTGGAGTTATAACCTGAACTGCGATACCGGTCTCCTCAAGTTCAAACCTCAGCGATTCCGCTAGACTAAGAATTGCAGCGCGACTAGCTCCATAGCCTGCTGCATGTGGTAAGCCTCGATAGCCTGCAGCTGATGCCATTAGTGCGATCCGGCCTGATCGACGTTGGCGCATAGTAGGCAGGATGGCCGTCAGGCAGTTAATCGTGCCCAAAACATTAACATTTATGGTCTGGTGCGCTTGTTCACCGTCAAAACCATTTTCACCTTCTGGTTGGTAAACGCCGGCGTTGAGTATGGCGAGATTAATGGGTCCAGCTAACCTCTCTATTTCTGCAACTGCATCGTTCAGATCAGACAGTGAGGTTATATCGACAGGAAGAGGCAAAAAGCGATCACCCAGTTCAGCGCGGAGTTTGAAAAGCGCTTGGCGGTCGCGTGACGAGCCGACGACATATTGTCCTTCGGCAGAAAGTCGTACACAAAGCGCACGCCCTATTCCCGAGCTAGCGCCAGTCACCCATATACAACCTGAGCACTGCATTGTTTCTTCTTCAAACACGAGATTGAAAAATTATCTTTTTGGTAATGACATAGTGCAATTTACGAATATGAGTATCGAACAAAAAGATCACAACAAAATTGGCCACTACCTACACAGCAAAAAAACGGTTAGGTGCTATATTGAATATGGTCAGCACGGTATCCGCTTTTCGCTCATAAAAATACTGGCAAGATTTTTTTCGGTAAATTTTCAAAATTATGGTCGGAGGCCATGGGACAAGGCCTGCGGTAAACGTCTCACGGACCACGGGGCAATAATCGACTTGGTTCTTCTACCCTTGGGCCAGAGATCAAGAGGCGTGATCCGTGGTGCGCGACTTACCATAGAGAGCAATGGCCTAAGGCCCGGTCTGTTTTTCGGCAGCAAGGCGCACAGTAACGGTCACGTCGTCGGCGACAATGTTTGTCGCGCCCCACTCGCCCTGGCCGATACCGAAAGCAGTGCGCTGCACTGTTGCTTCTCCCAATAAGATCGCCTTGAGCCAGCCATCCCGCTCCGGGTCGTCGCCAAATGTGGTGAATTCGAAGGAGAAACTGACGGGCTGGGTGACGCCGCGCAAGGTCAACAGGCCCCGCACCTCGAACTGCATGTAGCTCAATTGAATAAATTCTCTTGTCTCAAAAATTCCTTGAGGATGGTTTGCTACATCAAACCAAGGTTCCTGGGTGAGTATTTGCGCGATCAGCGGCAATGGCGTTGCTATGCTGTCGAGATCAATGACCACGCGAACCGAACTATCTAAAAGGTTGCCGCGGTCGAAAGAGATCGTGCTGGCAAAGGCTGTAAATTCTCCGCCGGTTGGTACACCCATTTGCATGCCAGCAAATTCCACCTTGCTCTCCGCCGGAAGCACAGTCCAATCAGACGCCCGTGCCCCGGCTGTCACGGCCAACAGCAGGGCTATGGCAAGGGCGCCAATTTTGGCGATCATTACTTCCCTTCCTTTTGCGCGCTAAACGGTAGCATGCGGCGCAGCGTGTCGTCGCGACGGTGAAGATGGTGGTAGATCGTTGCCATCACATGGGCGGTGAGCAGAGCTAACAGAGAAAAGCCAAGACTCGTATGGATCGTCAGCAGCAGCAGGCGGTCCGGCTCGTTCGCAACTATTGGGTCTGGCATTTGCCACAGCCCGAAAGCCACCACCGGCAGGCCTGAGGCCGAGGACATCAGCCAGCCACTTATCGGCAGGGCGAACAGACAGGCATAGAGCAGCCCGTGCACACCGTGAGCGGTAGCACGCTCCACCGGTGATATCCCGCTGGTGAGCGGCGGCGGGGGACGGAGAAGACGCCAGGCAAGGCGCAACACAGCGAGCATCAAAAGTACCATGCCGAAGGATTTGTGCCAGGAATAAAGCTGCAGCTTCTGCGGACTGATCGCCATGTCGCTCATGACATAGCCGAGTGGAAACATGCCGCCGACAATGAAAAACATCAGCCAATGAAACGATTTTGCGACGGTGCCATAGGAGCGCCGGATGGGTGTAACCGTCATGGGTCCTTACGGCGTAGAAATTCCGCCTCGATATCGAGCGTGACCTCGTCGCCGACGGCGGGCATCCAGGCCGAGAGACCAAAATTGGAGCGTTTGATCACCATCGTTGCTGAGAAGCCGAGGGTCTCTGCCAGGGTGAGCGGATTGGTACCGGCGCCGTTGAAAGTGATATTGAGAACCGCAGGGCTCTTTGCACCAACGAGGGTAAGATCGCCTGTGACCCGCGCTTTTTCTGTGCCATTGGGTTTGATATTCGTGCTGACGAATTTGATCTCCGGAAAATTCTCAACGTCGAAGAAGGAGGAACCCTTCAATTGAGTATCGACGAACTTGTTGCTCGTATCTACGCTTGCCGCGGCGATTACTACCGTCAGCGCGCTCTTATCTGGCGCTTCGGCGTCGAATTCAAGTGCGCCGTCCACCTTGTTGAAGCGCCCCACATAATTGGCAAAGCCGAAATGATCTATCTTGAAGGTTACGAACACATGGTCGGGATCGATACGGTAGTCGCCCGTGGCCAATTGGCTTGGATCCGTCGTCGTCGAATGAGTCAACACGCGTAGCGCCGAACTAGAGGAGAGGACAGTTATACAGACCATCAACGGCGCGAAGAGGAACAATCGTCGTGAAATCATTGAGAGAGTTTATCCTTTTTACTACTCTTTCGTATTGTGCGTGTCCGCCACTCTCTTGCCGCTAAACGTCATCATCCATTATCCTGCGCTAAAATATTTTCCCCAAGTTGAGAGGGAAAGCGGCTATTACACGCCATGCTACTTAAATTTTCGAGGTTAGAATTGCCATGGGAGAAGAAACAGAGAAAGTGACCGGCGGGTGCATGTGTGGCGCAGTGCGTTATGCGGCTCCGGAACCTCACTCAGTTATCTATTGCCATTGCCGAAGCTGCCGCCGCCATACTGGCGCGCCGGTCGCGTCGCTCGCTGGCTACCTGAGGGAGGAGATAGTGTGGTCGGGTGAAACACGGAAAATCTATCAATCCTCGCCAGGTATCGAGCGCGGTTTCTGCGGCAAATGTGGCACACCGCTAACTTGGGAAGGCACGGTAGAGGAATTAGGCGGTGCCTTAATTGAAGTTTTTATTAGTACCACGGACGATCCGGACGCTTTGGTTCCGACCTACCACATTTGGCATGAAGAGCGAATCAAATGGTTTGAGACCCCAGACAATCTACCGCGCTATCGCGGCTGGATGCATGACGGGAGCGAACCCTATCTCCGTGCTCCAGCGACAAGGGAGTAACCTGATAGCGGAAGAAAGTTTTTAGCTTGGACTAACAGTTGAAGCTAACCAAATGGCCCACGACCATTAAGCTCGAGTGACTGTCATTGAATACGTCGCGAACGTTCAGAACAGCCAGCAAGATTAATTAATTTTACTGCTAGACTGGTGGGGCTTAATATTCGTCGGGAACGATCACAGTCAGGCCATCGAGATCGTCGGTCATCTCGATCTGGCAT
>CAZUXZ010000053.1:0-3709 GCA_964624055.1 uncultured Rhizobiaceae bacterium | reverse complement strand
ATGAAGGGCGAACCCTGGAAGTTGGAGGAGAACTTCCAGCGCTTGGAGGCAAAAGTGCGCGAAGCCGTTGGCCGCCGGGCGCAGCTGGTCATGGCTCCGGAATCGGTCCTCGACGGCTACGTCTTCAATGAGGACCCGACTTCCACCAAGGAAGAGATGCTGAAGATTGCTCAGACCGTGCCCGGCGGAGAGTACCTGGACCGCGCCGGCGCGTTGTGCCGGGAGCTGGGGATCCACCTGATCTTCGGTTTCCTCGAGCGTGGAGGAGACGATCTGTTCAACGCTTGCGTCCTCCTCGACACCGAAGGAGAAATGCTGGCGCACTACCGCAAAATCACCACCGCAGGTGAGTACGAAATCACGCCCGGCTCTGCGCTAAAACCGTTCGACACGCCTCTGGGGAAAGTTGGGTTCCTGCTGTGCAGCGATCGGGCCGCCGACAACGTCCGCACTCTTGCCGTGCAAGGCGCCGGGGTCGTTTTCATACCGATGGACGGCAGCGGCGGTCCGGACAATACCCAGAAGATGCAGTGGCGGGCACGCGAGAACGGCTGCTGGATCGCCATCGCCAACACCTGGAGCTCCGTCCTCATCAACCCCCAGGGTGGGCTCCATCTCGAGAAATACGAGACCGAGTGCGTCAGCGTTCAGGTCTTGCCCGTACCGCAGGAGAACCGCGTCTCCTTGGCGGCGCGTCGGCCAGACCTGTACGGCCCGCTCACCCAAGCAGGCGCCGACGGCGCTTTGTATGACGCCGCCGGCAACCTGACCGAGGAGGCGATCGCAAAGCGCGAAGAGGGGCGCCCGCGTGCTGCGGAGAAACGGGGCAAAGGCTGACAAAGGCGGTGGCCACGCCTGGGCGCACCCACCTGGTCACTCTCTGACCGCAGTCCTCATATAGAGAACGAGAAAAGCTTGGCTCGCGCCATGTGAATGCGCACCGCCACCTTCATGCCTTGCAGTCGTGAGAGGTCGCCGTTGCCTTTCCACGTCACCACTTGATCCAGCTCGTCGCCACTGAGCGGGTCGGCTTCCGCCAAGCTGAAGCCCTCGATAGGCTCTACCTTGCTTACCGGTTCGGTTGGCTGGGTCGTGAGCTCCACTTTGATCCATCCGGCTTTCCGCGTCTGAAAGTTCAGGCGCAGCTCACCTCCGTGACATTGTCGTCCGATCGTGGTTACGCGGCCCTCCACCGGGGCTTCCAGGGCCGCCAGGCGGTCTCGCTCCCAGATTGCCCAGCGAAACACGTCCCGAGCCCCCTCGTCCTTGGGCCCGCGGTCGTGTCTGTCGTACATGCAGGCGTAGGGCAAACCCCACTCCCGCTCGTTGAGCGGCACCAGACTGGGACCTGCTATGACCATGCCGTACTCCCCGTCTTCGGCGTCGCGCGTGATGATAGGTTTGCGCTCAGGGCGGCTCCAGTTCCAGCCGTCCCGACTCACGGCCAGCTGCACGTCGAGCTCGGAATCCATCCTGTGGTAGATGGCGGGAAACATCAGGTGAAGTCCCGCCACGCCGGGATAGCGACAATAGGCTGAGGTATAGATGTCGTCGTCGCAGCGATCCTGATTATCGGCCATCAGCACGTAGCGTGGCGCACTCCAGTTGCCGAATTGCTTGCCCGCCACCTTGCGAACCGCCCGGCGCCCTCTGAATCCGTGTTGCAGCTCCTCTGGGAAACCGCGCAAATAGGCGACGTACTCACCGGATTCGGGTTCGTAGGCGGCGATATTGTGGGTGTCGAGGGGTGTGCCACCCACGTTTACGAGGGGTTCGTCTAGAATGCGCCAACGCAGGCCGTCGGGCGACACGGCGCCCAGAACGACGTTGTCGCGCCACACCCCGAATTTCGCCCTCACCGCCTCCATGCTGTTCTTAGTCGAATCGTCAGCAGCATCGGTCTGGGCAGCCAGCTCGCGGAACTCAGGCCAGCCGATCTCCGGATCCGCAACTCCATCGCGGAAAAAAATGGTCCGAGGACTTATGGCCTTGTAGCGCTCTTCGGGGCGGGCGTTGGGATCGATGAAGACGGAATTGAGCTCGAAATCGTCATAGCGAAATATGAGGTTGTTTTCGCTGGAACCCTCATACTCCACCATACCGAGCTCGGGGCGCTCCCATTCGAAGCCATCCCTACTCTCGGCGTAGGCGTGCAGACGAAAGGCGCCCTTGGCGGCGCCCGTCGTCCAATACCATAGACGGTAGAGACCGTCGTCGAGGAGAATCTGGGGATAGTTCATTCCACCCTGTTCCCAGTGGCTCTCCGCCCGCAGGAAGATCTCGGAACGTTGGGCCTGCTGCACGGCGAGGTGTACACCGACGGGCGGATCCTGCAGCCAGTTTTCGCCGTTTTCGTTTCCGGCGAGTCCTGCCCATATGTCGTACCAATCCAAGAAAGGGGTGTGTCCGGCTCTTGCTTCAGAAACAGTCATATGGCTCCTTATTCATCATTCATCTTCAAGCGACTTGCGCCAGCTCTGGCCTATCCTGAGTGATCGCAGCCGCGACAGTTTTTGGGACGTCGGGCGGGACATACGGTAACTCTTCTCGCGTATCAAGGGAACAACCATGCAGCTGAACGACGAGCATCTCGAGCTGTTTCACGAACAGGGGTTCGTGGTCGTCGAGAACTTCTATCCCGAGGAAAGGCGTGCCCGCATTGCCGCCGCTATTCGCGAAACCCACCCTCCGTGGGAGGTCATGAAAGACCGCGATCCGGAAGAGCTCGACGGGCCCGGCTTGCTCAAGGCGCGGTTTCCGTACGACAACATGCTGTTCAACGAGCTGACCGTCGACTGGGATCTTATCGGCTTCGTTCAGCGCGTGCTGGAGACGGAAGACATCCACTTCCGCTACGCCCACAACTGGGCGCGATATCCGGCCGACATTCCGCCGCACAAGCTGCACATGGACAATGGGAATAACTCATTGCTGCCGCCCATGGGCGGACCGCCGTACGCTCAGATCAGCAGCTGGTATTTCCCCGAAGAGGTCGCCGAAGACCAGGCGCCGATGCTGATCATTCCCAAGAAGCATGGCCGTGATATGAGCAAGAGTCAGTTACTCGCCGTGCCGGCCGGCACCCAGATGATCTTCAACACGCATATCTGGCACGCGGCAACCCGATTCAAACGCAAGGACTCCCAGCGCTACTCGGTGACGCGCATCTACGGACGCGCCGACCATTGTTGGGAGGGGGTCTCCTCCTACACCAACATGGGCCGCAACGAAAACTTCGGCAGGTTTCTCGGCACCCTGACGGCCCGTGAACGTGAGGTCTTCCGCTTTCCTCCGGCCGGGCACCCGATTTACACGCGGGAGAATCTAGCCCTGCTGGAAGGTCAGTATCCGGGATGGACTGCGCGCGGGGAATACCTTCCCGGTGAAAAGATCGAAGCACTCGATGATCCGCATCTCTTCGGAATCGGATATCTTCCGGACGAGTGGAAGTAACAAAGCAGTACTGATAGCGAATAAGGCCGCGATATTGGAATCATTCATCCTGCTCGCCGATCTGCACCTGTCAGACACCCCTGACACCGCCGCCCACCGTGCACTCGAATGGGCACTTGAGACCGTCAACCAGCAGCAGCCCGACTTCCTGGCCGTCGCTGGCGATGTCACGACCTTCGGGACCCGGGCTGCGACTGCACACTTCCTCGCGCAATTGGAACGCGTGCAGGTCCCCGTTTTTTTGACCCCCGGCAAC
>CAZUXZ010000052.1:0-3537 GCA_964624055.1 uncultured Rhizobiaceae bacterium | reverse complement strand
CGTTATGGCCGGTCGGGCCGGTGGCAAATTCCGCCATGTTGAGGCCGCCAAGATAGATCGAGCCGGAATCGAGCAGGCGCTTGAGCGCCGTCGAATCGCGGTCGGCGACATAATGCTTGCGAATCTTCGAGCCGCAGGTCGAGCGTTTGCCTGAGCGGTAATACATATCCTTATGCGCTAGTGGCGCGCCATGGAGCGGCCCGCGCAGCTCACCCCGCGCGAGCTGCGCGTCACATTTTTTTGCCTCCGCCAGCGCCTCGTTGCCAAGTAGCTGAATAAAACAGTTGAGCACGGGCTGCAGCTTTTCGGCGCGGGTGATGGCGGCTTGTACTACCTCGACCGAAGAGAGCTTCTTGGTGCGGATTGCTTCGGCGGTCTCTACCAGCGAGGCATTGAGAATCTCTGCGCTCATTCTCCTAATCCCCGGCTAGTTCTTCCAGCTTGCGCGCCATATCGGCCGGCTCCGCCTCAGGGTGTAGGTCGGTCGACACTTTGTCGAGGGCGCCGATCAGCGTGTTGAGATACGCCGCGAGTTCTTCCGCCCGCGCTTGGGACGGAATTTTGCCGCCGAATTGCCGCGCCTGGGCAATCACCAGATCCTTATCAAATTGTGTCATGAATTTTTCCGTATAATCGGCCCGAACAAGCTAGCATTTTATATACAGCAGTTCGACTTCCATGCGATAAAAAGAGCTCAATTAAACCTACCGAAATGCGGATTGAAGCGGTGTGACTACGAGCCCACCAGATAATGATTTTACCGCCGTTTTGGCTCACGATATCGCCGCGCTTGGATATACGGCATTAAGCACAACGGACCGGGGGCAGATCAAGCGTTTGCTCCTGGATCACGTTGGTGTCTGTCGGCGCGGTGTCGAGATGCCATGGTGTATGGGCTTGCGTGAGTGGGCAGGGCGTTACGCGGGCAGCGGCAAGAGTCTCGTTTTTGGCAGTGCCATTCGAACCCAGCCAAATATCGCAGCTCTTGTCAATTCCAGCGCGGCGCATGGTATGGAGCTCGATGATACCCATGACAGTTCGGTAAGCCATCCGGGCGCGGTGGTGATCGCCACAGCACTAGCACTCGGCGTACAGCACGTTATACCGGGTGGCGAACTTATGGCGGCGATCGCCGCGGGTTATGAGGCCATGGGCCGGGTCGGGCGCGCGGTCGGTGCGTCGGAGGTAATCGAATTCGGCTATCACCCGACCGCGCTCTTTGGTGGCTTCGGCGCCGCTGCCACGGCAGGCAAACTACTCGGACTGGACGGAGAGGGCATTGTATCCGCCTGGGGTCTCATGCTCTCCATGGCCGGAGGTTCGATGCAATTTTCCGAAGACCCACATGGCACCACGGTCAAGCGGCTACATGGTGGCTATGGCGCACATAACGGCATGCTTGCGGCAGAATTTGCGGCGCTCGGAATCGCTGGTCCCTCGCGCGCACTCGATGGGCGCTATGGGCTCGGTAGCCTGTTTGGCCGGAATCCCGATTATGGCGAGCTTATACGCAAAGATGGCGATCCTTACGAAATTCACCGTATCAGCATCAAGCCCTATCCCTGCTGCCGCCTATTCCATTCCACCATCGATGCGCTACGGGTGGTGACGGAAGATTTCACCATCGATACGGATCGCATTGCGGAAATACGCGTTGGCGGGCCAGTGATCATGCGCACCCAGCATATGTTACGCCGTCCGGTCTCGGTGATGGCGGCACAATATAGCTTGCCTTTTGCGCTGGGCACGAGTCTGGTGATCGGCCCTGAAATTTATGAAGCTTATACGGAAGATTATTTCAACAATTCACAGATCCTGGACCTTGCCGACAAGGTTGAGGCGATCGACGACGACGGTATGGAGGCAGCTTTTCCAGAGCATTTCGGCAGCTGGGTGGAGTTACGCACTAAGGATGGCCCGATGCGCCGGGCTGACATGCTCGACTCTATCGGTACGCCGGCCCGGCCGATGGAAAATACCGTCATCGAAAATAAGATTGCTCGGCTGCTTGCGCCCCTTGACGCGAAGCCGAATAGCGACGAGATCGTTGATGCACTTGATGGTTTCGAGGAAGAGGGCGGGCCGGCACAACTGGTCCGGCTCTTCACCGGTGCCAAGTGATAAGCAGCCAGAGGATCTTATGACGAATTATGACTACAAAAATGACGCCGTATGCGCAATCGACGCTGTGGAGGCAGGCGGCGTCGCCATCGTACCGCTCGATGTTGCGTACGCCATCACCGGCAACAGCGAAGAGGCCATGCGTCGCATTTTCACCGCGAAGAACCGCAGCTTCGAAAAACCGAGCGGTATGCTGAGCAACTGGCAGCTCTTCAACGACATTCAACTCTGCGGAAAACGCGAGCGGGCGGTAGTAGATTGCGTCATCAACAAGCACAATTTGCCGATGTCAACAGTTGCACCCTTCCGTGCTGATCACCCACTATTCGAGAATGTGGCGCCTTTCGTTATCGCCAATTCCTCCAAGGCCGGTACTATTGATATGCTGTTAAATGCCGGAGAGCTGCACGAAGAACTGGTTAGTCACGCTTTGGTGCGCGGCATGCCGCTTTTCGGCTCTTCCGCCAACACGTCATTGCAGGGCAGCAAATACCGCCTTCAAGATATAGAGCCACCGGTGCGCGAGGCTGCCGATATCGCCCTCGATCACGGCAGTAGCAAATTCGCCAATGATGAAGGTCGCTCTTCTTCGATCATCGATCTGCGCGACTTCAAGACGATCCGTATCGGCGTCCATTTCGAGCGCATCGCGGAAATCTTACTCGATGAGTTTGCCATTGACCTTCTCACTAACGGCATGGCTGGCGACCGTGCTGCCATGGGCTGATAGGCAGGAAACGTCTATTCCGCCGCGGCGCTAGCTTTGGCTTGGTTGCGTCTCTCCTGGCTTTCAAGCCAGGAGAAGATGTGGCCACCGAGTTTTTGCTCGGTGTGTTTCTCGGCTACTGCCACCGCTTTTCTGAGGCCAGCCATATCAATTCCTGTCTTGAAACCGCAGCGCTCAACCATATGTACCACGTCTTCGGTCGCAACATTTCCGGTGGCACCGGGGGCGAAGGGGCAGCCGCCAAGACCTCCGATTGAGGTATCGAACTTGCGTACGCCGCGCTCTAGGGCGGCCCACGTGTTTGCCAACGCGAGGCCGCGTGTGTCGTGAAAGTGGGCGGCGAGACGCTCCGCGCCGTAGCGATTAGCGAGGGTCTCGAAGATGAAGCCGACCTGGGCCGGGTCGCCGGAGCCGATGGTATCTGCTACCGCAACTTCTTCTGCACCAGCTTCGAACATTTGCGCTGCCAGATCAAATATCACCTCCGGCGCGACGTCCCCCTCATACGGGCAACCCACCGCTGTGGAGATATAGGAGCGCGGCTTGATTCCTTCCTTTTTGGCGCGCTTGATGACTGCGATGTTAACCTCGGTCGCGCGCCCTAGCGACATGCCGATATTCTTTTCATTCATCATCTCGGTCGAGGCGAGGACCAGTGCGATGGTTTTGGCACCGGCGGCGACGGCGCG
>CAZUXZ010000051.1:0-23003 GCA_964624055.1 uncultured Rhizobiaceae bacterium | reverse complement strand
GATTCATATGCCAATTCGGCGCAAGGCTTGTTGGGCGGCCTGACCTATGGCGCCGGTCTTGGTGCAGGATTGCTGCTTGCTGGTTGGCTCTATGGTCTCTTCGGCGCAGACGCTTATTGGGCCAATGCGGCGCTTTCGGCGCTCGCGCTACCGATCATTCTGTGGATGGCGTTCGCCTGTCGAGGAAAAGAGATTCCGATGTGCGTTAAGTTGTAAGGACGTATTTGCGGTCGCAATAGGGGCATTCGACCTCGCCTTTATCGCCCATATTGAGGTAGACGCGCGGATGGCCTAGATCGCCACCGCCATCGCAACTGACTTCGGTGCTGTCTGCTTCAACCGTTTCCGGGATGTCAATATTTGTGCTCATAGCATGGCCTTTCCGGCGCGCTTCATTTGACCCGCCAACGCGGCGAATGATACCCATTCGTCCATGGCTATCAACTATTCGCAACTCTCTATGGCTAGGCAAATTAGGCCATGAGCCTTCCCAAAAACGCTGTCGTGGCGCGCGGCTTGTGCAAGGTCTATTCCCGGCGCCAAGCGGAGACGGTTGCTCTGCGAAATTTTGACCTCGATATCCCGCGCGGCTCGTTTTTCGGTCTTTTGGGCCCCAACGGCGCGGGAAAATCTACTTTTATCAATATTCTTGCCGGGCTGACCAACAAGACCTCCGGTAATGCCGCGATCTGGGGTTACGATATCGACCGCCAGAAAAGGGGCGCGAGGCTTTCCATCGGCGTGGTGCCACAGGAGCTAGTGCTCGACCCCTATTTCACGGCGCGTGAGGCGCTCGAGGCCCAGGCCGGCTATTTCGGTCTACAGGCCCATGAGCGCCGCACCGCTGAGATCCTTGACGCGGTGGGCCTTACCGAGCAGGCCGAGATTTATCCTCGCGCTCTGTCCGGTGGTATGCGCCGGCGTCTGATGGTTGCAAAGGCGCTGGTTCACTCACCGCCCATCGTCATCCTCGACGAGCCGACAGCGGGTGTCGATGTCGAACTGCGTCAGCAACTCTGGTCGCATTTGCGGACGCTAAATGCGCGGGGCGTCACGGTGGTGTTAACTACCCATTATCTCGAAGAGGCTGAGACGCTGTGCGACACCATCGCCATCATTGACAAAGGTAATCTCATCGCCTGCGAACGGACGGCGAGCCTAATCGAGCGCCTCGACGCCAAGGAACTGGTGATTGTCAGTGCAGAAGACATGGCGGAGGTTCCCATCGGGCTGAGCGACTTCGAAACCGCGCTGCGCGATCCGCGCCGCCTTGTCGTGCGCTATCTCAGGAGCGAAACCGAGATTGGCCAGATCCTCGACATCGTGCGCCGTGCCGGCGTGACAATTCGCGATCTCTCGACGGACGAGCCGGATTTGGAGGATATATTCCTGCATCTGACCGGCTCAGGCGATACACTACCGGGAGGAGACATGCCGACCACCCCATGCGACGCCACTCGCGAGCAAGGCATCCCTGGTCGCCGCGGCCCACCCGGCGAGGACCCCTCCCGCCCGGGCAGCTACTAGTGGTAAACGGAGAGCACCATGGCTGCCATCCCGTTTAATCGCGAGCTCGACTTTACTTACGGCGTTTGCGACACGCTGTCCCCGTTGATCCGCCGCGTCGTTGCCAATAATCCGGGACCCTTCACTTTTTACGGCACTGGCACTTATATCGTCGGACACGGCGAGGTGGCGGTGATCGATGCCGGGCCCGATTTAGCGGCGCATGTCGAGGCGCTCCTGGACGCGATTGAGGGCGAGACGGTTAGTCACTTATTGGTTACTCATACCCACCGCGACCATTCACCGGCGGTGCGACACATGCAGGAAGTTACCGGCGCAAAAAGTTACGGCTTCGGTCCCCATGGTGGTGGACGAACAGGCGTAGAAGTTGAGGAGGGAGCCGATCGTGATTTTTTGCCGGATGTTGTTGTTGGTGATGGCGATGCGATCGCGGGCGTCGGCTGGACCCTTGAGGCAATCCACACTCCGGGTCACACCTCGAATCATCTCTGCTTCGCGCTCGAAGAGGAGCAAGTGCTATTTTCCGGCGATCATGTGATGGGCTGGTCGACCACGGTGGTTTCGCCACCCGATGGCAATATGGCGGATTACATGGCCTCTTGCCGACGTCTTGCTGGGCGGGCGGAGGTCCGCTTATGGCCGACCCATGGACCGGCAATCGAATCGCCGGGAAAATTTATTGCCGCGCTGATTGATCACCGCGAGGCGCGCGAGATTCAAATTGGCAAATGTCTGGATGACGGCATCAGCTGCATCCCCGATATGGTGCGTCTGATGTACGCCGATATCGATCCGTTGCTGCACGGCGCCGCTGCGCGTTCGGTGCTAGCCCATCTCATCCATATGGTTGAGACTGGCCGCGCCGCCTGCGACGGTGAACTCGGTGGTGACAGCGAGTTCACGCCGGTTTGATCAATCGCCTGCGCCGTGCCATAGATGATTGCGCGCGACGTAATCCCGATAGGCCTTGGTTTCGGCCTGGATCTGCGCTTCGTCCCAACCCATCTGTTCCGCTACCTGGCGCGCCACCTGCTCGGCCATCGGGGCGCCCATTGAGGCGGTCCATCCGTTGCCAGTGCGGCGAAACAAAAGATCGATCAGATCGGCGGGTAGCTCATGGGTTGCCGCGTGGTTGAGATCGGCGAAAGTCGTTTCCGGCCATGCGTCGTCAATGGCTGGCGAATTGGTGTTGTCAGGATAAGTGCTTGCGGCAAAGCTTAGTTTGCCAGGCGTGCCGGAGGGGCGCACTCGCTCGGCGACACGCTCGGTCAGCAACTCACCCGCCGAGCGATGGGTCATGATTGGTCCGGCGGTCAATGCAAAAAGATTGTCGAGGCCTTCGCCCGATAGATCGTGCAATTCGCGGCTCCTGGCGCCCTTGGGATGAGCCGGATTGTACGTGAGCGGCCTTACTCCGGCCCAGGCAAATAACATTTTCTCTCGCTTGAATTCAGCTCCCGGCAGTAGATGGTTGGCCTCACCCAGTAGCCATTCGATTTCTTCTTCTTCCGGGTGGATATCGTCGATATCACCGTCATAAAGGGTTTCAGTCGGACCGACATAGTGGAGACCGCGCCAGGGGACGCAGTAAAACGGTTCATCGTCGCGGTTCATGCTCGCGATCCCCTGATCGGCGCAGTCTGGTGGCAGGCGGAACATGCAATGGATGCCCTTGGTGCCGGTGATACGCCGACCCGTATTGTTATCGGCCATGCGGTTGACCCGATCAATCCAGATGCCGGCGGTGTTTACCACTGCTTTTGCAGTCACTGTCACCTCCTCCGTCACCAGCTTATCCGCGAAGGTAAGCCGCCATTCGCCATCGGCCTCGCGCTCAAGCCCTCGCAAAGCCGTATGGTTGCGCACTTCCGCACCGAGGCGGGCGGCGTCGAGCACCGCATCGAGAGCAATCCGCTCGGGCCATTCGAAACGGTATTCACGGAACTGGGCGATGCCTTTTAGGGCATCCATATCGCGTAGCCATTGCATCAGCGGCCGGGTACGCGCCTCCACGCGGTTAAGGCGGCGATAGTCGAGCGGCACGTCCTTCGGCCCGAGCGCATTCAATATC
This sequence comes from uncultured Rhizobiaceae bacterium, assembly GCA_964624055.1. Classification (GTDB taxonomy): domain Bacteria; phylum Pseudomonadota; class Alphaproteobacteria; order UBA828; family UBA828; genus PTKB01. The sequence goes on along the minus strand of CAZUXZ010000051.1, from coordinate 19,405 downwards.
TTGAAGGCGAGATCGATTTGCCACGGCGCGTAGGGTGTTTCCTTATAGATCGGATAGGAAAAGGTCATCGGCCGTACCCGCTCAGGTGTCTTGCGCACCATCTGGCTGCGCGATTCCATCGCTTGACGCGCCATGGAGAGCGCCGTTGTCAGACGGCGCGGATGGAAGGCAAACTCCCACATGGAGGAGCCCGGTGCGAGATAACGGAGGCCGCAATGCAACAATCGGCTGGAGCGGCTTGACGAGCCGGAGGCGAAATCGTTTTGTTCCACGAGAAGTGTGGTGAAACCGGCGGCGGCAAGATGCTGCGTTGCGCTTGCGCCGTTGACCCCAGCGCCGATTACCGCGACGTCGAAGTGGGCTCCATCCAAATCCGTCAAGGGTGTACGCATTGCACGAGCCTACTTCACATTCGCGCGCGGCGGAATCGTTAATCCGGCAATCAGGCCGCCGGCAAGCGCAGTACCCGCAGCAATCAGAGAGACGGCACGAAAGCCCGCGACGAAGGACTCGCCGACTGCCGCGCGCAGTTGTTCTGCCGCGCTTGCCTTCAGACTATCCGGTGGTTGCAGGCCTGCTAGATCCGCCATGCGCTCGGCGATTTTCACCCGGCTGGTATCGTCGAGCGGCACGGCCTGAAGTGCGTCCTGCAACTGGCTTGAATAGGTCTCGAACATCACTACACCAAAAATCGCCACCGCCATCAACGTCGCGACGCGTGAGGCAGCGTTGTTGACACCCGAGGCGAGGCCGGAGCGTTCAGCCGGCACCGCCCCCATGACGACGATGGTAAGCGGTGCTACAGCGATGCCGAGGCCGAGCCCGAGGACGGCGATGCCCGGCAGGAAGCCGGACCAATAGCTGCTGTCGTTGCCGGGCAAGGCAAGAAGTGCGAAGCCAAGAGCGGCAACGCAGGCTCCGATGGTGAGGGGCAGACGTTGGCCCAGTTTAGCGACCATCTTACCAGCGGCGAGCGAGAAGAGGGCGATAAGCAGAATCAGCGGTAGCAGCGCCGCACCGGCTTCCGTCGCGCTCCAGCCTTGCACCTGCATTAGGTTGAAGGGCAGAAAAAAGAGACTGCCGGTCATCGCTCCATAGAGAAGAAATGTCATAATATTAGCACCAGAAAAGGTGCGCGAGCGGAACAGGTCGAGCGGCAGCATGGGAAATTCCGAAGTCTTTTGCCGGTAAATGAATGCAAGAATGATTGCCACGCCCGCTGCCATCGAACCCCATACTTCCAATGCGCCGAAGCCTAAGCGTGCGGATTCGAGCAGGCCGAACACCAAGCCGCCCAGGCCGAGGGTGATGAATGCCGCACCTGCAATATCAAGCTTGCGCACTTGGCGCTCGTTTCGGCTTTCCGGCACGCCTAGATAAAGCACGAAAAGCAGAATGACGGCGATGGGCAGGTTAATGAAAAACACCCAGCGCCAAGACGCCGTATCGACCAGTACACCGCCCAGTAACGGTCCGAGCATGATGGCGAGTGTTGTGAACGAAGCCCATTGTCCGATCGCACGACTCCGTTGCTTATGGGAGAAATGGGCGCTCAACAGTGCTAGGCTGCCGGGCACCACGAGGGCCGCACCAACGCCCTGAAAACCACGGGCGATGATCAATTGCATCACATCCTCAGCTAGGCCGCACCAGGCGGATGCGGAGGCAAAGATAATGACACCGATGGCAAACATCCGCTTGCGTCCGAAATGGTCACCCAGCACACCGCCGACCAGAATTAGCGCGCCGAGGAACAGTGAATAGGATTCGATCACCCATTGCAGCGCGGTGATATCGGCATCAAATCCGTCTTGAATCGCTGGCAGGGCGACATTGATGGCGGTGGAATCGATGATCGCGAGGCTTGAGCCGGATACCGTTGCTGCGAGTACGCAAATATTTGCGAATCGGTTACGGGGCGGGGTGCTAGGGCCAGAGAGATTGGATGCCGTCAAGTCCCGGGCCGGTATCGTGGAACCACATAGGGTCCCTCCGGAATGACTGCAACGCGCTTGTTGCTAGCGTGAGCGACTGCTTCGGCTACCGCTTCTGCAATCGAGGTCACGGGCTTCACAGCGGTGAGGGCGAGTTCCTCTTCCGTTAGACCTTCTGTGTAGAGACCGACTTGGCCCGCGCGGAGCGGCTTCAAGAGCATTTCGGTTTGCCATTCATCGACCGCTGCGTGACTTTGGGCCTTGATACGTTTGAGAAAGAACTCGGCGCCCATATCTAGAAGATTACGCTGGGAGGAGACATATTCCGCCGAGCCCATGCCCTCGGAACAGGCTGAAGCAATGACGAGTGTGCCGCCAGGCTCCAAGATATCCAGCGCGCCGACCATTCCCTTCACGGTCTGATAATAGGTCTTGTCGAGGGGATAGCCCGCGGCACTGGTGATTACGGTGGAGAAGCGCTCCGGCATTGGAACTTCAGCATAGGTGCGGACATGATCTACCGCCGCCATGTGGCTTTCCACTACCTCACCGAAATTAATCATCGAGATACGACGGACCTCGTCGATCACCACGTTGACCGCACTGACACGGCCCAGCATGGAGACAATCTCAAGCTGCTCCTCATGCAGCGGATTGCCGTCGAGCACGCAATTGGCGCAATTGGGATGCTCCATGAATCTTGCGCTGTGGAAGGTGGTAATGGTCTCGGCATGGGCGACGCCTGGCGCGATCACCTTGCGCCCACCGGACCAGCCAGCCATGAAATGAGGCTCTACCAGGCCGGTGGCGATGCGCAGGTCCGCTTCCACGAAGCGCTTGTCAAGCATGACTTTTGTTCCGCTCCTTGTACGTCCAAGCGAAACATGTGCGGCATCGTCGCGGGCAAAATGATTGGCAACGGTAAAATTCTCTATCACCCATGGATCACCGATCAACTCGGCTAGCTCCTCGTTTTCATTTGGCCGGTGCAGTCCGGTGGCGACGAGAATGACGATATTTTCTTTACTTAGCCCGCCGGCGAGAAGAGCGCGCAGCAGCGGCGGCAGCAATACACCGTTTGGGACCGGACGAGTGATATCGCAAATGAGAATGCAGGCCGTTTGTGCGTTCCTGGCAAGATCGGCGAGGTTTGGGCCGCCGTCCGGCTTGGCAAAAGAGGCTTCGAGTGTTGCCACCGGGTCATCCAGGAGCGGCATATCGGGCTTGCGGATGACTCTGACTTCAAGATCGTCGGGTAGCGTGACGACAAGCTGAGTCTTGCCGTAATTGAGCGATATATCCATGTTGCTGGAGTTTAGTCGTTTATCTGCCGCAAGGAAATCGCAGCAGAGTGCCCCTCAACCGGAAAGCGGAAGACATTCCGACAAGCGCGACCGCGCGTCCAGGTTAATACGGAATAGGCCAGCTGCGCAGAAGCGTGTGCCTGGTGCTCGAAACAACATATAACGGGTCATTCCCATGACCTGTTGATGTCAAAGCGTGCCGGCGAGCGGGATCCCGGTGGCCTCCGCCGTGGCGATGGTAATTGCGCGCAAATCCTCTGGCTCGACATTTTGCAGATTGGTCTTACCGGTGCACCGCGCCATCATAGATGCTTCTTGGGCGCTAGCATTGAGGATGTGGGCCACTGCTTCGGCGCGATCCTTTTTGTCGCGGTCCGCGGAGAAGTGCATGTCGTGTCGGTCTCTAATTTCGGCGCCGGCTGCCAGTCCCAGGGTGACGCCGAGTACCACTGCCATGCTACCAAGCGCTACCAGCTTGGCCGTATCGGTGCCCGAGCGAACGCCACCGAAAAAAATTAGGTCGATCTCTTCTTCCCGCTTAATACGTCTGAGAATAGCGACGGCGTCGCGCAGGATAGTGAGATCGGGTTCACCGGAGAGTTCAGCCCAGGGCGCGCCTAGGCCGCCGCTGCCGTCAAGGATAAGTATATCAAATTTCTCCTCCAGGGCATAAGAGATTGTTTCTTCTAATATGTCGGGCGAGGAAACCGACAAGCCGAGAAGCTGGTTTTCTGTCAGGCGCGTTGTCTCGATCTGGCGGAATTTATGACCTAGGTTATGAATTTGCGCCGCCGCATTGGCGCTCGGCGCGATCTGTCCCGGTACGACCAGTTGCAGCCAGGGAACATCCGCTGAAAGAGAGCGTACTCCGAGATAGGGGCTGCCAGAGTGCTGTAGGCCCTCGGCAATCGCTTCACGTACTTGACCCGGAGCATCGTCGAATCCTGTAGCGATAAAGGGTTGCTCCATAATAAAGCGCCCGGCGCCGAGTTCTGTGTCAATGCGGCATGCTTCGCGGTAGGGATCAATCACCAGTCGGGTCAGATTGGCTGGCAGAAAGATGAGATCGTCCAGCGTGGCTTTGCGGTGGTCTGGAAAAGGATTGTCGCGCGGCTGCAAGCGACGCGCAAGCATGGCGGCATGCGAGCGCTCGTCGAGTGGGTTGGTGCGCGCCATGGTGAAAATGTCCTCGCGGTGGCGCACGGAATAGTCTGCGGTGCCGGTCTCCGCGTCGCATCGATAGCAGCGCGCAGCCTCGTTGCGCGCCGTGTTGTCACCATAGGTATCTTCGATCTCGGGGAACTCGACAGGCTTCGCGCCTAGCCCGTGAAAGACAGGTTCTTGTAACGGCAGCTTCTCCCACTCGAGATCTTGCGCCAGAGGCACCCGCCGTGTGCGGAAGGGCTGGCGGTAGGGCATAGGGTCCTCATGGCCTTCGAGAAATGCCTTCACGTAATAGGCGACGCGCTGGCCGTGATGCATGGCCATGACGATAGTTGAGCCGCCGAAAGCGCCGTCGCCGCCGGCGAAGACTTTCGGGTCGTCGGTCAACATACCGTCCCAATCTGTCCTCACGCGATCGCTTAGCATCATGCCCTTCTCGTCGAGATGGGCACATTTTCCTTGCTGGCCGATCGAGGCAATGATCATACCGCACTCAATCTCGTGCTCGCTGCCCACTATCTCGACCGGAACGCGCCGGCCTTCTTCGTCCGGCTCGCCTAATTCGGTCTTAAGGCAGGTGATGGCGAGCTGGTTGCCCTTTGCAGCGACTGCGGTTTGTTGGGTGTTGTAGATGAATTCGATGTCTTCCTTTACGGCGCCCTCAAGCTCAATGGCACGCGCCGGAATCTCGTCCGGTCCGCGACGGTAAATCACTTTGACATGCTTGCAGCCGGGAAGTCGCTTGGCGCCGCGGCAGGCGTCCATGGCGACGTCCCCGCCGCCGACCACCACCACGGTTTCCGGCATTTCCGGCCGTGCGCCAGCATTGACGTCACGTAGGAACTGCACGCCGTCGATGACCCGCGTGTCGTTATCTCCCGGAATGCCCATCTTTTTGCCCCACCAGGAGCCGAAGGCGAGCACCACGGCGTCATGACGTTCCTTCAGTTCCTCCAGCGTCACGCCGTCGCCAAGCGCAGTGTTGAGGTGAATCTTGAGGCCAGGACAGCGCTTGGTTAAGCGCTGAATGTCTTCGTCAATCACGCCGGGCGGCAGGCGGAAAGCGGGGATGCCCCATATCATCATGCCACCAAGCCGGTCGGTCATCTCATAGACGTGGACTTCATAGCCGGCGATTGATAGATCATGCGCGGCGACCAAGCCGGCCGGCCCGGAGCCGACGATTGCGACCGTCTCTTTCTGGGTGACTGGCACGGGCGGCGGGTCGAGCTGGTCGCCGATTTCATCCATGACGTAACGCTTGAGATTGCGGATTTGTACAGGTCCATCCGATTGCACCCGCCTGCACGCCGGCTCGCACGGCGCGTCGCACACCCGCCCGCAAATTGAGCTGAACGGGTTAGTCGCGGTAATCGCCTCAAACGCTTCCTCATATTTGCCCTCCCAAATATAGGCAATATAGGAGGGCGCGTCGGTGCCCACAGGACAGGCCACCTGGCAGGGTGCAGGGACAAAATGTAGGTCGTCCGTGTCGTCCGGCTGTTCGGCAGGGAGAAGCATGGGGGCTTCCGCTCTGCTGTCTTTGCTCGCCGACAACTTAGACAGCCTTGCTGAGATGCTGTTGTTCGCGCAGCTCTGGCCGATAGGGAAGGCGCGTGATCTCTGCTGCCTCCGGTGTCAGGGCGATGAGGTCGTCCCGGTTGAGAGATTTGACATCTCCATAGCCGAGCGCGTGGGTTAGCGCTGCGATCTGCCAGCGCACTCCTTCGAGAAAGCGATGGATATTGTGTGCTTCGATCTCCGGGCGGTAGCGCTTCTCATGTTCAGGATCCTGGGTCGCGATGCCGGTCACGCACTGACCGACATGGCACTGCATGCAGGAGATGCAGCCGCCAGCGATGATTGTAGCGTTACCGAAGGCAACCGCATCGGCACCGAGACAAAGCGATTTGACCGCGTCCACACCGTCGCGCAGACCACCCATGAGGATGATCTGAATCTTGCCGTCAGCGTCGATCTCTACCAAGCCGTCGAGCGCGTCCATGATCGCTGAGATAGTCGGAATTCCAACATATTCCATGACTTCTGCACCACCGGCACCGGTCGAGCCCTGCATGCCGTCGAGCTCGACAAAATCGAAACCATCCTTGTAGGCGATCTTGATGTCATCGCGAATCCGTCCGGCGCCCAGCTTGACGCTGACTGGCAAACGATATCCCGTTGCCTCGCGCATTTCCTCGACCTTGATAAGGAGATCGTCGCCGCCGAGAATATCCGGATGGCGCGATGGTGAGCGAAGATCGATGCCTTGCGGGATGCCTCGAATTTCGGCCAATTCCTTGGTCACCTTTTTCGCCATGAGCTGACCGCCAAAGCCCGGCTTGGCGCCCTGGCTAATATAGATCTCCAACCCATTGGCACGCTTCATGTCATGGATGTTCCAACCGAGTCGTCCACCGAGCATTTGAAAAATCAATTGTTCGGCGGCGCCGCGCTGGGCGTCGCTCATACCACCCTCGCCGGTATTCTCCGCGATTCCGGCGAGCGACGAGGCTATACCGATAGCTTGTTTGGTGGAACGGCTCAGCGCGCCATAGCTCATCGGCGCGATCATCACTGGCATGGAAAGGTCGAGCGGATGCGCGCCATGTTTGCCGCCGATTAGCGTGCGCATCTCGACCTTGGACACTGGGTTCGATATCTCGTTCAACCCGGAGATATTCCGGGCGAATCCGATATCTGCCAAATGTGGCAGTTCCCGCGCTCCGCCATAGCCACGCACGCGATAGCGGCCAATCTGTGATTTGATATGAATATCTTCCTGGATTTTCGGGTTCCAGTAATCCGATTTCCCCGAAAACCCGACAAAGGGGAGGCTGCGCATCGGCCGTTCCGAGGTTTTGTAATGTAGCTTTTTGCCTTCGTTGACGATTTTCTGGAAATCGCCGTTGAAGGAAATCTTGTAACGGTCGAGAAAGGCGCGCAACTCGTCAATTTTGCTGCTTTCCGTGTCGCCCATTTTGGCATCGGAGCCAAGTGACTGAACCTTTCCACCGACATAAATCTCCCCGGAAGCCATATCTTCGCCGACGCGTTCGCCGGAATCGCCGAGGATGATGATGCGCCCGCCATACATGAGGTAGCCGGCCATAAAATTGGCATTGCCGCAGCACAGAAGGGTCCCCGCTTTCATCACCTGTCCGGCGCGTGATCCCATATTGCCTTTGATGACAAGTTCGGCGCCGCGTATCGCCACGCCAGCAATCGCGCTGGCATTTCCACCGACGACAACAGAGCCTGTATACATATTATCGCCGAGACCCCAGCCGACATTGCTTTCTATCTCGAAGCGGGCGGCATCGGTTAAGCCAGCGCAGAAATAACCTGCGGAGCCATGCACGCGAACAGTTACAGGGTCGGTCAGCCCGACGCCGATATGATGACGCGCGTCGGGGTTGACGATGTCGATGTCCTCGCCGTCGGCCCCGTATTTGCGGATAAGTTCGTTGGCCTGGCGGACGGAAATTTCCGCTAGGTCGATTTGGACCATGTGTCGTAGCTCCCCGGCGGGGGCTCCTTAGTGTTTAGCGCGTGGCCCGGAAACAGGCGATTGAGAGACACTTCTTCTGAAGCGATAGCGATGAGATCGTCAGTTTCGTACATGACCATCGGTTTCGCGGCGAGATGGTCCTTGGCATAGCCGATTTCGTCCTTGGTTGAGACGAGGAAGGAAAACGTACCGTCCAAATCCTCAATCGAAGTTTTAAGGGCTTCGCGCAGAGGCACTCCTTCAGACATTTTGTCAGCGAGATAGACCGCAACCAATTCACTATCATTGTCAGTACGGAATTCAAAGCCGCGTTGCTCCAGGCGGCGGCGCATTTTCCAATAATTGGTGATCTGGCCGTTATGGACGATGGCGACATCAGAAAAACCGGTCGCCCAGAAAGGGTGCGCTGATTCCGGGCGGACATCCGATTCGGTAGCGAGGCGCACATGGCCGAGGCCATGGCTACCTTTGAAATCATGTACGTCGAAGCGATCATCTACATCATGGGCGCCGCCAACATCTTTGACGATATCCAGGCTCTGGCCAATGGAAATGACCTTGGCGTCGGGCGCCGCGTGTTCCATCGCATAGGCGAAGCTGCGTAAGTCACCATTAAAGCGCACCAGCGCCTGATAGTTGTTGCCGATACGCATGTCGTCGACGATGTTCGCGTCATGGTCGGCCAGCGCATTCTTGATCAGCGCGACGGAGTCATCGGCCGCCGCGCCGTCGCCAATAAGAAAGCGTAGCTTGAGCTCGCTCGTATGCTCCTCGCCGTAGAGCGCGAAGCCCGTCGAATCTGGACCCCGGTGTTGGCAGCCATCAAGCATATCAATAAGCGCCACGCCCGTTTCATGGTCGGTACGACCATTTTTGAACATGATTCCTGCGATTCCGCACATAAATGCCCCTCATCGCCGGTTTGGCGAGTGCGCGAGACTAGCCCCTCGATCCCTCCCGCGCAATTGCATTTGAGGAATAAAGTTTCCCTAAATGAATTATGGATTAGTCGCGGAAAATCGCCGATTTTTCTTAAACGAGCCAAAGAACGCCGATTCTACCAGGCAAATGGCGACGGAGAAAAGAGGGGAATTTGTCTGCGTTATTTTGCTCCATGCACAAAAATGACGCCAGTGTGGTAATCGACCACGTAGCCGTCCCCATTGACCACAAAATTTGACATGATGATGTCCTTGGCGTTCTCGAAAGCTCTGGTGCCGCCATCGACTGACCAGACGATGTCACGCTTTGGCTCAAACGCTCCATGCTGGCGAGTGGCTTGGTGATCCTGCCGCGCACCGATCACGCTTCCAACTTGGAAGAACCGAATGCCTTCAACGGCGTGGTGCAGGAAATCTTTTTGCCACCGCTGAGCAGGGGCAGCGGGATAGGCGCGGTCCATGTTACGTGGTGGAGACACCGATCGTGCACAAGGAAGAGAGTTAGAGTTCAGCGACAGCGGTGGGCATACGCTCGTGCCAATCCGTCTCCAATTGGTACTGGTGTCCCAACCGCAGTAGTAAATCCTCTGAGAAGGGTCGTCCGATTAACTGAAACGATGTCGGTAGGCCGTCCGGCGTAAAGCCGCAAGTGACGCTTAGGGCTGGCAGGCCGAAATAATTCACCACCTTTGTGTTGCGTGTGAGCGCCACGACCATCTTGAGATAGGCCGGGCCGTCGGAATAGGCGGTGTCTTCAAGGCTCGGCGTCGGCATGGGGAGGACTGGTGTGTGTAGTACGTCGACTTTTGAGAACACGGCGTCGGTGAATTCCTGCAGCGCCTGGCCGCGATATTGTAACGCGTTGATATAGTCAGTTGCAGGAATGAAATAGCCCGCTTCGAGGCGCTTGCCGACCTCGTTGGAATAATGGCCACTATCGGCACGCTTCCAATTGCCGTGATTGGCCGAGCCTTCAGCTTTCATCACCAGAGGATGGATCTCCGCTATCTTGTCGACAATATCTGGTATGTCGACCTTGATCAGGCTGGCACCGCGTGACTTAAAAACGGCAAGGCTTTGCTCGACAAGCGTCCCCACCTCGGAATCAAGGTCTTCGTCGAAATAGCCGGACGGAATGCCGATCCTTAAACCAATGATGGAGCGCATCAGTCCGCCCTCGTAATCCTGCACCCACTCGCGGCTTGAGCTTGCATCCTTGCCGTCGCGACCGGCAATGACGCCGAGCAGACGGGCGCAATCTTGCGCCGTGCGGGCGAGTGGTCCCATCACGTCGAGCGAGAATGACATTGGCATGGCGCCGAAGCGGCTGACCCGACCATAGGTTGGGCTCATGCCGGTGACGCCGTTGGCTGCCGCCGGACAACGGATCGCGCCGCCGGTATCAGAACCGAGCGCACCGTAGACTAGCCGCCCTGCCACCGCTGTGCCCGAGCCCGACGATGAACCGCAGGGAATGCGATCAAAATCCCAGGCGTTGCGGCAACGCTTCAGATGGCCGTTATAGCCATGTGGACCCATGGCAAATTCGACCATGGCGAGCGTTCCGACCTCGATGGCGCCGGCCTGGTCGAAACGCTTGAGAACGGTGGCCGTTTCGCTGCCCTGGAATTCACGACGGATCGGTGAGCCGCAGGTGGTGGGACGACCTGGGCGGTAGAACATGTCCTTATGCGCGAGTGGCACGCCGTGCAGCGGGCCGATATCTTCGCCTCGAACGTGTGCCGCGTCGGCTTCGCGGGCGTGAGCCATAGCACGCTCACTGTCGCACCAGATAAAGGCGCTCAAATGCGGATCGAGACGCTTGATGCGTAATAGCGTTGCTGCCATAGCCTCCTCTGCGGTGAGGTCGCGCGCCCTCAGCGAGTCGGCGAGTTCGCACAGGGTGAGCATTGATAATTCCTGCTCGCTGACGGCCACGGCGCTAATCCCGCACTTTGTGGAGGACGCGCTGGAAATCCGATGGGTCGTGATCGAAATCATGCGTCGGGCGGAGCGCTTGTGCAGCCTTCAATAGCTGGTTGACCTCTACTGGTAATTCCTTGATTCGTGCCGAATCGATCGGAATTTTCTGCATCTCTTCGTTGATCTTGTTTATGCTCTCGTCTGTAACTGTCAAAACCCAACCTCCCTCGGCTATGACGAACGAAGTCAAACTCGCACACGAACTGACCACGCTCTTAGGCGATCTTATCGCCATTCCCTCGACCTATCCACCAGGCGACACAAGGAATATTTGCGACTATATCCGCAATCGCTTTGAGCGTGCTGGCTATGCCTGCCAAACGCCGAGTCGTGCCGAAGGTGTCGACAATGTCGTGGCCCGCATCGGCTCGGGCGCGCCGCAACTTGGGCTCAACTGCCATATCGACACTGTGGATGTTGGCGAGCGTAGTGACTGGCTTAGCGATCCCTTCGAAACCGTTACGCGCGCCGGTGCGGTCTACGGCCTCGGTGCAAATAATTGTAAAGGCTCCACTGCGCTTCATATCTGGCTTGGCGAGGAAATCATGCGTCGGGGCGGGCCCAAGAGGGGTGAAGTCGTTTTCACATTCACCGGAGATGAGGAGAGGCTCGGTCCGAACGGCATGTGCTTTTTGCGCGAATTGGGTGCTCTCAAGCCGGACTTTTTGCTGGTCGGCGGTCCAACGGAAAACGAGCTCATCGCCGAGGAGCGCGGCGTCCTTTGGCTGCGGATAACTGTGACGGGACGTGCCGCTCATGGTGGTGATCCGCAAGCCGGAGATAACGCGATTCTCCGTATGATGCGCCTGGTTGATTATTTACGCAGGGCACTTGAGCCCCGACTTGTAACGCGCATCAGTGGCGAGAATCGTTCGACAATGAACATCGGTCGTATGCACGGCGGGCATAATGTGAATGTTGTGCCGAGTTCGTGTTGGCTTGAGATTGACCGTCGCTTGCTGCCCGAAGAGGACGTCCGCACCGCCTATGACGAGATGGTTGAAATTCTCGCGGGTGCTGGTGAGCCCACCGAAAGTTTTTCCACGGAATTTCTCACCGGCACCAACGGATTTTCGCCGCCCAGGGGCGGACCGGGCATTTCAGCCCTAGCTGCTGCCATTGAAGCGCGACGCGGAAGCGCGCCCGATTTTATCAATGCCCTGGCGGTGAGCGAGGGGCGCTATTTTGCCGACGATGAGATCGAGATTTGCAATTTTGGACCGGGCGACGGCGCTACAAGCCATGCCGCCAACGAGCACGTGTTCATTGATCAAATGGTCGATGCCGCCCTTATCCTGCGTGAAACAGTTGATCGCTATCTCGCATTATAATCCTTTCGTAGAGATAGACGCCTTCATCGTCCGTGCGGCGAGTGATCTGCTTGTTAGCGATGAGGTAATTAAGATGCGCCACCGTCTCAGCGATAGCAAAGCCGAGTTGTGCCGAATCGAGACGCCGCGCGAAGACCTGCTTGGCAACGTCGAGGGCAGTAGCCGGTGCGGCGCAGGCGGTGGTGAAATCGTCGAGCCGCTCCGCATGATGCTGTTGCAGTGCGCCGAGACGTTCATGCAGGCCACGGAAGGGTTCATTATGCGAAGGTAAGACGATCGCATCGTCTGGCAATGCGTGAAATTTTTCCAGGGTCTCCAAATAATCCTTAAGCGGATTGCCATCCGGTTCGTCGGCGTAGACGCCGATATGCGGTGAAATTCTCGGTAAGACTAGATCGCCCGAAATAAACAGGCCGAGTTCTTCCGAAAGCATACAGGCATGTTCCGGGGCATGGCCGTTGCCGACGACGACACGCCACCCTTTCCCACCGATCTCAAGTTCGTCGCCGTCGCGGATGCGCCGGATGCTGCGGGGTACTTCCGAGACGATGCCCGAGAAAAACGCCCCGCGTTCGCGGAGCTTGGCGAGATATTCTGGGCTACCTCCAGCGCGGTAGTAATGTGCTACCATGGCGTCCGTGAAGTGTTCGCCCGTATCGATGGCCAACACTCTGGCATAAAGCCACTCCTCGCGCGCCATCCAAAATTCCGCACCGGTCTCTTCCACAAGCCAGCCTGCCATGCCGACGTGATCGGGATGAAAATGCGTGCAGATGACCCGAGTCAAGGGACGTCCGTTGAGGCGATTGTCAAGCACATCGCGCCATAGTTTTCGCGATAAGCCGCTATATAGGCCGGTATCGATCAGCGTCCAACCCGGACCGTCCTCAATCAGCCAAAGATTGATATGATCAAGCGCCATGGGCAGCGGCATGCGCAGCCAATGGAGGCCAGGAGCGATTTCCTTGGCTGCGCCGGGTTCCGGTGCATCGCCGAACAAATATTCCATCTCTCCTCAAAAGATCGTTTGAAACCGGATGGGACGGAGGTTGGTACTCGTAAACTGCCGTCTGGGACAGCACTTTTTAACTAATTCTAAAATTTTGAGCTGCCGAAAAACGTCCGTCACGAGTTTATTTGCCCGACCGGAAAAAAAATTGCGTGCGCAGCATTGGATGATGGTCATAATATGCGCTTAATAATTTCGTTAAGTTACATCATACTTGAAAAAAGACAGACCCATCAGGGAGGTGGCCATATTATGAAACTTACACGCAGATCTGTTTTGAAGGGCGCGGGTGCTGGGCTCGGCACAGCTTTTGCTGCCAGTATTCTACCGTATAAGAGTAAAGCTGATGACGAGATTGTTATCGCATCGTTGTTTGATCAGTCTGGCGGTCTCGACATTTACGGCACGCCGATGACCATGACTTGCGAGCTTGCGGTTGAAGAAATTAACGCCGCCGGTGGTCTTAACGGCAAACAGATAAGGCTGATCAAATACGATCCTCAGTCTAGCATGGAGCTTTATGCGCAATATGCGCAGGAGGCCGCACTCAAGGAACGGGTTGACCTCGTGCATGGCGCCATCACCAGTGCGTCGCGGGAAGTTATTCGCCCAATCCTTCGGCGCTATAAAACTCTTCTGTGGTACAGCGTGATTTACGAAGGCGGCGTGTGCGACATAAACAATTTCGTTTCGGGCGTGGGCGCTGTTCAGTGGGTGAAGCCAATCGCGGAATTCGGGTTCAAGAATCGTGGTAAGAAGGCCTATTACATTGGTGCTGATTACAACGCGCCGCAGATTATCGGCAAATGGTTGCAGAAATTCTCAGGTGATCTCGGTGGTGAAGTATTGAAACGCGACCATTTCCCGCTTGATGTTACGGAGTTCGGCCCAGCGATCGCCAAGATTCAGGAGGCCAAGCCGGACTGGCTCGCCACCTGCCTCGTAGGCGCAGCCCATATGGGCTTCTATCGCCAGTGGGCAGCGGCTGGCATGCTTAACAAAATTCCGATAGTTTCCTGTACATTCGGCGTTGGCAACGAGCACATGCAGCTTCAGCCAGAAGAGGGCAACGGCATCGTTAGCGCCCAGCCTTACTTCCAGGAGATTGACCTGCCCGCCAATAAGGATTTCGTGGCGCGCTACCATAAGCGCTTTGGCTCCGATGCACCGTATCTCAACGCGGTCGGTATCGGCGGCTATCTTGGTACGATGTTGTGGGCCGAGGGCGTCAAGAAGGCCGGCACGCATGAGCGTCAGGCCGTGATGGACGCGCTCCGTAGCGGCGATATTGCTTGGGACGGTCCGGCCGGTCACATGGTCGTTGACCCGGTGACCAATCATGTTATCCAGGATATGCATGTAGCCGAGTGCCAGAATCAGAGCTGGAACATTTTCGATAGTTACAGCCAGCTTTATCCGAGCGACGTTGTTGATCGTTGCGATCTGACCAAGACGCCCGACATGGATGCGCATCTAGAGCCTATCCTGTAGAAGGCGAAGTAACTAAAGCCCCCAACGGGCAATTTTGAGGGTTTAGCCGTGGATACGGCCGCACTTCTCATAATTGAAGTGCTGAATGGGATTTCCAGCCTGGCGCTTACGTGCGCTGGGCTGGCGATCATCTTCGGCATGATGCGCGTGATAAATTTCGCGCATGGCGAGTTCATGATGCTTGGTGGCTACACCACTGTCGTAGCGACCAATGCCGGCGTTAATATCTGGGTGTCTATGTTGATTCTGTCGCCGCTCGTCGTCGGCATTATCGGCATACTCTCTGAACGCCTACTAATCCGCTTCTTTTATGGCCGTCTGGTGGATACGCTGATCGCCACCTGGGGTTTGAGCCTCCTTCTAATCGGGATCGTTACCTCGATTTTCGGCAATTACATTACCGGCGTTTCAGCGCCGATGGGCAATTTCAGCCTCGGTCAGTACCAGCTCTCGGTCTACCGACTGGTGCTGATAGGACTTACGGTTATTCTCTTCGTCGGTATTTATCTTGCATTTACCCGCACTAAGCTCGGGCTAATCGCCCGCGGCACCATGCAGAACCCCGAGCAGGCATCGGCGCTCGGCATTAGCCCGCCCAAGGTCTATATGGTGACTTTCGGCATTGGCGCTGCCCTCACTGGCTTGGCTGGCGGTCTCTTGGCACCTATCTCGCAGATCATTCCTACAGTTGGCTTCACCTATGTTGCCCAGGCTTTCATTACGGTGATTACCGCTGGCACCGGTGCAATTACCGGCACGATAGTCGCTTCCGGCGTGTTCGGTACGGTGCGCCAGCTTGTTACCTACGAAACAACTCCCATTATCGGCGGCGTCTCGCTGCTTATCGTCGCCGTGCTGCTGCTGCGCATCCTCCCGCAGGGTATTACCGGGAAAATTTTCCGCAGGTCACTCTGATGTTGAAAATGATTGACCTACATAGTTGGAACACCCGCGGGCTGATTTTCACAGGTGCGATCATGTTGGCGCTCCTCTTTCTCGGGCCGACTATTTTCGACCTCTTCACTTTGTTGAAGGTGATCCTTTTCATAGCCATGGCTATGCTGGCGCTATCGCTGGCCTTTATTTGGGGCTTTGGCGGGATTCTCTGTTTCGGTCAATCAGCCTTTTTTGGGCTCGGCGGATATGTCTACGCCATCGCCGTGATCAATATGGGTGAAAGCACGGTGCCCATATTGCTCGCCATATTTATACCGGCAGCTTTCGCTATGCTGCTCGGATATTTCATGTTCTACGGCCGATTAAACGATGTCTATCTCGCCGTGGTAACGCTCGCGGTAACGCTCATTCTGTATGCCTTTATCCGATCCACCTCTGGCGAGGAATGGGTGATCGGCAAGGCGCGTTTGATGGGCTTCAACGGTATTTCGTCTATCCCTGACCCTAACTGGCCAGGCTTTCCGGACTCGCTTTTGTGGCCTGACGATAAATTTTACGTCGCCATGGCGCTCCTAATCCTAGTTTATTTTGGTTTGCGCTTTCTGTTACGCACCCATTTCGGCCGGGTGATCGTGGCTATCAAGGAAAACGAAACCCGCGCCGAATTGCTCGGCTACGATGTTCGCTTCTACAAGATGATCACTTTTACCATCGGTGGTGGCATTGCCGGACTGGCCGGCTTCCTGCTGGTGACCTTTAACAACTTTGTTAATCCTGACAAATTCGCGTTGGCACTTGCGGCGCAAATTATTATGTGGGTGCTGATCGGTGGCGTCGGCACGCTGATAGGGCCGATGCTGGGGTCACTGGCACTCCTCATTCTTTACAATTGGCTGGGGACGCAGAATTTCGCTGGCTGGCTCAACACCTATCTCGTCTTTGGCGGCATCATCCTCCTCTTTGTGCTCGCCGTCCCACAAGGTCTCCAACCGACTGCGCAAATGCTGGCGTTGCGCTATCTACCCTGGACGCGACCGCCCGACGCAGATGGCGGCAGCGCTAAAATCGGTGCGCGGGAGAGGGTTAGCAGTGACTGATGGGTCGCACCCCATTATAGAGACGCGCGGCCTCACCATGCGTTTCGGCGGCGTGGTCGCGGTGGATAATGTTGATTTCAGCATGGCCGAAGGGGAGCTGCGCTGCCTGATAGGACCCAATGGTGCTGGTAAGACGACCTTCTTTCGCTGCCTCACCCACCAATATAAGCCGCCTTCGGGACATGTGGTATATCGTGGTGATGATATCACCGGTTCGCACACCCATCAGATCGCGCGCCGCGGTATCGGCATCAAAACCCAAGTGCCGAGCGTATTCGACGGCCTAGATGTACGGGAGAATATTTGGCTGTCGGCGCGGCGCTATCACAGTAACCGGGAATCTAACCGGGTAGTTGATGAAATTCTCGAGCGTATCAGCCTCACCGGGGTAGCCAGTCGCCTGGTAGGCCAGCTCGCCCATGGTGAGCGCCAGGGTGTTGAGCTAGCTATTGTTCTGACTGGTGATCCCGAGCTGATCCTCTTGGACGAGCCAACCGCTGGTATGACCCACGAAGAAGTGCACCGGACCACCGAGATGATCCGTGAGATCAACCGCACCGCCTCGCTCATCGTTGTTGAACACGACATGCAGTTCATTAAGGCGATCGCCAACAAGGTCACGGTGTTCAACCAGGGCGCCATTTTGGTTGAGGATACAATGGACAATGTGCTCAAGAACCAGGATGTGCGGGACGTTTATCTTGGCAAGCGGGAGGTCGCCTGATCATGCTCGCTGTCGAAGGGCTGAAAACCGCTTACGGGCGCATTCCGATCCTGCACGGTATTGATCTCAACGTTGCAGAGGGTGAATTCGTTGGCATTCTTGGCCACAACGGCATGGGCAAGACGACTCTCTTGAAGACTCTGATCGGCCTGTTGCGCCCGACCAACGGTACGATTTTGCTCAACGACGAGAACATCACCCGGATGCCGGCCTATAAGCGCAATTTGAGCGGTATTGGCTATGTGCCGCAGGGTCGCGATATCTTCCCCAACCTTTCAGTCGCCGATAATCTCAACATAGCCATGGCGATGCACAAGGTTGACGAGGAGAAGATTTTGGAAGAGGTGCTGGAGGTCTTTCCGCGCCTCAAGCCGCTTATGGACCGCGCCGGCCGTGTACTCTCTGGGGGTGAGCAGCAGATCCTGGCATTGGCGCGCTGCCTTTGTGGCGGCCCGAGACTGCTGTTGCTTGACGAGCCGACAGAGGGCATTCAGCCTTCTATCGTTGAAGAGATCATTGAAATTTTGCATGGTCTCCGGACGAGCCGAAAACTCACCATTATCCTCGTGGAGCAGAATCTCGATTTTATCGCCTCACTCAGCCAGCGCGTCCACATTATCCAGCGCGGCCAACTTGTTAACGAAGTGTCCCCCGACCAACTCTCCGACCCTGACTTGGTGCGCGAGTTCGTTGGCATGGGCAGTTGAAGGTGCGCCCACCCTTTACAAAGTGAATATGCATCAATTTCTAGCCGATCCTGGTGTCCGAGGATCTCGGCGCGAAGTCGCCTGCCATCGAGTCCGCGGTGCAAAAGTTTGACTGAGCGTGAAAACTATTCCGGCGTCATGACGGGGATCATCTGCGCGGATACGGTGACCGCGCTCGGGCCGGAGCACTGCGGCAAGGTTCTGATCGGGGGATCGCACGGTGGCGTCTATGCCGCCTATCTCTCCGCCAAGGCCGGTGCACGCGCCGTCATTCTGCATAATGCCGGTATCGGCAAGGACCGAGCCGGTATCGGTGGGCTAGATTTCCTCGACAATATTGGAATGCCAGCAGCGGTGCTAGATCACATGAGCGCCCGCATCGCCGACGGGCGCGATCAGTTGGCGCGTGGCATACTCAGCCATGTCAACGGGACAGCTGCCCGACTTGGCTGCGCAGCGGGTATGACCTGCCGAGAAGCAGCGGCATGCATGATCAAGGCATCACAATGGAAGGGCGCGGCACCGAAATTTGGCGAATCTCGTTTTCTCTTGCGCCGGAGCAAAGGCGAGCCTGAAGTGTGGGGTGTTGATTCCACGGCACTCGTTGAGACCGACGACCAGAGCAAGGTGATGATTACCGCCTCTCATGGCGCGCGTTTTGGCAACCGTGAGAACAAACCCATTCCAGGTCCGCCGATTGCGGTTATTTTCAACGATGCTGGAGGTAGCGCAGACAATAGCGGCTTTTCCCGTCTGGCCGTGCTCGACGGTGAAGGAGTGATCGCTGCTACGGTTGCGACAATGAGTGCGCGCATCGGCGATGCACGCTCGACCTGGCAAACAGGCGTTATCTCGCACGCCAATGCCCGAGCCCAAGCGGCTGGCATCATCGTGGGCGATGATCTTTCTTCCTTTGCTGACAAGGCAATTGCGGCAGGGGAAGGCGGATAATGGTAAGCTCATTGGAGATGAATTTTTGGGGGGCGAGATGAAGCTAGATGGAAAAGTAGCGTTAATTACCGGCGGCACTTCTGGCATCGGTGAGGCTTGTGCCGAGCTGTTCGCCGAAGAAGGCGCTCAGGTAGCGGTTGTGGGCAGATCGGACATAGCCAAGGCGGAAGCGGTGGTCACTCACATTACAGGGGCTGGCGGCAACGCTAGGCCTTACGTTGGTGATCTCAGCAAGGTATCTGAAATTTCCAAAGTGGTAGCGGCGGTAAAGACGGAGTTCGGGCGCAGCGACATTCTCATTAATTCGGCTGGGGTGGTCTACCCGACGCCAGTGGGCGAAACACTCGAAGCAGATTACGAC
>CAZUXZ010000050.1:0-2543 GCA_964624055.1 uncultured Rhizobiaceae bacterium | reverse complement strand
CCAGGCAGCTTCTATCGGTATTCCGTGCTTCTCGTGGTTGGGTTTTAGATGTTCGTTGAATAATTTAACCCAGGAATCCATCATCCCGCCATTTATTGTATAAATACGCAATTGTGATACCAAAATCAATCTCCCCTCTTTGTAATTTGTGTTGGTTATGAGTTTACGCCAATTTCAATAAATTATATATTTCCAAGTGAACCATAATCAGGCATGGTTTAATTAAAGCTCTACAAAACAACCCTTTTTTTATGTTAACTGAGGAAACTTTCCCTGAATTTATTGACAGCCAGAGTCATATCATTCACTAGGTTTTGCACATTAGTTTCTTCTTTTATTTTCGAATTCTCATTAGCTGTTGTGATGATTTTTTCGATATCAGAAAGAAGTCGAATAGTTGCAAAATTCAAATCGGCATCGTCAGAGTTCAATGTTAGAGTAGTCCTACAATTTGCACAGGAAATTGAACTAGAAAATTTCCCTTTCTTGCATAGAGGGCAGATATCGATGTCACCACTTCGACTTAATTCGAAATGATCCATGCAATAAGAGTGTCTAGGGGATATTAATTCTGGACAATCTGAAAAACTACATTTATTGGACATTTTAAATTGGCCCTTTTTGGGTGTAATGTTTGCTTTGGATCAATTATAAAGTCATCGGGGATGACAAGGTTACAGATGTTAGGTTGGTATATTGGTTAGTGTAAATCATCGCTGCTATGGTAATGTTACGAAATCAAAAAAAATAGGCATAATAAAGGAGAAGATATGTCGTTATATATGGTTGTTCACGCATTGAAGATTGATGCAGATGTTTTTTCTGCGGCTATGGAGGATGAATCTACTGTTGAATTTGCCAAGGCGATGTCAACAGGGCAAACACCTGCAAAATGCGTCAAAAGTTGGAATCCAATTCCTCACGGAAATACGGACACTTTTATCTGTCTTTGGGAGGCCGATAATCCCGATGATATATCCGTCACACTAGGTGAAGAAATGTTGGCGATGATAACTTGTGAACCCATGCAAGTGGATGAGATAGACTGGGCTGCGGTTGCCGCTTCCGGCTAACCTAGTATTTGAAAGTTCGCAATAAAAATCCCAGTTCCGTGAATTTATATGGAGTGGGATTTTTGTTGTGCGGAGTATTTGATAGCATTGTTGATACGGTTATAATTTCCAATCTTAAGGCAGCATAACCTAAAAAATTGATTCCTCTCAAACCTACTCCCTTCAAGTATATTTTTTTAGTAGTCATAGGATCTGCATTTGTAGCAGCCTGTATCGTCTTGGCTAAAATTGTTCAAACAGATCTTTTAGGTGAACCACTCCATCCCTTTCAAGCAAGTCAAGCTCGTTTTTTATTTGGATTCATAGGTCTTTTAGTTTTCTACTCAGCTTATCGTATTAAATTTACCAAACCAGATATTAAGCTTCACACATTTAGAACTTTGTGTGGGTATACCTCCGTGACATTGACGTTCACCGCAGCGGCTATCATTCCCGTCTCAGATGCAACGGCAATTAGCTTCTTAAATCCAGTTTTTGCGATGGTTTTTGCTTTCCCTTTACTAGGTGAGAGAATCGGGAAATTAAGGTGGTCATCGGCGTTGATTGGATTAATAGGAGCCTTTGTTCTTTTGCGACCGTCTGCCTCGGCTTTTGAACCTGCAGCGCTTCTAGCGCTGATTGCCGCTGTAGTGATGGGACTGGAATTTATATTAATCAAAATATTGTCTTCAAGAGAGCAAGTCTTACAAATTTTATTGATTAATAATGTACTGGGGTTATTGTTTTCCAGTATATCTTTACTCTTTGTTTGGAATTCCCCGACTCTGATGCAATGGGTTGCCTTGTCTGGAATTGGATTTTTGATGCTCGGCGCCCAGGCTTGTACCCTAATCGCACTTAGAAGCGCAGATGCCAGTTTAGTTCTCCCCTTTTCATTTACCACGTTAATATTTGTGGCAGGCTATGATTTCCTAATATTTACCGTGACCCCAGATCTTATTAGCTGGGTGGGTGCAATAATAATAATATTTGGGGTCTCAACGATTATTTTACAGCAGATATCTGATGATAAAAAAACAATCAATTGATGTTTTTTTAATCATCAGAATCAACCTCTAGATATGAAAAAAAACAGTTTTTTAAAAATTGATTTTAGTCTGTTTCTAAAATATTCACCTTGTCCGAATATTGTTCCCACTATCATCAAAATCATGTAATAGAGGGGAGGGATTATAAGAAGGTAACAAATTCTGTATTTCCACGGACCTTTAATCACACCTCCTTCGAGTCCTATTATTTGCTGGAGTACAAAGGGGGCGATTTGAGTAATTAGGAGCCCTGTTACAGCAAACGTACACAGGATCAAAACTCTCTGTCTTATCAAATTGCCTCCTGAAAGTATTTGCTCTGCCTAGGTTTTTTATTGATCAATAGGATTTTTGACGAGAAGGTGTGCTACGGATGAACCTATTTGTACGGTTCCCACAAAAAAATATACTATTTTCATCCCTATGATGAAAAATTCTAACA
>CAZUXZ010000049.1:0-5133 GCA_964624055.1 uncultured Rhizobiaceae bacterium | reverse complement strand
GGATTGCGGTACCAGGAATGGACTTACCGTGCGCGCGGTGATCGAGGGTGGCGAGGTTATCTCACCCTTGGGTGAGCGTATTTTGGGGCGGGTAACGGCAGCCCCGATTGTCGATCCCGAAAGCGGAACAGAAATAATCCCCGCCAATCAACTGCTTGACGAGCGCGATGTCGACCTGGTCGAAGAAGCGGGAGTCGAAGAAGTGGTAATTCGCTCGGTGCTCACTTGCGATACTAAGGATGGGGTTTGTGGCCATTGTTATGGGCGCGATCTCGCGCGCGGAACGATAGTCAATATTGGTGAGGCCGTAGGCGTGATTGCCGCGCAGGCGATCGGCGAGCCGGGCACGCAGCTCACCATGCGTACTTTTCATATCGGTGGCGCAGCGCAGCGTGGCACTGAGCAGTCGAGTGTTGAGGCGGCCCTCGATTCTACCGTAACGATCGAAAATCAAAATTTGGTGACAGATTCTTCTGGTGTGCAAATCATCATGGGCCGCAATTGTGAGATTATCCTTAAGGACAAGCGCGGTGCAGAGCGAGCACGCCATCGCTTGCCGTACGGCGCCAAGCTGTTCGTCAAGAACGCCCAGAAAGTCAAGAAAGGCCAGGCGCTAGTCACGTGGGATCCGTTTACCTTGCCGCTCATTTCTGAGATCACTGGCAAGATACAATTCATCGACATGATTGAGGGCCTGTCTTTCCGCGAAACCATGGACGAACAGACTGGAGTCTCCAACATGGTGGTGGTCGATTGGCGCCAGCAACCGAAGGGTGGCGACCTCAAGCCGCGCCTCGCTTTGGTGGATAATGAAGGGAATCTTCTGGAGCTTTCAAACGACCGGGAAGCACAATATTTTCTGTCGGTCGATGCCATTCTCAATGTTGAGAACGGTGATACGGTTCATGCTGGCGACGTGTTGGCGCGTATCCCGAAGGAATCGACGAAAACTCGAGATATTACTGGTGGCCTACCGCGCGTCGCGGAGCTGTTCGAGGCGCGGAAGCCCAAGGATCACGCGATAATTAGTGATATTGACGGTCGTGTGGAGTTTGGGAAGGACTATAAATCTAAGCGTCGTATTATCGTCATTCCGGAAGATGATAGCGATCCAGTCGAGCATCTTATCCCCAAAGGCAAGCATATTAGCGTGCATGAGGGCGACTATGTTCGGAAGGGTGATCCGCTCATGGATGGTAATGCAGCGCCACATGATATTTTACGGGTACTCGGCGTCGAAGCGCTTGCGGTTTACCTGATCGACGAGATTCAAGAGGTCTACAGACTGCAAGGCGTCAAGATTAACGACAAGCATATCGAAGTGATCTGCCGCCAGATGATGCAGAAAGTTGAAATTACCGATCCGGGAGAAACCACTTTCCTGATTGGCGAGCAAATCGACCGCACGGAATATGATGAGGTTAACGAGAAAGCAGAGAAAGATGGCTTTACTCAGGCAAAATCGATCCCAATTTTGCAAGGTATTACAAAGGCATCACTTCAAACCCGTTCATTCGTCTCGGCAGCATCGTTCCAAGAGACCACTCGCGTTCTGACTGAGGCCGCGGTAGCCGGAAAATCTGATGATCTGGTGGGGTTAAAGGAAAACGTTATTGTTGGACGGTTGATTCCGGCCGGTACAGGCAGCGTCGTCAACCGTATTAACCGGGATGCCGCAAAACGTGCTCTCGAACAGCAAGTCGCGCTCGAAGAAGAGGTCGGTGAAGTCGAGGCGATTACGGCGCTCGAGGAAACCGCATCCGCACCAGCAGAATAGAAGGTTAAGACGACCAAGCTTCAGCAGGAAAATGCGAGGTCGGAATGAAACAGGAATTTGTCGTGAAAACGCCTCGAAATGAGCGGTTTAGCGCTTGACGACGTGATTGGCCGTCACTAGTATGCGCGCTCTGTTTGCGAGGGCCGCTTTCGGGCAAAATGAAGCTCTCGCGAACAATGGCGAAACAAAATATTATGCCGTCGAGCCGGCGAAACCAGCTCGTGAGAAGTGAACTTGGTTTGCTTCTCTTTTTTGCTGTGGAAAATGGCGCGACCGGTTAAGCCCGGGGAGTGCCGAATGCGAAGGGAAAAGACTGGCAGATGCCGACGATCAATCAATTGATTCGCAAGCCGCGCAAGCCGCCGACCCAGCGTAACAAGGTGCCGGCATTGCAGGCATGTCCGCAGAAACGAGGGGTGTGCACCCGCGTCTACACGACGACCCCGAAAAAACCGAATTCGGCGCTACGCAAAGTGGCGCGTGTGCGTCTCACCAACGGTTTTGAGGTCACCAGCTATATCCCGGGCGAGGGGCATAATCTTCAAGAACATTCTGTCGTGATGATTCGCGGTGGCCGCGTAAAGGATTTACCTGGCGTTCGCTATCACATCATACGCGGCACCCTCGACACCCAAGGTATTCAGGATCGCCGCCAGCGCCGTTCGAAATATGGCGCCAAGCGCCCGAAATAGAGGAGTTTATTACGTGTCACGGCGTCGAGCGGCAGAGAAAAGAGAAATCAACCAGGACCCGAATTTTGGCGATAAAATCGTTGCGAAATTCATGAACTCTTTGATGCTCGATGGCAAGAAATCCGCCGCCGAGAAAATTGTGTACGGCGCGTTTGAGACCATGCGTGAGCGGTCAAAGCAGGACCCCCTGCGCCTCTTTCACGAGGCGCTGGATAACGTGAAGCCAACGGTGGAAGTGCGTTCACGCCGCGGGGGCGGTGCCACTTATCAGGTTCCGACCGAAGTTCGCGCCGATCGGCGCCAGACGCTGGCTATCCGCTGGTTGATCGCTGCTGCTAAGGCGCGTAGCGAAAACACGATGAGAGAACGGTTGTCCAACGAATTGATGGACGCTGCAGCCGGACGGGGAACTGCCGTTAAGAAGCGGGAAGACACCCATAAGATGGCGGAGGCTAATCGCGCTTTCTCACATTACCGCTGGTAGAGCCACCGTTTACGGAATTTGGAAAATGGCACGTAAGACCCCGCTAAATCGTTTTCGCAACATCGGCATCATGGCTCACATTGATGCGGGCAAGACGACCACGACTGAGCGCATTCTCTACTACACCGGAAAATCCTATAAAATGGGTGAGGTCCATGACGGCAGCGCCACGATGGATTGGATGGAACAGGAACAGGAACGCGGCATCACTATCACTTCCGCGGCGACTACTTGTTTTTGGCGCGATCACCGAATCAATATTATCGACACGCCGGGCCATGTCGACTTTACCATTGAGGTCGAGCGCAGCTTGCGCGTCTTGGATGGCGCCGTAGCAGTATTCGATAGTGTTGCCGGCGTCGAGCCGCAGACCGAAACCGTTTGGCGCCAGGCCGATAAATATGGCGTACCTCGCATTTGCTTCGTCAACAAGATGGACCGTGTTGGCGCGGACTTCTTCCGCACCGTTGACATGATCAAGGAGCGTCTGGGCGCTCAGGTGTTGGTGCTGCAGATACCCATCGGCAGCGAAAGCAATCATGTTGGTTTGGTCGATATTGTGACAATGAAATCGATCATCTGGAAAGCGGAGACACTAGGCGCCGAATTCGAGATCGGAGACATTCCGTCTGAGCTCAAAGATCGCGCGGAAAACCTGCATGCCGAGCTCGTGGAAGCTGTCGTTGACCTTGATGACGATGCGCTGGAAGCCTTTCTCGAAGGTAACGAGCCCAGCGAGGAGACGCTGAAAATCTGCATCCGCCGTGCCACGCTAGATGCCCATATGGTTCCGGTGCTTTGCGGCTCAGCGTTTAAGAACAAGGGCGTCCAGCCGCTATTGGATGCGGTCGTGGATTACATGCCGGCACCGACCGATGTCGAAGCGATCAATGGCACCGTTCCATCCTCCGGTAAAGAGGTCGTGCGGGAAAGCTCAGATGACCAACCATTCTCTGCCCTTGCTTTTAAGGTGATGACTGACCCCTTCGTCGGTTCGCTCACATTCGTCCGCGTCTATTCGGGCATCATGGAGACTGGTAAACAGGTGCTCAACAGCGTCAAGGGAGAGAAGCAACGTGTCGGACGTATGTTGCTAATGCACGCAAATAGTCGAGAAGACATTAAGGAAGTTCGTGCTGGCGAGATCGTCGCGATTGCTGGGCTAAAAAATACGACCACGGGCGAAACACTGTGCGAGGTTAATAGCCCGGTTATCCTCGAGCGCATGGAATTTCCTGAGCCGGTAATCGAGGTTGCGGTCGAGGCCAAGACCAAGGCTGACCAGGAAAAGCTCTCGATCGCGCTGGCACGCCTTGCCGACGAGGATCCATCATTCCGGGTCGGCAATGACGCGGAAAGCGGTCAGACCGTTATCAAGGGCATGGGGGAATTGCACCTCGAAATCCTGGTTGATCGCATGCGTCGAGAATTCAAGGTTGATGCAAATGTAGGCCAGCCCCAAGTGGCCTATCGTGAAACCATTACTCGCGCTGCCGAGGTCGATTATACACACAAGAAACAGTCAGGTGGTGCCGGACAGTTTGCCCGCGTCAAAATTGAGGTTGAACCTTTAGAGCCCGGAATGGGTTTTCAGTTTGAGAGCGCCGTGCGTGGCGGCAACGTGCCGACGGAATATATTCCATCAGTTCAGAAGGGCTTCGATCAGGCGCGCCAGACTGGGACGCTAGCTGGTTTTCCGGTGATTGATTTCAAGGCCAAGCTTTTCGACGGTGCCTCTCATGAAGTCGATTCAAGCGCAATGGCGTTTGAGATTGCCGGCCGCGCCGCATTTCGGGAAATAGTGAGCCGTGCAAAGCCTGCGCTGTTAGAGCCGATGATGAGCGTCGAGGTGGTGACACCTGAGGATTATCTCGGCGATGTCATTGGAGACCTAAATTCGCGCCGCGGGCAGATCGCCGGCATGGAACCGCGAGCCAATGCTCAGGTCATTCGCGCAAGCGTTCCGCTTGCAACGATGTTCGGCTATGTCAACACGCTGCGTTCCCTCACGCAAGGACGAGGTCAGTTCACTATGGAATTTGACCATTACCAACAGGTACCCAACGCTGTCTCGGACGAGGTTCGGACTAAATATGCTTGATGCTTGTTGCAGGACCAGCGTGAAGCGGTCGCGAAAAGAAGGATAAAAACGATGGCCAAAGAGAAGTTTGAACGTACGA
>CAZUXZ010000048.1:0-4082 GCA_964624055.1 uncultured Rhizobiaceae bacterium | reverse complement strand
GTATTGCTCGCACTTTAGTTACTTAGTGGTACTGGTCTGTTTTATTTGGTGTATTCGCTTTTTCGATGAACGTCCTACTATAAATATTTGGTGCGCTGCTGCGCTAGCCTGCCTGTGTCTGGCGATCTTTTCGCTTGGAGCCAGAACTGCACATAAGTCTTCATCATGATCTCTGCCTGTTGTCGGCGGGAAACTATCAACCAGTACCCAAACTTGCCTTCCAACAGCATAGCGGTAGCATGCTTTCCCATAGGCTTCCGAAGAAAGAGGAGTGTTGTGAGGGCGCTGCACCGCCTGCGCCAAGGCTCCATAGTGCGGAAGGAAATGAGTGAGGAGAACATTGCATGACAGAGGTATTCGGTATCGATGTGGAGGAAACAATCACGAGTAGGGCCGAGCTGCGCGACATAATTGCCCCACCAAACGCGCGGACAGCTGACAAGGTGATTGATCACGTCGATGATCTCGCACGGAAATTTATCTCAGCCTCACCGTTTGCTGTCCTGGCGTCTCGCCGGCCTGACGGCCATCTCGATCTATCTCCACGCGGCGATCCACCCGGGTTTGCTCGCGTTCTAAATAAAAAGACTCTGGTGCTACCCGATCGAGCTGGAAATCGCCGAATGGATACTTTCGAAAATATACTGCGGGACCCGTACGTCGGCCTCTATTTCCTGATCCCGGGCCACAAGGATACGCTGCGGATAAGCGGCCGCGCGGCACTTGTCAGGGATACAAAACTCGCCGCGCATTCCACCGAGCGAAACTCGGTTGCCGAAATACTCCTGCTCATTCGCGTCGAGAGGGTGTTGAGCCACTGTCCAAAGTGCATGCTCCGGTCTGGTCTATGGGATCATGAGAATTGGCCCGAAGGTAGAGATGTACCGACTCTTGCCGAGATGATGGTGCGCCACAGCGAGCTTTCGATGAGCGTTCAAGACATGCAGGACATCATCGATCGCGATGCAAAAACTCGCGTATATTCAAGCCCAGAAGAATATTTCGGCCACGTAAACCTCGAAACTAACGAATGACTGAAGCCGATATAACAAAAGCCTAACTACTTGTCACTAAGTGGTCGGAAAAACACAACAGCCAATGCCGCGCCGTTCTTCAAATCCATCAGCGTCGTCAGAGCATCTCAGTTTAACGCTAGATCAATGTGTGCTTACGGAGGTCATTGCGTATGATTCCAATCGGCTATTTTCCATGCACTCAAGATGTATCATCAAAGCCAAATGTTGCGAGACTCATAGCCGAAATTGTTGAGCAGGCCAAATTGTGTGAGGATGTAGGTTTTGATGGGTTTTTCTTCACAGAACATCATCAGCAGGACGACAACTACCTTCCATCTCCCGTTTTATTATCTTCTATTGTTGGTGCACATACCAATTCAATTAAAGTAGGAACTTCTGTTCTCTTAGCACCTCTTTATCATCCAATTCGTCTTGCAGAGGATATAGCCGTTGTTGATCAGGCTACAAAGGGTAGAATGATTGCTGCATTAGGAATTGGATATTTGCCCGAAGACTTCAAAGCATTCGGAGTTCCACTGACGCAGCGAGTCACCAGAACAGAAGAGTGCATTGACATCTTAAGAAAAGCGTGGACTGGAGAAACGTTCAGCTACCCAAGCAAATACCATAAGATTACCAATGTTAAAGTAACACCCACACCCTATCAAAACTCCGGTCCACCTATTTGGTTGGCAGGTTGGTCACCTTCCGGACTAGATCGTGCAGGTCGTATTGGAGATGGTTGGCTTGCTGACCCAATGCAATCTCTCGGCGTGATTAAAAATTATGCCGACCAGTATCGAACGAAAGCCATAAAATATGGACGGAAACCATACGTTATTTTAATGAGAGATTGCGTAGTGGGAGATTCTTGGGATGAATGTATAGGGAAAAGTTTCCCTACAATGAATATGCATAAATTTTATTTTAAAAATGGTGCTTATATTTCAGATGAACATTTAAAACATGTTAAGTCATCCGATGATTTAACATTCAAAATTTTGTCTAAGGAAAGGTTCATAACCGGATCACCAGCGCAGTGTATAGAACAGATTCAAATGTGGAATGAAGCTATACAACCTGATTATTTGATGTTGAGAATGAGGCAGCCAGGAGGGCCACCTCAGACTGAAGCGCTTAGTGATATTAAGAAGTTCGCAGACAATATTATTCCTAAGATTTAAGTCATGCTACTTGAACCCAGAAAGGATGGGCAATATGGAAACCGGATTTTCGAAATTGGTGGTTAGCGCTCACGCAGTACTGTTACGTGTGTATTTTTGTTGTTTGTATAGTTTTAGGCGCGGTCGCCTTTGATGAACCTTATGGAAACACATGGATTATTGGAGCTATTGTCGGTCTTGTGGTCGGTGTAATTGTTACTGGTGTTATGTTTGTCCAGCTACAGATCTCCGAGAATACGATACGGGTAAAAAATAGCCTTAGAGATATCGTTATTTTGCTGGAAGAAAAGACTGATCAGCAGTCACCGAAAGAGCCGCTTGCACCAGACAATCAAACTACGCTACGCGAACCGCAGTTAAAAACCTGACCAACCGCACATATTGCGCGCGCTACGGCGCGACGTTCGGCTTCTTGCCCTTCCGGCTATAAGACCGCCCCCGTTAAGTGCGCGCACCACAAGGGCTGTAACGCCCTAGAGCGCAAAGCTCGGGCGATGAGATTTACGTGTCTAGGCTTGCCCGGCGTCTACTTTCTCACGTTGCTGCCGTGCCTCCGCATCCATCTTCTTGATCTCTTCCGCCCACTGACGCATTTCCTCTGCACCAAGCACGCCAAGGCGTGCGGCGACGACATCAGGCAGTTTGCCATCTGCAGCGCACGCGGCAGCAGCAGTCATCGTGCCGAATGCGCTGACCTGTCCATCGGCGCTCGTATAAGTACCGTCTTCGTTATAGCCGCATGAACTGGAGTCACCACCGGCCGCTATAGCAACAGCGGCAGCGACGGCAATGAGTGGAACCGACAATGCAATCAACTTCATGAGACTATCCTCCGTTGTGTTGAATCATATCGCAGAAAATAGGATCGCATTTCGGCGAAAGTTCGGCGACTTTAAGGCGATTATGTGGCGGAGCTACAGCCTCGCCGTCCGCAACACTCTTTCAAACAACTTTTTAAAGTTAAGCACCATCCGCCGCTGTACCACCCTTGTTGTATCTTTCTATGGGCCACGTTGGGCAACTGCCAGCCTCAAAGACCGCGATTGTTCTGACTTTAGACACCAATTCCTATATAAGAATCAACATCATGGGGGAAAATTGGGGACGAGGTTATGACCGGTGAATTTTTCGGCGACGAGAGTTGGATATACCCCATCATCATGTTTGGTGCGGCAGCGCTAGCCTATCTAATCGTCCGATTTCTCGTTGTTCCGCTACTCTACCGCGGAATAATGCGCACACGTAGCCAATGGGATGACCTATTCGTCAAGCGCGGGGCATTTAAACTCATAGCTCTATTTGCGCCAGCCGTCGTTCTGTATATCGGCGTTGCCCATTACCCAGAATTTCTTAACCTCGGACGCCGAGTTATACTCGCCTTCATCTTCGCCGTCCTGATGTTATTACTCGTTCGATTGCTGAGCGTGTCCTTAGACATTTATCAGCTCTATCCAATTTCAAAAGAGCGTCCGATCAAGGGGTATATCCAGCTCGCCAAACTCGTCATTTATCTTCTTGGCGCTATTGTTGTTATCAGCACTCTGCTCGACCGCTCACCTTGGGGCATGTTGGGAGGGCTCGTCGCAGTGACTGCCATTCTCCTATTGGTCTTTCGCGAAACGATTCTGTCTTTTATTGCCGGCATTCAACTCGTCTCAAATGACCTGGTGAGAAAAGGGGACTGGATCGAATTGCCCCAGTACGGTGCTGACGGAGACGTCGTGGATATGGCGCTGCACACGGTCAAAGTACGCAACTGGGATAACACCTATGTTACGATCCCGACCTATAAAATTATTGAGAGCTCGTTCAAGAACTGGCGAGGAATGAGCGAGTCCGGAGGGCGACGCAGTAAGCGGAGCTTGCTAATAGACCAGACCAG
>CAZUXZ010000047.1:0-3100 GCA_964624055.1 uncultured Rhizobiaceae bacterium | reverse complement strand
CTCAAAACGTTATGGTGGGTCTAATTATGGCTCCGAGCCTTTGGCTACAAAAACTTACTACCCGACAACCTGACGACGAACAGATAGAGGTAGCAATATCAGCAATGGTATCGGCAGTGGAAGCCGACAAAGACTTAGCTTAGATACTTACGATCTAGACCTTCGATCCTCAAGAACCTCACAAACGTCATCAAAAGACATATCGCTTGCTGCCAATAGAACAAGTATATGATAGAAAAGATCTGCCAATTCCTCAGCCAGTTCATTCTTTCTCAACGTTGCCCCTGCGATTGCAGCCTCACCCGCCTCTTCCACCACTTTTTGGGCTATGCGATTGATGTCTCCTTTTAGCAATTGGCCCGTATAGCTACCGTCAGGTGAATTAATCTTCCTGTCTTGTACAACTTGGAATAGTTCTTCTATAACGAACACTCCCAAAGGCATTTTTTCAAATTCAACAAAAGAATCTACATTACCACGATCAAAGCAGCTTGGCATTCCCGTATGACAAGTAGGTCCTGCCGGCAATGCCTTAACCAATAAAGCATCACCATCACAATCACTTGATATACTTCCTAACTTTAAATAATTACCAGACGTTTCCCCTTTGTGCCAAAGTTGATCTCTACTCCTACTATAAAACCACACGTCACCAGTCTCTAAAGTCTTATCTAGTGACTCCTGGTTCATATAACCCAACATCAGGACTTCCTTAGTTTCCTCATGTTGAACGATTGCAGGAATCAGCCCTTTATAGTCCAAAAGAATTTTCTTTACCATTAAATTTTCTCCCTGGAAATCGGCCTTACCGGGATATTATTAAAGCGAAGGAAATCCTTAGCTTCGCTTATCGTGTAAGTTCCGAAGTGAAATATGCTGGCAGCAAGAACAGCATCAGCACCACCTTCCACCAAGGCATGTAGCATGTGATCGAGTGTTCCGGCTCCTCCGCTAGCAATCACTGGAATATTTACAGCATTAGTGACTGCATCTAAGAGTTCCAAGTCATATCCTTGTTCATGCCCATCAGAATCCATACTAGTCAGCAAGATCTCTCCAGCCCCCATATCTGCGACTCTCTTTGCCCACTTCACCACATCAAAACCGGCAGGGTTTCGACCTCCATGTGTATAAACTTCCCATCGCGAGTCACGGCCACACAATAAATCATGAGAATCTTCATCATATCTATCTAAGTCGATTTGAGATCTATCTATAGCCTTCGCATCTATAGCAACAACAATACATTGACTACCGAAATATTTTGAAGCATCATAAATTAGTGAAGGATTATTAATAGCAGCCGTATTCAAAGAGACTTTATCCGCCCCAGCCTCCAACATCCTTCTAACGTCCTTAACAGCACGTATCCCTCCTCCTACAGTAAGTGGTATGAATACTTGATTTGAAACAGACTGCACTACTTCGACCATTGTGTTCCTGTTGTCAGAAGAGGCTGTTATATCCAAAAACACTAATTCGTCAGCACCCTCTGAATCATAGAAATATGCCAGCTCAGCAGTATCTCCTGCATCTCTCAAATCTACAAAACTGACGCCTTTCACCACTCGTCCATCGTCCACATCTAGACAAGGTATGATTCTTTTTGTCAGCATTTAGGAATTGAACCTCACAAAGCTACTTTCTTAACAGCAGCATGTACGCCATGTCGGACAAATTGTGCCTGATATAGAATCTAAAACCTTCTTTTTCAGCAATTTCTCTACATTTCTCTGGGGAAATCTTTTTCTGTTCAGGAGGACCGGATTCTCCAAACTCTTTTTGCCATTCAATTAATGCAATCCAACCACCTTTCTTCAACGACCTAGAGAGTTCTTTCAAAATCGATTGAGGGTTTTTAGAAGCTTGATAAAAAAATGAAGCCATTGCCCCATCAATACTTTCATCTTTCAGCGGAAGTGATGCTTCATCCGAAATATGCGCGGCTTTGACATTGGTTAGACGAATATTTTTTAGTTGTTTCCTAGCAACAGTCAGATCTTTTTTAACCGTGTCTAGAGCTGTAACTTTCCCTCTGTACACTAATTTCCCTAAAGGAACGGATAAAATACCTTCTCCGCAACAAACATCAGCAATTTCTTGGTATGGCATAACTGGAAGCAACGACATTATATGATAAATATCTAGCTCACCTGATTCTGGCCTAATCTTATATTTTTGATTATTAGACGATGTAGCCACGAGAAATCCTCTTTAGTAGATTAAATATTATATTCAAATACGCCATCATTCTACCGCATTTAGAGCATCTTTGAGGCTAAGATCCCCAGTGTAAATGGCCTTACCTACAATTGCTGCCTCCACCCCTAATTCATCTAGATGTTTTATGCTTTTCACAGTCGATATTCCACCCGCCGCAATGATTTTCATGTCGGTTTCATTTATGATGTCTTCTATTGATTGAAAGTTCGGTTCTGTCAATGTTCCATCCCTTGTTATATCAGTGTACATACAACGTACGACACCGTATTCGGTCATAGAGCGTATAAGATCTTTAACGGTTACTTCGCTTCCTCTAGTCCATCCATCCAAGGCCACAAACCCATCTTTAGCATCGACACTAATTATTACCGACTCACTTCCATGTATATCAATTATAGAAGAGATTATTTCTGGTGATTCCACTGCTGTAGTACCAAGAATTAATCTTGACACTCCCAATTCCTTATAGTGATTCGCTATCTCTAAAGATCTGATTCCTCCACCAACTTGAACTCTAGCCTCGGTCCTTCGACAAATATTTTGAATATGAGTTTCGTTAGAGGCTATACCATCTTTGGCTCCATCAAGATCTATAACATGTAAATTCGTAGCACCTTCATTCTCCCAACGCCTTGCAATCTCTACAGGGTCATCAGCATACACAGTCTCTTTTTCATAATCTCCTTGAAAAAGACGGACACATCTACCCCCTCTAATATCTACCGCTGGTATGACCTGCATAGAAGTTAAACTCTCCTCAATTCATCAACAAAGTTGACGAAATTTTTATAAAGTCGAAGACCAAGTTCCCCACTCTTCTCCGGATGAAATTGAACCGCGACCACATTTTTAAAAGCAACTGCGCTGCAAAATTCAA
>CAZUXZ010000046.1:0-11989 GCA_964624055.1 uncultured Rhizobiaceae bacterium | reverse complement strand
GGCCGAAGCGAACCTCTATTTCTGTTTGTTGAGTGTTTTTTTCAAGCAAAACTCTCGCCATATTTAAAAATCCCGGTGTGCAGACGCCACATTGTAACGCGGCATGGTCTAATAATTTCTGCTGAAGAGGGTGTAACTTTCCGTCATCTGCCATACCCTCAATGGTCTCGATTTCGTGGCCTTCCGCCTCAGCGCCAAGCACCAGGCAGGAACAAACCAAGCGACCATCGAGCGTGACGCTGCAAGCACCACAATCGCCAGTGGCACAACCTTCCTTGCTTCCGGTCAAACGCAGCTCGTCACGCAATATGTCGAGTAGGGTCTGCTCGGGTTGGCACAGATATTCGGTGGGCTCGCCATTTATAGTGGTAGTGACGTGTACTTTAGACATGGCTCATCCCTCCGCGCGCTGCCACGCAATGCTTGCGGCACGACGTGCCAGAACGCCTGCTACTTTAGTGCGATATTCGATTGTGCCTCTCTTGTCATCAATAGGACTACACACCGCACTCGCCGCCGCAGAGAGTTTTTCCAACGCGGTATCGTCCAACGTGCTGCCGATCAGAGCATTAGCGCCATCCTCAACGACGAGCTGGGTGGCAGCAACGGCGCCAAGCACCACACGGGCCTCAGTGCAGACGCCCGCATCGTTAAGCGTCAGGCTAACACCTGCGCCAACCACGGCGATATCCATCTCGGTACGTGGGATGAAGCGTAAATAAGCGTCACCAGAGCGCGGTGGTCGCGCCGGGAAGAGGAAATCAATGACGATCTCGCCAGTGGCAAGGGATGTCTGTCCCGGGCCGGTGACAATGTCTTCTACCCTGGCCTCGCGCCGCCCATTAGGGCCGACGATAGTACAAACCGCATCCGCCGCAATTATGGCAGGGACCGCGTCGGCAGCAGGCGATGCGTTACACAAATTTCCGCCCAAGGACGCGCGACCTTGAATTTGAGTGGAACCAATCAACTCCAGCGCCTCAACCACGCCAGGCCATGTACTTTTCATACCTTCATGCTCGCCTAGCACCGCACCCGCTACACAGGAGCCAACACGGTATCTACCATTTTCTGATTTTATTTCAGTAGTATCCGGGATGCTTTTCACGTCAACAATAAGCGTTGGGCTAATAATTCCCGTGCGCAACTGCACCAACAGATCGGTGCCGCCTGCGAGCACTTTCGCATCGTCGCCGGCTGCTGCCAAAAGTTTTACCGCCTCGTCTACCGACTTGGGCGATTCATATGTGAGGGCGTTCATTTTGGTCCTTTAAGATCATGAATTGAGTTCCTTGGATAGCTTAGGGAAGCGTTAAAGACGTTGCGAGGCTGCCTCTCCCTTAACTCATGAGGTGGTCAACATACGCTGATTTGCACCCGCGTCTCAAGCGTCGAAAATAACCCCTTCTCTAGCCCACAGCAGCCGCCAAGGCGTCATCGGAAACGAAAGGATTACTCTCTCGTTCAGCGGCGAAACTCGACATCGGCCCATGGCCAGGGACGAAGGCCGTATCGCCGCCCAGCGGCCATAATTTAGTGGTGATCGAGTGGATCAAATCCGCATGATTGCCGCGCGGAAAATCGGTTCTACCGATGGACCCCTGAAAAAGCACATCGCCGACGATAGCGAGTCGCGACGCCGCGTGATGGAATACTACATGACCCGGCGTGTGTCCCGGACAGTGCATCACTGCCATGGTCACATTACCAA
Source organism: uncultured Rhizobiaceae bacterium (assembly GCA_964624055.1). Lineage (GTDB taxonomy): Bacteria > Pseudomonadota > Alphaproteobacteria > UBA828 > UBA828 > PTKB01. The sequence continues at coordinate 10,278 of CAZUXZ010000046.1, read as the reverse complement.
AGGAGACACTGTCGCCTTGTCCCAGCCAACGCGTTGGCTCGAAGGGCCTAGCCCCGGCAACGCCGTATTGTTCACCTTGCTGGGTCATCATATCGATCCAGAAAGAATCTTCCGGGTGCGGACCTTCGATGGGAATTCCGAGCCGCTCCGACAGTTCAGCAGCGTTACCAGAATGATCGATATGGCCATGGGTTACGAGAATTTTTTCAATCTCAACATTATGCTGCCCAGCGGCATCCACAACACGCTCGATATCGCCGCCCGGGTCGACCACGGCACCCTTCATTGTCTCCGGACACCACAACACCGAACAATTCTGCTGGAAACCAGTCACCGGAACTATGACTGCCTGTATGACAGGAGCATCCTTCACCAGTTAGCACCAGAAAACTCGGTATCTCTGAGTGATCCGTCTGGATTGATAACGGATTTCATCACCACAGTTCTATTCTGTCGGCAATACTGCACCACCGCCAGGATCAGATCGACATTTTCGTTGAGGGCAACAGAAAACAATTGCTCGCAATCCAGATTTACATCGACGAAATTAGCAAGGTTGCTAATTTCTTGGGCAAGAGCAAACTCATCGCCACGCGCAATCTGATCTAGACATCGCGCCGAGCCGCAGCATTTCCTTCATTGACCCCGCATCCTGGCGCAAGTTGATAAATTCGAGCTGGATACCACGCTCCGTTAAGAACTCCTCGGCGCGCAAACTAGACATACAACCCAGCCGACAATAGGGCCCTATACCCATACGCCATTACGCGACTCCACTAATAGGATTAAATATCAAACTAGTTTACAGCTGCTGTTCGGTCAAACCGACGCAAACAGTTTAATCCACCAGTTTCCACTCACCCTGGGCCACAATGCCTTTTGCATGAGGGATCACTTCCTCGCCAAACCGCTGGATCTGCTCATGCTGTTCGGCAAGGCTGCCGGAAGGGCACATCATCATGCAGACTATCATTGAGAAACCGGCATCGGCCATGGCTTGTAAATCCTCTAGGATCTGCTCGGCAGTGCCGGTGCAGTTCGGACGTGGGTTTGCTTGGGACTGAGGATTGTCAGCATCAGTGATGCGCGCCGAAGAAGCCGCTAGCATTAGAAATTGGCTGGTATCACGCCCGAGTGTGTCGGCCTCGCGGCGGATCAACTCTTGCAGCGGCGCGAAGCGACCGGCCTCGACGTGGGTATCGAGGAATAGCGGATAGAGGCCGTCGCAATGGCGGATGGCGCGGCGAGCGCCGGCAGGCGTGTTACCACCAAAGACGATCGGCGGATGCGGCTTCTGCACTGGCTTGGGATCCATTGAGATGTCGCAAAATTTGTAGAACTCACCGTCGAATTCAACCTTTTCGTCCTCCCAGGAGCGCTTGTAGATCTGCAGGCACTCGTCTGTCTGCTTGTTGCGCACTTCATAATCCTGCCCGCAGGCTGCGAACTCCTCTTGCATCCAGCCTGAGCCGACGCCAAGCATCAGACGGCCCTGCGATAGGAGATCAACCGTAGCGAACTGGCGAGCGTCGGAAAGTGGATGGCGGTATGGCGCGATCAACACAGAGGTGCCGAGCTTAATGCGATTCGTACAGGCCGCAACCGCACCCATGACTACGGCCATATCAAGCATATTGTGATGCGGCTGGTAGGCACGGTTGCCGGAAACGTTAGCGGTATGTGCACTTCCTGATTGAATCGGCATGCAGACATGGTCTGGGTACCAAAGCGAATGAAAGCCGTTTTGCTCAGCCAGTTGCGCGGTATGCACTGGGCGCATTTCTTCGAATGGCGTATGAGCGAGAAACATGTCCGTCTCGTCGCGAAAGCCCTGACCGTGGGTGTTCGCGTAAATTCCAATTTCCATCTCCGTATCCTCTTGCGCTCTAATACAAAACTGCCGTCCGGCGAATCATCTTAAGGTTTAGCCCAGGCTAAGGTAAACTTTCTTCTTTCCTGACGCGGACCAAACAACCATAGAGAGTGAACATGAGCATTCCGGTTTTGGATTTGGGGAACGATCCGGCAGTGCGGGGGCGCATTCACGGACGAGAACTACAGGGTGATATACGCCACAATATTGAGGTTTATCTCGGACGCTTCGAAAAACTCGGCTTCGACGCCGGTACCGTATTAGACGAGGCGGGAAAATGGATTGCGCCGCTCGATAAATATGACGGCGAATTTACCACCGAGATGCGCGGCATCGCTGAAGGCTCAAAGTGCAGCCTTAACGAAATCACCATGCTTAATGTGCGTTACGAGATGATCATTGACATGTTTAAACGCGCCGGCTTGGAAGCCGCGGCTGGTTCAACAGACGGCTGCACCAGCTTTGCCATAATGCCAGAGAAAAGCAAATCGGGAGACACCCTAATCGGACAGAACTGGGATTGGATCCCAGGTGTGAAGACGATGGTCGCTCGTGTTTCTCGCGACGATAAAACTGACTTCATTTGCCACGGCGAGATTGGAACGGTCGGCGGAATGCAAGGAGTAAACGAAACGGGTATTGGAGTCGTGATTAATGCTCTGATGTCGACCGAAGACGGTACCCACCGCTACGAACGGCCATTCCGCATGCGTGTCCGCGAAGTCCTGAACGCGCGCAATATGCATGACGCACTTCTGGGGCTCTGCGCCACGAACCGCACGGTCTCCATGAATTTTATCGTCGGCCATGAAGACGGCGAAGCGATGGATGTGGAAACCGGTCCAGAGCGCGCCGGATTTATGTATCCGAAGGATAGCGTTCTCACCCATTCCACCCATTTCTGCGCGCTCGATATCGATTCCGAAGTGGAGAAAGTCTGGCCTAATACCATGTATCGCAACAAGCGACTGGAAAGACTTATTAGCCAGGGCCAGGAGATGGACGTGCCGTCTATTCACAGGTGCATGTCGGATCATTTTTCCCATCCCCATTCGATCTGCGCTCATGTTGACGAGAATGAAGAAGAAACCATGCAGTTAGAGACTCGCAATTCTATAATTATCGAATTGAGAGAGCGTAAGATGTGGGTGACGGATGGCCAGCCATGTGAAAACGACTATCAGGAAATAAAACTCCTTACCCAGGGATAAATTCAAAGATGGGGAACACGAAGAAAGACATTCAAGTTTGTATCAATCCTCATTTCGATGCAGTGTCTCTGTGGCTGGGCTCTTTCGGCGGTGAGGATTCGCCTTGCGACATATCGCGGGGCGTTTTCGCCGCCAAACGCGGCGTGCCGCGCCTCCTCGAAATGTTCAAGCGCTATGGCATAACCACCACATGGGGCGTCACTGGCCATTCGGTTGAGAGCTTTCCTGCCCAGTTCGAAATGATCGTGGCCGAAGGGCATGAGATCGGCATTCACGGTTACTCTCACGAGAACCCGCTCGCGATGACGCGCGAACAGGAAGCCGAAGTGATCGACAAAACAATCGAAGTGGTCAAGAAGGTGACGGGTAAGAATCCGACTGGTTACATGGCTCCCTGGTGGGAGCTTAGTAACAACTCGATCGAACTCCTCCTCGAACGCGGCATTAAATATGATTCGAGCCTGATGGAGGACGACTTCCACCCTTACTGGCTGCGCACAGGAGATTCATGGTCGAAAATCGATTATTCACAAGAACCCAAACATTGGATGAAGCCATGGCAGGCTGGAACGGATGTCGAGCTGGTCGAGATTCCAGCAAGCTGGTATACGGACGATGCGCCGCCAACAATGTTCGTTAAGGCGTTTCCCAACAGCCATGGCTGGGTCACTGGACGAAATCTAGAAGAAATTTGGCGCGACCAATTCGATTGGGTCTATCGCCACCACAACTACGCCATATTCCCTTGCACCATTCATCCCGACAGCGCCGGTAAACCGCATGTGCTGATGATGTTGGAACGCCTGATTGGCCACATGCTATCTCATGACGGCGTACGAATGGTGACGATGGCAGATATGGCGGAGGATTTCGCACATCGGGTGCCATTCGGTTCCGGAATTGATCCAGCTACCACTTAGCTTCCTTTAGACAGAAACTCCAAAAATTTCGGATCGAGAGGATCAGCGGACTTTTTCGAAATCTCCTCCGCGCGGACCCAGACCTGGGGTAGACTTTCCACGATCACCGTCTGGCCACGCTGACCTCTCAAGACATAATGTTTGTTGTTCCAGTCCGAGAGTTTGCAGCCGTGAAAGCTGAGCGCACGGTTGACAAGAGATACGCGGCGACGACGGTCTATCATGCGGACGCGACCCGACTGGGGATAAGATCGCGCTGAGTCGGTGTCCTCCTCGCTCCAATGCGAATTGCTGGTCATTAAAGCGCAGAAGGCACACATGTCTTTCCCTCGTTGATAACGCAAACCACCGCCACCGTTAGTGCCCCGAATGTTTGCCAAAGCGGCAATAAAGTATCAATGCAAAAGAGACCTCCTTGCACTATATTTAATGGCCCTGGAAAGAATTAGCGGCGTAATAGCTGCAGTAGGCCGCCCCGCGCCATAGCACAAACGGAAAGCTAGACCTAACCCGAGGTAAAGGATTGGCGCGAAGAGCACCTCTTCGACCAATGATAGGAAGACGCTGCAGACCATGAAAGGCATCTGCACTCCCGGGACCACGTAAAAAAGATCGAATACAGGCACTTAAGCACAACAGCAAAAGGCTGAGCAGATGGCCAAAACGCAGACCACAACGCGGAAGCGGCCGGAACTGACACAAATCCGAAACGCACATCGGCTCGATCTCAACCGTCTCAGCTGCTATTTGTCAGACCATCTGCCGCAATTCTCTGATGAATTGTCAGTACGTCAGTTCAAGGGCGGCCAGTCTAACCCCACCTACCTTCTAGAATCTGGCGAACACGCCGTTGTGCTACGCAAGAAACCTACAGGCAAACTGCTGCGAGGTGCACACCTCGTAGAACGCGAATTTCGTGTTATTTCAAAACTTGCTGCCCGAGGCTTTCCAGTGCCAGGCGCGCTCCATCTCTGCGAGGATGACAGCGTTATTGGCACTGCATTCTATGTCATGGAGTATATCAACGGTGGTATCTGTCAGGATGTCACTCTTCCCGGCATGGTCCCGGAGGAGCGTGGTGCAATCTACGCCTCTATGGCGGAAGTATTAGCGCAGTTACACGCGATAGATTGGATTGACGCTGGGTTAGCCGATTACGGTAAGCACGGCAATTATATTCGCCGACAAATTGCTTTGTGGAGCCACCAATATGAAGCCGCAAAGACCGAAGAGATCGACGACATGAACCGACTGATGGCCTGGCTGCCGGAAAATATCCCGCCAGGCGATGAAACCAGCCTAGTACATGGTGATTACCGCCTTGGAAATATTGTCCTCGCGCCAAGTGCGCCGCAGGTCGCCGCCGTGCTTGACTGGGAGCTCTCCACTCTCGGCCATCCGCTGACCGATCTCGCTTATAACTGCCTTCCCTACTACTTACCCGTCGAGGTCAAAAACCCACCGGGCCTCATCGGTGTCAATCTGTCGGAGCTCGGCATCCCGGAGGAAACGGATCATATTGCTGCATATTGCCGCGCTGCCGGGCGCAAAGAAGGCATTCCGAATTGGTCGTTTTACATAACCTTCTCAATGTTCCGACTCGCCTCTATCTCTCAAGGAGTCTATGCCCGCGCACTCCAAGGCAATGCCAGCGCTCCCAACGCCGTGGAGTTTGGCGATCGAACAAAACAATTAGCAAGGCGGTCTATGGAAATTTTGGAGACAGGCTAAGTCACCCAAAAATTCTCCCCTCAAAGGGATAAGGGCTTAATCTATTTCAGAACATTACACTAAGTTCAGAACAGGGCATCCTCCAGGGATTTAATACCGTTCGTACGCACCAATAACTCATCAGCATAAGCAATATCAATAAGTTGCATGAGTCGTTAACCCTGTCGACCGGCTCAAATTGTCTGAACGCGCATAGGATTATTCAATATACTGCTGGCGCTTATTTTTTTCGTCCTTGCCCAAAGCTTTCACAATCCTTTGACAGAAAGCTCCGCTCTTTCACCGTGTCGATTCTATCAAGCACCTCATTGCGGTGTGGAAAGCGTCCAAATCGGGCAACGATATTGCGGTGGCGGGCCCAGCCTTCGATCGCACTTCTAATATAGGGTTGCCATACTTTTTTTGCCGAATGCTCCAGTTCATGCAGCAGGGTTAAGCCTCGATCCTGTTGCTGGATATCTTCAGCATGGTGAAATGGGTGGTAGAGCCAAATTCGCTCGACAGGGTGAAGTTCATGATCCAATTTTCGATCGATCGTTTTCTCTACAATCTCAAATGCCAAAAAATCACCGATATAGGCATCCGACGTATGGCGATAGAGATTTCGGGTGAACTGATCGAGCAAGATCACCAAAGCTAAACTACCAGTTGCTGTACGGCCCCATTCGTTCAAGGCGCCGGAACAAGCGCGGGGCAATAGCTCCCCGAACCGGGCACTAATCTCTTCGTCGACCGCCTCCCCTCCACGGTACCACCAATCTTTACGCGCGAATGCGGCCTCAGGTCCATCAAGGCTTGGACCAAGCCAGAAAGCAACGATGCTGGAAGCTAAGTCGCTAGTCAAAGGCCATACCAGACGTGGTTCATTTTCCGCCTAACGGCTACCGCCAATCGGGGAGAAAGGCGCAGGTATCAAAATTTTGCTTTCCTGCGACGCAATCATGGGAACGATCTTTTGGACATAAGCGACCCAGTCCGAATCTTCAAACAATTTTCTGCGTCTAATTGCACGATCATCCAGTGAGTCATAGCCCCACATATGGACGATCTGGTTGAGCGGCCCAATATCAGTGAAGAAGTAACCGACCAAATTGCCCAGAATTGGGCGCTGTATCTCCAGTCCTTCTTTTTCATAAATGTCCAAATATTTTAGATGTTGGCCCGGATGAAGGGTGTAGGTGCGCTGTTCTACAATCATAATTATTCTCCTGTGTAAGAATCGATCGAGTCGATAACCCAGTTAAGTAATATTGGGTTTGAGACGTATCGTTGCCACACTTGCAGTCGCCGTCCCGCTTCCGTTTAGCGCTGGATTATTTCTTGCGGACGATACAAGTGAGTCTAGCGCGCAGTTAGTCAAGGATATGCAGCTTTCGCTGTCTGTTGAGGACAAGAAAGCCTCTCAAAACGAAGACCGCAGCTCTTGAAGCATCCCTAGCCAGGCTTAATGAGGTTTTTGACGAATACCCGTCCTCAACATTAGCAGTCAAGCTGATCAATAGTCATAATACTGCGAGTATCTCGTTTAAGAACGTTGAGATCGCTGAGAGACCACGTATCGAGTGTTGCGAAGTCGATAACATTACTCAGAACTTTGTCAAGAAACTAATGTAGGTGTTTAAAGTCCTAAAAGCTAATTGAAGGGGGCAATCCAATGGCACTAAAGCGATATATTACAGAAATGGGTATGGGAGTTGATGTACATGGCCGTGACTATACTAGTGCAGCTAAACGAGCTGTGTCAGATGCAATCCGACATTCGAGTTTAAATTTTTTTCAGGCCTTGGATAAATCCCCACACGATATGCGCATTACCTTAATTATTGGCATACCAAACCCGGTCGCTGTTGATGCCGAGGTCGTTGCAAAAGAGCTACCGTACGGAGAGGTGAATGTTAACGTTAGGGAAGGTGGGCTTGAGGTGCCAAATGAAGACGGTATTGACGCATTAGTTATTGCTAATGCGGCTGTCCTAGTTTGCTTTGATGAATGATTTTGCTCGACTTTATTCATCTGAACTAGGGTAGACAAAAGAGTAGACAATTTTGGCTGGTTGTCCTTGGCTAACCACTCACGTAACTATTAGTATTGCTAATGCTGATGAGTTATCGGTGCGTGCATTATATTTCTAACCAATAGAGGGTGCGCCATTTCCAACCCGAGACTTGTCCTCACTCATTGGCATGCGACCACTTCTTGAATGCTCGACTAATAGAGCGGTATAATTTTCGCAAGTTGTTATATTTACTGCTACCGTTCTATTACAGAACATACATTAGGAAATATTTCATCATCAATGGGTTTTGACCATGAATCATGAGAGAGATCTAGTCAGCCGTCTTAATAGTGGTTCTATAATCTGCGCAGAAGGATATCTATTTGAGTTAGAGCGTAGAGGTTATCTATCAGCCGGAGCATATGTGCCTGAAGTTGTTCTTGATTACCCGGAAGTTGTAACTCAACTCCATTTGGACTTTGTTCACGCGGGGTCAGATGTCGTCGAAGCATTTACTTACTACGCTCATCGCGAAAAGCTTAGGCAAATTGGGAAAGAAAATTTGCTTGAGCCAATGAATCGTCAAGCATTGAAAATCGCCAAGGAGGTGTCAAAAAAGACCGATACCTTATTGGCAGGAAACATCTGCAATACAAATACGTATATCGACGAAAGTGCGGAGTCACATAGATTTATAAGAACTATGTACGACGAACAGATTCGGTGGGCTGTTGATTCAGGAGTTGACTATATTATTGCCGAAACAATTGATTTTGTAGGGGAAGCTAAGATTGCACTTGAAGCGATTAAGGAAACAAATCTTCCAGCGGTTGTCACTTTAGCGATTCACCGCACAGGCATCACACGCGACCATTTCTCACCGGAAGATGCTTGCAAACAACTAGAGGATCTTGGTGCTGACGTAGTTGGCCTGAATTGCGCACGTGGGCCAGATACAATGCTGCCGTTGCTTGAGAAAATATGTGAGGCGCTATCATGCCCGGTTGCTGCTTTACCGGTCGCATACCGCACTAACACGACCGAGCCTACGTTCCAGTCTCTAAATGATACGACGTGCCATTGCATTCCGGACAACAGGCCGTTTCCAACGGCGCTTGATCCTTTCACGTGCAACCGTTACGAAATTCATGACTTTACGTGCGCAGCCATTGATCTCGGCGTCAAATACTTCGGACTATGTTGCGGGGCTGGGCCTCACCATGTACGCGGTATGGCCGAAGCACTTGGACGCCAGCCACCCTCTAGCCAATATGCTCCAAACATGGATCTGCATTCGTTTCTTGGAACTTCAAAAGTGATAAGAAAGGAAGATCGCGACTATAAGTCTAAACAGTTTGGGAATGATCACTGAATTCCTATTCCCCGACCATAAAACCGGTTTCAAATGTCCTTATGTGACCTTTCCTCCAAACGAAAAATGGCGGAAGAAATGGACGTTTTACAAAATAGCACTCCCGGCACCGTCTTGGTCCAAATCGCGAGTTAATCAAGCCGTTTTGCCAACGCTCCACCAATCTCGTGGGCCAGCAGACGCGCCCCCTCTCCAATTTTTTCCAACTCACAATCGCGAGCACAATCATTGGGGATGACGATCAAGGTCGGATATTCCGATTCATAGTGACCGAGCCACTGGCCAGTCGCGACATTCACCATACGAGCCGCAACACGCAAGCGCAGCTTTCGCACCTGAGCGCGGCTTTCTGAAATAGCATGAACTGTGAATGCAACCAACACATCGATCGGGACCGATTTGACGGAACGAGCAATCGCAAGGGTTTCTTCATCGCTTCGCTTGGATGTACTGTGCGCGATGGCGGCTTCCTCATAAACATTGAAACCGGCATCTAGCATCTCCCTCGTTAGAGCGTTATCTACCCTCTCGTAGACACGGCGGATGCTCGGTCGCTCATTCTCGCTCAGTATAAGTAGGTTGAGCCGCTTGCTCTCATCAGGTTGCCAGTTGGTGCCCGGCGCCGTGCAACTGGCAATCAGACCAGCTATTAAAAAAGGCGCTATTATTCCCTTCTTTGGCCATTCATGACACAAGGTATGAAGAAGTTTTCCAACGTGTGTCTGCATAGGAATTGAGCCAAACATTACAAAATCTCAACTGCAGCCCAAGCCGCACTACCATTCGATCTTGCCGCCTTCGTCGATCTTCACCGGGTCGCGCTCAAAGCGGATGCCGCCGATGTCTTCTTTCATGGGTGAAGTCTTAGGTTCAGGCACCGGTTTCGTTTTGGCCTGCGGGTTCGCTTTTTCTTCCGCGTGGGTTTCAGTTTTGGGCTGAGCAGTGGATTGGAATTCCAACAAACTAGGTTTCGCGTCGATAGTCTCGAGCAGTTTCTCAATGGCTCTGTCAACGCTAATTCTCTCGGTACTGCGGCCATTACGCCCATCAAATACACGATGCCCCGTGAGTCGCAGGGCATCAATCATTTCATCCGACGTCGCTTGCGGTAGGGCAGATTTTAAGGCCGCGATGGCGCCTGTGACATGGGGAGCTGCCATAGAAGTTCCTTCAAT
>CAZUXZ010000045.1:0-31944 GCA_964624055.1 uncultured Rhizobiaceae bacterium | reverse complement strand
GGTCACAGCTGGCACTTCATCGCCGCTGACTGATGGCGCATCGGCGGTACTGGTCACTACAGAGGATTATGCCGAAGCCAATAATCTCGAGGTGCTTGCACGCATTAAAAGTGCGGCCGTCGCCGGTTGCCAACCAGAAATCATGGGCTATGGCCCGGTAGTCTCTTCAGTAAAGGCGCTTGAGCGCGCCGGTATCTCCATGTCAGACATTGATGTGATCGAGCTCAACGAGGCCTTTGCCGTGCAGGCGCTGGCCTGTGTGCGGGAACTCACTATCGACCTTAACAAGATGAATCTAGATGGCGGCGCCATTGCGCTCGGCCATCCGCTCGGGGCTACCGGCGCGCGTATTACTGGTAAGGCGGCGCAACTCCTGCATCGCGAAAACAAGCGCTATGCGCTGGCCACGCAATGCATCGGCGGCGGCCAGGGTATCTCCACTGTACTCGAGGCGGCCTAATGGCGATTAATAAGGTCGCCGTTATCGGTGCGGGGTTGATGGGCGGCGGCATTGCCGCCCATGTCGCCAATGCGGGTACCGACGTGATCCTATTGGATATCGTGCCCGAGGGCGCAAAAAAGCGGAGCCAACTAGCGCTCGATTCGGTTGAGCGATTGCTAAAGACTGAGCCCGCCCCTTTTATGGACAAAAAAAACGCCAAGCGCATCGCCTGCGGCAATATTGAGGACGATCTCGAGCTGCTGGCTGACGCTGACTGGATCATCGAGGCGGTGATCGAAAAGCTCGAGATCAAGCACGAAATTTATCGCTTGATCGACAAGGTGCGGAAACCTGGCAGCATCGTGTCCTCTAATACGTCGACAATCCCCTGCCGCGACTTGATGCGCGGCATGGACGAAAGCTTTCAACGCGATTTCTTCATCACCCATTTTTTCAATCCGCCGCGCTATATGCGTTTGCTTGAAATTGTCAAAGGCGAGAAGACACGAGATGACGCCGTCGCCACGGTCAGCAAATTCTCAGACATGAATCTGGGAAAGGGCGTAGTCGACTGCAAGGACACACCAGGCTTTATAGCCAACCGTATTGGCACCTTTTGGATTCAAGCAGCCGTAGTGGAAGCATTTAAAGGAACGGTGACTATAGAAGAGGCAGACGCCGCGATCGGCAGCGCTCTTGGCATCCCAAAGACTGGAATTTTCGGCTTGATGGATTTAGTCGGCATCGACCTGATGCCTCTTGTTGGCAAGAGCCTCTATGACGCAGTACCCGTGAACGACGCCTACCGTGCGATATATAGCGAGCCCGAGCAGATTAAGAGCATGATTGCCGAGGGCTTGATCGGGCGCAAAGGCAAAGGCGGCTTCTACCGCCTCAATAACGAGAACGGCAAGAAGATCAAGGAGGTTATCAATCTGGCAACGGGCGCATATTCGACGGCGCTACGACCGACGCCGGCAAGTGTCCGTGCCGCCGGAAAATCGCCGCGCGCACTTTTCGAATATGGCGACGCGGTGAGCGATTTCGCCTGGCAGGTGATGTCTCAGACCCTCGCCTACGCTGCTGAACTCATTCCCGAAATTGCTGACGACGTGGTCGCCGTCGACAGAGCCATGACACTTGGCTATGCCTGGAAGAATGGTCCTTTCGAATTAATTGATCGGATTGGCACGAGCTGGTTTGCTGAACGCTTGAAAGCCGAAGGTCGCAACGTACCGGCACTCCTTGGTAGTGCGGCCGAGAGAGGCGGCTTCTATCGGGTAGAAGGAGGGCGACTTCAATATCTCTCGACTAATTTCGAATATGTCACCGTAGAGCGCGCCCCCGGCGTCTTGCTACTTGCCGACATCAAGCGCGCCGGTAAACCAATTACGCGCAACGGCTCGGCTTCTCTTTGGGATATAGGCAACGGCGTCGCTTGCCTCGAATTCCATACCAAGATGAATGCAATCGATCCCGACGTGCTCAACATGGTCAGCAAGTCGGTCGAGATCGTCGGCAAGGAATACAAGGCCTTGCTGCTACACAATGAGGGGGCTAACTATTCGGTCGGCGTCAATCTTGGCTTGGCGCTTTTTGTCGCCAATGTAGCCGCTTGGCAGATGATGGAAGATATGATCAAAAGGGGGCAAGACGTATTCAAGGAGCTCAAATTCGCGCCCTTTCCGGTGGTTGGCGCACCCTCAGGCATGGCCTTGGGCGGTGGCTGCGAATCCCTTCTTCATTGCGACGCAGTGCAGGCCCATGCCGAAAGTTATATCGGCCTGGTAGAGGTCGGCGTCGGCCTCATCCCTGGTTGGGGCGGTTGCAAGGAATTGCTGGTGCGCGGGCTCACTGGCAAACGCGGTGGAATTTTTGGGGGCGGCGCCATGCCGGTGATTTCCAAGCTCTTTCAAACCATTGGCTTAGCGAAAGTGTCGCGTTCAGCGGCGCAGGCCTTCGGTTATGGATATTTGCGCGAAGGAGACCGCATCACTTTCAATCGCGATCGGCTTTTGGCCGATGCTAGGGCCTATGCACTGGAGCTCGTGGAAAACTATCAGCCGCCCGAGCCGCAAGAGATCAAACTGCCTGGAAATTCGGCCCGCGTGGCTCTGATGATGGCGGTGCGGGGCCTTGCCAAGACGCGTAAGGCAACACCGCACGATCTCACTGTGGTCGAACAGCTTGGTATCGTGCTCACCGGCGGCAAAACCGATACTACAGAAGCGTTGTACGAGGACGATATCTCTGCTCTCGAACGCAAGGCGCTGGCGACGCTGGCAAAGAATCCTCTCACCCTCGCACGCATGGAACATATGCTGGAAACCGGAAAGCCTCTCCGGAACTAGGCAGCAGGAGTAAAGAGACATGCAAATTTACAAGGCTCCCCTACGCGATATGCGCTTCGTCCTCCACGAACTGCTGGATGCGGAGCAATTGAGCAAACTGCCCGGCTACGAGGAAGCCACTGCTGACACCATCGACGCCATCATCGAAGAGGGAGCAAAGTTCTGCGAGGATAAGCTTCTCCCGCTTAACCGCGTCGGTGATGAAGAAGGCTGTACCTATGAAAATGGCGTGGTACGCACGCCACCGGGTTTCAAACAGGCTTATAACGATTTTGTCGGTGCCGGTTGGCAGTCGATTTCTTCCGATCCTAACTATGGTGGTCAGGGCCTACCCGCACTGATGAACTTTGTGATCGAAGAGATGGTGTGTTCGACCAATATTGCCTTTGGGGTCTATCCGCTGTTGTCGCGCGGCGCCGCGTCGTTGATTGAGCGCCATGGCAGCGATGACATCAAGGAAACCTATCTACCTCACCTTGCCGACGGCTCGTGGAGCGGCACCATGTGCCTAACGGAGAGCCAGTGCGGCACCGATCTCGGTCTTATCCGCACCAAGGCGGTACCGGCCGGCAAAGGCAAGTATTCCATCAGTGGCAGCAAAATCTTTATTTCTGCCGGCGAACACGATTTGTCGGAGAATATTATCCATCTGGTGCTTGCCAAACTACCCGATGCGCCGGAAGGCGTGCGCGGAATTTCGCTTTTCCTAGTGCCTAAATTTAACGTCAACGGCCGAGGCACGGCAGCTGAGGTCGGCTCACGCAACGGCGTGGCCTGTGGGTCGATAGAGAAGAAGATGGGCATACACGGCTCGGCCACCTGCGTGATCAATTTCGACGAGGCCGAGGGTTATCTCATCGGCGATCCTCACAAAGGTCTGCGCTGCATGTTCACCATGATGAACGGCGCACGCCTCGGTGTCGGCATGCAGGGCCTGGCGCTCGGTGAGACGGCCTATCAGTCCGCCACCGCTTATGCCAAGGAACGTCGCTCGGGCAAGAGCCTAACTAAGGGCACCAAGAGCGCCGATGTAGCGGATCCGATTATTGTCCACCCGGACGTGCGCAATATGTTGCTGACCGCGCGCGCCTATAACGAAGGCGCTCGCGCGCTAGCCTATTGGACGGCGCTGCAGCTCGACCTCTCGACACACCACCCGGACGCCGAAACACGGCGCGATGCTGACGAAATTGTGCAGCTAATGACGCCAGTCATTAAGGCGTTCCTCACCGACAGAGGTTTCGAGGCAGCCAATCTAGCCGTTCAGGTACATGGCGGACACGGCTATATCTCAGAGCACGGTATAGAGCAGCTCGTGCGCGATGCACGCATCGCCCAGCTCTATGAAGGCACCAACGGCATCCAAGCACTCGACTTGGTAGGTCGCAAACTCAGCCTCCATACAGGGCGGCTCTTGCGCCATTTCTTTCATCCGGCGACGGAATTTATCGAAACAAATCAAGAAACCGAAGAGCTCAAGGATATAGTCCTGCCACTTGCCAAAGCTCTCGGAAAACTGCAGCAGGCGACTCTCGTGATTGCACAGAAAGGCCTCGGTGATCCGGAGGAAGCGGCCGCGGTGGCAACCGATTATCTCAAAATGTTTGGTCTCGTTGCGGTTGGCTACATGTGGGCGCTGATGGCAGAAAAAGCCGTTGCCAAGGCTGCGAACGCTAATGGTGATGCCCGCTTCTACGCTAACAAGCTGAAAACAGCGCGGTTCTATATGCATAAGCTGCTACCGGATGCGTCAGCAGCTTTTCTCAGAATAATGACCGGCAAATACGCCGCCGCTCAATTTGACGAGGAAGACTTCTAGAGACCCGGGAGTACAGGCGATGGCTTTTGGCAAGACCCCGGTTGAGAGCATTGATGCGCTAGCAGAGAGAGTCCATGACGGTGCAATGATCGCTGTACCGCCCGATTATTCCTTCGTCGCCATGGCGGCGACACGCGCCCTCATCCGCCGCGGCGCCCGCGATCTCCATATTCTCGCCGTACCACAAAGTGGCATACAAGCAGATCTGCTGATTGGCGCCGGCTGCGTTGCCATTATGGAAACCGCGGCAGTCAGCCTCGGTGAGCTCGGCGCGGCACCGCAATTCACTGCCGCCGTCAAATCCAGCAGGATCGACATCCGTGATTCAACCTGCCCGGCGATTCATGCCGGCCTTCAGGCAAGCGAAAAGGGCTTGCCCTTCATGCCACTGCGCGGCCTGATTGGGAGTGATTTGATGCGCATACGCGATGATTGGAAGGAGAGCGAGAACCCCTTTGAGGAGGGTGACCGCATTGTCGTGCTGCCCGCCCTCAAACCAGATTTCGCACTCTTCCATTCACCTTTTGCTGATCGCAACGGCAATATCTGGCTCGGACGGCGGCGCGAGCTCGTCACCATGGCCCATGCCGCGAAGGGCGCTCTAGTGACCGTCGAGGAAATTCGCGATATCGATATCATGGAAGATGAAGCCTTGGCCGGGGGCTCCTTGCCGGCGCTTTACGTTACCGCCATCGCTGAAGCACCGAAAGGCGCCTGGCCGCTTGGCGTAGCTGGTCAATATGAACCGGACCGGGAACATCTCGCCAATTATGCTAAGAAGGCTACAGACGCCGATGGTTTTCAGGACTATATCGCTGAGCATGGCGCATGAACGCGCCAGAATACACAAAGACCGAGCTCCTTATTGAAGTGATCGCCCGCATGTTGGACGGGCTCAGCCATGTCGCAGTCGGGGCATCTTCGCCAATCCCAGGTGCTGCGGCACTACTTGCCCGGGCGCGCTCGGGCGGCACACCCCGTGTTAGCGTACTTTCCAGCCTCCGCCATAACGACTTTACCGACGGCGCGCGCGAACTGTTCGATTGCGCAGCCCAGGGGAGAATCGATGCCTTCTTTCTCGGTGGCGGTCAGATTGACGGCGAGGCCAATGTCAATCTTGTCGGTCTCGGCAATTACCCAGAACTCAATGTGCGCTTCGCTGGCTCATATGGTTCGGCCTATCTATATTTCCTCGTGCCACGGGTAATTCTGTTTAGCCCAGAGCATAGCCGCCGGGTAATGGTCTCAAAGGTCGATTTCATTTCCGCGCCAGGCACTAGCCCGCCTGGCCTCTATCGCCCCGGCGGGCCCTATGCACTGGTGACCGGACGCTGTATCTTCTCTTTCGATAAAGAGGCCTGCCGTTTCCGCCTGCAATCGATCCATGACGGCGAAACAGTGGGAAGCGTCCGCGAAAACACTGGCTTCGATTTTGACTGCCCGCCGGAAGTTCCACAAACGCGGCCTCCTTCGGCGGAAACCCTTAAGCTGATCCGCAGTGATGTGGGCGCCGATATTGCCGACGTCTATCCCAAATTTGCCCGCGAAGTTCTATCCCCCGACTGAGGCCTCCTCCGCCGTTAAGGCCTCCAGCGCTTCCTCGGCCTCGAGCCAATCCGCCTCGGCTTGGGAGATAGCCTGCTCTGCCGCGTTTAACTTGCGACCCAATTCGGCCAGGTGTTCGGGTGCACGTTCGTAAAGGCTGCCGTCCGCCATCTTGGTCTCAATCCTGGCTTTTTCGCGCTCGGCCTCATGGAGACGATGCTCGGCGCTCTCAGCAGCGCGCTTGAGTGGCGAGCGCGTGGCCCGCGCGGCGGCTGCAGCGCGACGCTGAGATTTACCCTTAGCAGGCTGTTCGCGCTGTGGCTTTTTCGCCAAACTGGTGCCACTGCCGAGTACAAGGCGGCGATAATCGTCGAGATCGCCCTCATAGGGCTGTACCGTGCCGTCGTTCACCAGCCACAACCGCTCCGCTGTCAGCTCCAGCAAGCTCCAGTCATGGCTGATCACCACCACCGCGCCGGAGAAGTCGTTCAACACCTGGACCAGAGCGTCGCGGGTCTCTAAATCAAGATGGTTGGTCGGCTCGTCGAGCACGAGGATTTGCGGTACGCCATGGCTGATTAGCGCGAGATTGAGACGCGCCTTCTCGCCGCCCGATAAATTCTCCACCACGACATCCGCCTTGTCGCCGCTAAAGCCAAAGGCACCGAGGCGTGCCCGTACCCGGTGCGGCTCCGCCTTCGCCATCAGGCGGGAGAGCTGCTGAAAGGCGCTTTCGCCGGGGTCCAGCGTATCGATCTGGTGCTGGGCGAAATAGCCGACGGCGAGCTTAGGCGCGCGGCGGACCTCACCCGCCAGGGGCGTGAGCTCGCCAGCGAGCAGCTTGGCAAAGGTCGTCTTACCATTGCCGTTAGCGCCCAAAAGGGCGATGCGGTCGTCCGGATCGAGGCGGAGATCGAGCCCCTTCAAGACTGGTTTTCCGGGGGCATATCCCACCTGTGCGCCGGAGAGAGTGATAAGCGGCGGGGCAAGAATTTCCGGCTTGGGGAAATCGATCTCGATGCCGGCGGTCTCAGCGGCGGCTGGCGCATCTCTCAAGCGGGCGAGCGCCTTAAGGCGGCTTTGCGCCTGGCGCGCCTTGCTGGCGTTATAGCGAAAACGCGCAACAAAGCCTTCCAGCTTGCGACGCTTGGCCTCAGCACGCTTAAGGGTCGCAGCCTCAGCAGCGCGGCGCTCAGTATGGACCCTGGCAAAATCATCATAACCGCCGGGATAGAGCCTAAGCGCGCGTTTCGACAGATGCATGATGCCGTCCGGTACGGAATTGAGGATATAGCGGTCATGGCTGACCAGCAGCAAGGTACGGGGATAGTGGCGCAGATGATTTTCCAGCCTCATAGCGGCTTCAAGATCGAGATGGTTGGTCGGATCGTCGAGCAGAAGCAGATCCGCTTCGGCAAAAAGCACCGCAGCAAGCGCGACGCGCATGCGCCAACCGCCGGAGAAATCTGACATCGGCCGGTGCTGCTCGGCCTCCGCAAAGCCAAGCCCTGCAAGGATTGCCGCCGCCCGCGCCGGCGCCGCATGGGCGCCAATTTCATGCAGTCGGTTCTCGATTTCAGCGATGCGGTGGGCATCCTCAGTCTTCTCGGTCTCGGTCAAAAGGGCGTGGCGCTCGGCATCGGCAGCGAGCACGGTCTCTATCGGAGTCACGGTACCGCCCGGCGCCTCTTGGGCGACGCTTGCCACCATCGCGCCCTTAGCCAGCGCGAGCGTGCCCGCATCGGGCTCGATTAGGCCGGAGATTAGACGCAACAGCGTCGTCTTGCCGCTGCCGTTACGCCCGACCAGGCCGATGCGCCGGCCTCGTGCAATGCGTGCCGAGGCGCCTTCCAACAGCGGCTGTCCACCGATGCGGTAGGTGAGTGAGGAGATTGTTAACATGGCTTTCCGGCTGGGCTAATAGCATGCGCTGGGGCGGCAAAGATAGATTCGATCATGATCCGGTACAAATTACGCTCGCAGATAAGATTCACACGAACCCAAGGATCGCTAAAGCTATTCCGACGGTCCGTGATCTGCTCTATGGCCAAGGCCGAGCGAATCGCGCACACTTCGCTCATTAATGTCGATTCTCCAGCCCGCCGAACCCATCCGTATTCTTGCCCTGCCAGGAGGCAGCGACATCGCGCTCGCCCTGCGGCGTAGTGCGAAAGCCCGCCATATTCTGATCAAGATCGACGACGCCAGCGGCAAGGTGGAGCTGGTCTTGCCGAGGCGCGCGGCGATCCGCGACGGCCTCGCTTTCGCCCATGAGCGGGCGAGTTGGATCGAGGAGCGGCTCGCTACTTTGCCACCACCTGTACCGTTCCGCGCCGGCACGGTGCTCCCGCTGATGGGCGAGTCGCTTCTGTTGGGGCGCCCGCTAAACAGCGCCGAGCGCGTGCGTCGGATCGGCGGAATGCTTGAGGTGCCGGGCGAGGGTTCGCAATTCGCCGATCGGGTCCGGTGCTGGCTGCTCGCCGCGGCGCGGCGCGAAATTGGCAAGCGGTCGGAAACTCTCGCAGGGCGCATCGACCGTCCAGTTCGCAGCGTAGCCATCCGCGACACAGCGACGCGCTGGGGAAGTTGCTCGGCGAAAGGCAACTTATCATTTTCCTGGCGGCTAATTCTCGCACCGCCCCGTGTACTTGATTATGTCGTAGCGCACGAGGTCGCTCATCTCAGGGAAATGAACCATAGCACGCGATTTTGGCGCCTTGTTGCGGAACTAGTCGGCGAACCGAAATCCGAGCGCGCATGGCTCCGACGGAACGGCAGCCAGCTCAGACTTTACGGGCGGGAGGAACCTCGCGAAAACTAATCCGCAGCAGCGGGCGCTGCAGTGATCTGATTATCCTCGTCGAGCATGCACTTCTTGCTCCAATAGTCCATCATGTCTTGATCGATTTTGCGTGTGATTTTACGGCGCACCAAGTTCGCTGCGGTATTTTGTCCGTCGAACAACGAATATAGATTGTTCTATCCAAATAATAAATTATAATTAAATATATCTGTTAATATTTACACGCCAGGCTTTAATGAATAAAGCAGCCAGCGAACCAGCGAGCGATATTCAGGCGCAGATCCTCGACGCGGCGACGGAGCGCTTCCGCTATTACGGCTATCGCAAGACCACCATGGCGGAAGTCGCCGGTGATTGCGGCATGTCGGCGGGCAACCTCTACCGCTATTTTGAAAGCAAAGCGGATATCGGTGCAGCTATCAGCATCGCTTGGTTTGAGGCGTTGCATCAAGCGGTGCGGGCGGCAATCTCTCAGCCGGGCTTAGACCCCAGGCAGAAACTCGAAGCCTATGTCCTCACAGTCAACCGCTTCACTGTCGAAAGTCTCAAAAATACGCCACATATCCAGGAGATGGTGGATTTTCTCTGCGAAGAGCGGCGCGATCTAGTCGCAGGCCATCTCGATTCCTGCCATAAAACTGTCGCCGGTATTCTGGAGGAGGGAGTCAAGCGCGGCGCCTTCGAGATCACCGACATCGCCACTACCACTCGATCCGTGCTCAATGCTATCGTTCGCTTCGAATACCCGCCCCTGCTTGCTCTGAGTGGAGACACCGACTTCGAAGCAGAAGCGCGCGCCCTAGTCGCCTTGATCGTCAACGGCCTACGTGGGCAGCCGGCAACCGCCACACCTTGAGTTCTACCCAGTTCCGCACAGACTAATGATTTAAGAATTATGAATCTATTCAATAGTCAATTTCGCGCTTCCGCCCGGATAAGAGCGCGGCAAGTTTGACCAATATCGCCAAGGTAGAGACACGTCTCGAACGCTTCGGCGTAAATGTGCTGCGTTGGCGTTGGCCGATTGTTGCGTTCACAATGCTGTTCGTTGTCGTTATGGCGGCTGGCGGGCGACATCTCACCATCAGCAATGACAGTCGAATCTTCTTTAGCGAAGACAATCCTCAGCTTATCGCCTTCGAAGCGCTGGAAGCGACCTATACGGAAGCAAACACAGTGCTCATCGCAATCTCGCCCAAACCGGGCTCGGACGAACCCGGTATCTTTACCTCTGAAGCACTGACCGCGATCGCCAAGCTAACCGAAGAGAGCTGGCAATTGCCCTATTCGACGCGCGTTGATTCGCTGACCAATTTCTCTCACACCTGGGCCGATGGCGACGAGTTGATCGTCGAGGATTTGGTGTCCAACCCTGCGAACTTGAACGCCAAAGACCTAGTACGCATTAAGGAAGTTGCACTTGGCGAAATTCAACTGGTCAACCGACTGGTAGCCGCCGACGGACGCACTAGCGCGGTGCTCGTCAACTTTGTCATGCCGGATGACGATGCCAAAGCGGTCGAGGAAGTTTCGGACCAAGTCAGGGCGATTGTCGAGGATGCGCGTAATACACATCCCGAACTTGCCTATTACGTCACCGGGAGCATCATTACCAGTCGCGCCTTCGGCGACGCCACATTTGACGATCTCTCGACACTGGGACCAATCATTATCGGCGTAATCTTCGTTGTGATGGCGTTTCTACTGCGATCAATCACGGGGACCATCGCCACGCTCCTCGTGGTTGTGTTCGCCGCGTTGACAGCCATGGGCGCCGCCGGTTGGTCGGGCATGGTACTATCGTCGGGAAATGTTGGCGCACCGACCATCATTATGACGGTCGCCATCGCCCATTCGGTCCATGTCATCTCCACCATCATGCTCGGCATGCGCTCAGGTCTTGCCAAGCGCGAAGCAATCCTAGAATCGCTCCGGGTCAACGTGCATCCCGTGTTTCTCACCACGCTCACAACGGCGATCGGTTTCTTGAGCATGAACTTTTCCGACGCGCCGCCGTTTCATAATCTCGGAAATCTCGTGGCGATGGGCGTCGTCAGCGCAATGTTTTATGCCCTTATTTTTGTGCCTGCCCTAGTCTACATCCTACCACTTCGCGTGAAGCCACGCCCGCAAGGCAAGCAGGCTTTCTTTGACAATTTCGGCGAATTCGTAGTGCGCCGGCGCCCACCCCTTCTCTTCGGTATGGCAGCGATCGTTGTCGGCCTTGCCTCGGGAGTGCCCCAGATCGAGCTCAACGACAACTGGACAAAATATTTCGATGAACGCTACGAGTTTCGCCGCGACACGGACTACATCATCAACAATCTTACTGGCGTCGAGGCATTCGAATTTTCCTTGCCGGCCGGTGAAGAGGGTGGGATCAACAACCCCGACTATCTCGCCCGAGTTGACCGCTTCGCGGAATGGTATCGCAGCCAGCCCAAAATTATTCATGTCTCGGCATTTCCCGACATCATGAAAAGGTTAAACATGAACATGCATGGCGACGATCCAGCCTATTATCGAATCCCCGACGATCGCAAGCTGGCCGCACAGTATCTGTTGCTCTATGAGCTTTCGCTGCCCTTCGGGCGCGACCTTAACGATCAGATCGATGTCAGTAAATCGGCGACGCGTATGACCGTGATCGGACGCGACATGTCGGCCAAGGAACAGCGCGATTCTGCTGACAAAGCTAATTCCTGGCTTAGGGAAAACATGCCGGAGGAGATGATCAGCGAAGCAACGGGTCTAACGATGATGTTTGCCTATATCTCCAAGCGCAATATCGAAGGAATGTTACGAGGAACGGTGATCGCAATGGCGATTATTTCGCTGATCCTGATCGTCGCGCTCAAGAGCTTTCCCATCGGACTTCTCAGCCTATTGCCCAATTTCGTCCCGGCGGCAATGAGCTTCGGTCTCTGGGGCTATCTGATTGGCAACGTAGGTGTAGCCGCATCTGTGGTAACTGCGGTGACTTTCGGCATTGTGGTCGACGATACGATCCACTTTCTTAGCAAATATCTCCGCGCCCGGCGCGAACGCGGACTAGACCCACAACAGGCCGTATGCTTCGCGTTCCGCTCGGTAGGCCATGCCCTATGGACCACGACGGCAGTGCTCACGGCGGGCTTTATTGTGCTCTCAACATCTGGCTTCGAAGTGAATTGGAATCTCGGCCTCCTCACGGCGATGACCATCGTCATCGCTCTTGCCGCTGATTTCTTTTTCCTACCTCCTCTTCTCATGAAACTGGACCGGAGAAAGTCATGAAACTCATAAACCTCTTCGCTCTTGCATTCATGACGGTGCTCGCCTTCGGCGTGCTTCCTGGCTTTGCCGAAACCCCGGAGGAGAAGGGACTTCGCATCGCCCAGGAGGCACAGGCGCACGACAACGGTTTCGGCAATTACACCGCCGACCAGACCATGGTCTTACGTAACAAGCGCGGGCAGGAAAGCGAGCGCCATTTGCGCATCAGTGTGCTCGAAAACGAGGCAGATGGCGATATGAGTCTGATCGTGTTCGATCGGCCGCGCGACGTCAGAGGTACCGCCATGCTCACCCATTCGCACAAGGTTGAGGATGACGATCAATGGCTGTATCTGCCAGCGCTCAAACGCGTGAAACGCATTTCATCGTCCAACAAGGCGGGCTCCTTCATGGGCAGCGAATTCGCCTACGAGGACATGACCAGCCAGGAACTCGAAAAATACACCTATCGTTGGCTGCGCGACGAACCATGCGGCGAATTGACCTGTTGGGTATCAGAGCGGGCGCCCATAGGAAAGAATTCGGGGTATAAACGTCAAATCTCCTGGGTTGACCAGAAAGAATATCGAATTTGGAAAGTCGAGTATTACGACCGCAAGAATGCCCATCTGAAGACTCTGATCATCCCCAGCCACCAACAATATCTAGACAAATATTGGCGCGCCGACGAAATGCTGATGGTCAATCACCTCACCGGCAAGAACACCCGGTTGATCTGGAACAATTATGATTTCGGCGCAGACCTTGACGAAACAGATTTCACCAAAATCAGCCTGAAGCGGGCGCGCTAACCATGCGCTTAGCGGCCTTTGCCATCTTGTTGGCGGGGCTTGCGTTCTGCTTTGCAGCGCCGGCTGCTGCCGACGACCATCTAGAATTTCAGGAGTTCACCGGGCTCATCACCTTTGAGGGGCGCTACTTCCCTCAACACAGCCTCCATGATGGGCAGCGTGAACAGAGCTTATCGATGGTCGCCGAACCGGAGGCCTATTTCGAAAACGAGGGCGGCCAGGGTCTCTTGCTTAAACCCTTCTTCCGCTATGACAGTGCCGATGCGCGCCGAACCCATTGGGACCTGCGCGAAGCCTACGGCCTTCTTTTCGGTGAGTTCGAAGACAGTGAGTGGGAGCTACGTATCGGTTTTGATAAGGTATTCTGGGGCGTTGTCGAAGCACGCCACATCGTCGATGTCATCAATCAGACCGACCTAATTGAAAATCCTGACCAGGAGGTGAAACTCGGCCAACCCATGCTGCACGCCACTTGGCTCAACAATTTGGGCGCCTTCGAAGCCTTTGTGCTACCCTATTTCCGAAAGCGAACCTTTCAGGGTCGGACCGGGCGCCTACGCAGTGCGATACCCATAGACGGTGAGCAAACCACCTATGAAAGCGCCGCCCAGCAGCATCATCTCGACGTCGCCGCGCGCTACAGCCACAACATAAACATACTTGATTTCGGCCTTTCCATCTTCGATGGCACCAACCGAAATCCGACCTTAAGCCTCGGTTTAGATTCTGGCGGCGGTGTGGTTCTGGTACCACTCTACGAGCAAATTCGCCAATATGGCGTGGATGCCCAGATCACCACCGGTGCCTGGCTGCTCAAATTCGAAAGCACTTGGCGCGAGGGCGAGCGCGACAGTGCTTCGCTAGAAGAGGATTTTCTCTCCCTAGTCAGCGGCTTCGAATATACTTGGTATGGCATTCATGAGAGTGACATCGATCTCGGTCTGCTGGTGGAGTTTCTCTATGACGGGCGTGATCAACGCGCCACCGTCGCTACTGAGGAGGACCTTTTCGTCGCCGCACGCCTCGCCTTTAACGACGAGGCCAGCACAGATATACTATTTGGAGTCCAGCAGGACCTCGACAAATCGACGCGCAGCCTCTTTATCGAATCCAACCGACGCCTCAGCGATAATTTTTCGCTGGGCCTCGAGGGTAACGCTTTCCTCAATGTCGATGCGAATGACAGTCAGTTCTCGCTGCGCAAGGACAGTTACCTGCAACTCGATCTCACCTACCACTTTTAATCGATGCGGATCATAAGAAAGAACCTTTTAACGCCAGAGCCCATGGATCATTCTAATACGGTGGCATATTCTTCAATGGAAAGAGCGTATGGGATCAAGCCCTGCTGCTGCATGAATTGGGCAAAGCGCAGATAGCGCGTGCGGTCGAGTGCGGCAGGGCGTAGCGCAAAGCGGGGCAAAGTATCACGCCAGGCGCGACGGTTAAGTTCATCGTCCAATTCGTCCCGTCCGCGGATGAAGAGTTTCCAACTTTCGTCTGGGTGGTTGACGAGATAGCGCACGCCGTCTTCCAGCGCGTCAAGGAAGCGGCGCAGCACCTCGCGGTCCATGTGCTCCGGGTTGGCGACCAAGATCAGCTCGTCATAGCTCGGCACGCCTTCTTCCTCGACATAGAAAGCGCGACCCTTATAGCCCTCTATTGCCAACTGGTTGAGTTCAAAATTGCGGTAGGCGCCAATCACAGCGTCAACCTGGCCCGCTAGCAGCGACGGCGAGAGGGAGAAATTTACGTTCACCAACGTAATATCATCGAGGGTGAGGCCGTGGCGCGCGAGCATGGCGCGCAGTAAGGCATCCTCGAAGCCACCAACGGAAAAACCAACCTTGCGACCTTTTAGGTCCGCTATCGTTTTCACCGGTCCATCCTCGAGCACAAGAAGAGTGTTCAAAGGCGTTGCCACTAGGGTACCAAAGCGGGTGAGCGGTAGGCCTGCGGCAATCTGGACATGAAGCTGCGGCTGATAGGACACGGCGATATCGGCCTTGCCAGCAGCCACCAACTTGGGCGGATCGTTGGGGTCGGCCGGCGCGATCATCTGGACGT
Source organism: uncultured Rhizobiaceae bacterium (assembly GCA_964624055.1). Taxonomy (GTDB): domain Bacteria; phylum Pseudomonadota; class Alphaproteobacteria; order UBA828; family UBA828; genus PTKB01. The sequence continues at coordinate 16,850 of CAZUXZ010000045.1, read as the reverse complement.
CAAGTCCTCGCTCGGCAAAATAGCCCATCTCCTCAGCGACGAAAAGCGGCGCATGGTCGGGATTAATAAACCAGTCGAGCAGCAGAGTGAGTTTATCGGCCGCCTTAGCAGGCGGCGCTGCCAGCATAAGGCCGAGGACGACTGGCAGCAGCGCCCTAAGCACAAGTTTGCGAATCATATTTGGGGTTACTCCTCTTGTCGCGCCGTCAATCGGTCCGGCTGCCACGGCAGAGCGCGGCGCAGAGCGTTGTCCACGATAAAATAGATTAGTACGGCAAAGACCGCCAATGTGAGAAGAGCAGCGAACATCAGGTCGGTTTGTAGGCGACCATTAGCGTGCAACATGAGGTAGCCGAGGCCGGCGCTGGCGCCCACCCATTCGCCGACCACCGCGCCGATCGGCGCAACGGCAGTTGCGACGCGCATACCTGAAGCGAGCGCTGGGAGCGCCGCAGGTATTTGAATATGGACGAGCATCGTCCAGGGGCTCGCGCCCATAGTACGGGCTAGGTCGGTCCAGCCCGGATCGGTGCGTCTCAGTCCATCAAAGAAGCCGGCAGCGACCGGGAAATAAATGATCAGCACCGCCATCGCCACTTTGGAAGCAATGCCATAGCCCAGCCACAATACCAAGATAGGCGCGAGCGCGAAGACCGGAACCGCCTGGCTGGCGACGAGGACCGGCAGCAGCCAGCGCTGCGCCGGGCGAAAATAGGCGAGTACAAGGGCACTGGAAACGCCGAGCGCCGTGCCGCAGAAAAGGCCGAGGGCGATCTCCAGCAGGGTTACGCCGGCATGGCCTAGGATCGTCAAATGATTGGCCCACCAAGCAATAGCGACATCCGCGGGCGCCGGCAGGATGAAATGCGGCGCACCAGTCAGCCAGACAATAATCTGCCATAGCAGTACAAGGCCGGCAGCAATGATCGGCGGACGGAGATAGCGCATCAAAAACCCGCTTCTGCCGCGCCAAGGCGCCTTAGCAGTTCAGCATGGTGGGCGAGGAAATCAACGTCCGCGGGATCGCGCGGGATTTTTCCGGCGGGCGATGGCACCTCGACAAGCTGCGCCGGTCGGCCGGACATGATGAAGATACATTCGCCGAGACGGAGCGCCTCCATCGGATCATGGGTGACGAGCAGAATGGTACGCCCGCTTAGGAGCTCGGTGGCAAGCTCCTGTAGGCGCAGACGGGTGACAGCGTCGAGGGCGGAAAACGGCTCGTCCATCAGCACCGTCGTGCGTGCCTCCATCAGAGTGCGGGCAAGTGCAACGCGCTGACGCATGCCCCCGGAAAGTGCAGCAGGACGAGCGGCGGCGTAGTTGTCCAGCCCCACCCTAGAAAGAAGGTCGCGGGCTCGGGCACGGTCCGGAGGATCACTGCGCAAACGCTGGCCGAGGATTACATTGCCGAGAGCATCAAGCCAAGGTAGCAGCAGGTCCTGCTGCGCCATATACGCAGGTGTGGCAGCAGCCGGATCGGAGACCGGATCACCGTTTGCCATGAATTCGACCGATCCCCCGCCTTCGACCGACTCAACGCCAGCGATCAAGCGCAACAAGCTCGATTTGCCGACGCCCGAGGCTCCGAGAAGGACGCTCACGCGCCCAGCCGGCAGCTCCAAGCTTAAATCATCGAAAAGAGCAGAACCCTCATAACTCAGACTGGCCCGTGACAGGCGAATGGCAGGGGGCTGAGAGAGGGCCTGAAAGAGATTTTCGCTGTTTGTCATACTCCCAGTTCCTACGCCGGCATTACCCGGATCAGGTATCGGGGTCGTTGGCACCGCCAACCTCTCAGCACACAGGGCTCCCCCCGAGAAGGATTTAAATTAGTCCGACAGCCGGGTTCGGCACAAGAAAGAAAACCTGCCAATGCGCGAACTATACTTTATGGTTATAGTTCAATAGCTTAACTGGATACAAAAGCCTGCCTCCATTAATTAGGGGGCTCTATCACTGTGTTGGGATGCTTTTTGCATTTTGGAGACAACCGCATAACAAGCGCGTAGTCATCTGCTATAAAGCAGGCCATGATAGGTTCTCTCACAATCGACCAGCGAGCTCTCGACGAGACCATTTCACGTATCTGCGCCGATTTCGGGGACAGTTACTGGCTGGCTCGGGATAGAGACGGTGACTATCCGGAGGAGTTCGTCACCGCCATCGCTGACGGCGGCTGGCTCGGCATAGCTATGCCAAAGGACCATGGTGGCGCCGGCCTCGGCGTGACCGATGCAGCTCTCATGATGCGCCGCATCGCCCAGTCGGGGGGCGGGTTCGCCGCCGCATCCTCGGTGCATATAAATATTTTTGGCCCCCATCCGATCGTGAAATACGGCACGCCCGAACAGCAGGCGCGCTTTCTGCCGCCGCTGATCCAAGGTCGCGACCGCACCTGCTTCGGCGTTACTGAGCCCAATGCAGGCCTTGATACTGGCTCGATAGAGACTCGCGCCGACTGGAACGGTAGCCATTATGTGGTGCAAGGCCAGAAGCTTTGGACGTCAAACGCCCAGCGCGCCACCAAAATTATGCTGCTCGCCCGCACCCAATCGAAGGACACCAATGCCAAGAGCACCGACGGCCTCTCCCTGTTCTACACCGACCTCGATCGGGCCCATGTCGAAATCCGGGAAATTGCGAAGATGGGGCGGAAAGCGGTTGATTCCAACGCGCTCTTCATCGACAGCCTGAAAATCCCGCGCGAGGATCTGATCGGTGAGGAAGGCAAGGGTTTCCGCTGCCTACTCGACGGTCTAAACCCGGAACGCATATTAATAGGCGCAGAAGCGGTCGGGCTGGGCCGCGCAGCCCTCGCCAAGGCTGTTGATTACGCCCGCGGGCGTGAAGTGTTCGGCCGACCAATCGGACAAAATCAGGCAATCCAGCACCCCCTCGCCGAAGCCTGGGCGGAGCTGGAGGCGGCGGATTTGATGGTGTTCAAGGCAGCCCGCCTCTATGACTCGGGTGAAGCCTGCGGAGCCGAGGCCAATGCCGGTAAATATCTTGCCGCCGAGGCGGCTCACAAGGCATGTGAGCGCGCCGTTCTCACTCTCGGCGGCATGGGTTACGCGAGCGAATACCATGTCGAGCGCTATTTACGCGAAAGCTATATCGCTCGCATTGCACCGGTAAGCCGCGAGATGATCCTCAACTTCATCGCTGAACGGGTCTTGGATTTACCACGCTCTTATTAGGCCCAATCGAAACCGCGCCCGAGCAGCTACTAAGCCCGCTTCTGCTCACTGAGCGGGTGATATCTTTTCGCCATATAGCGAATTCAACGTTACTAGCAATTCCACCCACGCAGAATTTTCTCTACGCGACCCTTAAAGTTGGCGTCTCGTTGCGTGCCTCACCGGAAACATTCCAGTGAGAAGCAGTGCGTCGTTTCAACATGTCGCGGAACTGCTGCGTTGTTTTTTTCAATAGTTCGCCATTGCCCCAGTCAACGATGACGCCGTATTGGCGAATGAGGTCAAGGGCATCAAGCTCCTTGGCACGGTATTTCGTCGCAATAACCTCAGCATCCTCCGCAAGCCAAAGATGACGTTTCTCGCTTATATATTGCCGCTTGGCCTGAGTCCTGGCCTCGTCAACCTCATATTCCGCAAGGTCCGCATCCACCTCGCGCACAATCACGCCGTAATCCTTTTCAGCACGCGAAATGGATACATAGCCCTCTCGCACATCGTCGCACACGGCATGAATATCGCGCTCTAACGGGTCGCCCAGACCGCCGCCACCGGCCGAAGGTCGGGTCAAAACGTCACCGGATTCGACCGGCACGCCAGAAAAGAGCGAGCCTAGATAACGCTCGCCCTGGCTCCCCGGATTGACCCAGACACCATGCGGGATCGACGGCAGGCCACCCCACAACCCCCAGGTGACCGAGCGCTCGCGGTCGCAACAATAGGAAACCACGGAGCGTTCTGCGTCGGTCAGGGTAACGCCCTTTTCAACACCCATGCCGCCACGCGACGAGCCGGGACCGCCAGAATCGACGATCAACTCATGCTCGGTGGTGACCACAGGCGCGAGACGCTCCTGACCCTCAAAGGGCTGAGTTCCGAGCTGTACGCCGAACACCGGCCCGGAAGCGGCCCAACCGTCGCGCCCGTTACGCGCACCCCAGCCGCCCACCATCCAGTCGTACCACATGAAATAGGGCCGTTCCTCCTTGCGCCCGTCGCGCCCCCCGATGAGTAGATATTCTAGGTTAAAGGTACACGCCATGGCGCGCTCAGGCAAAATCTCAGCCCATAACTCAAATACTGAGTTCATGATCTTCTCAAATGGCCCCGAACAAAATCCTGCGACCGGAGTCGGCCAATCGGCGTTGACCACCGAACCCTCCGGGCCGAGATCGACGGTGACCACCCTATAGAAACCGGAATTGAGCGGAATGTCTGGCGACTGCATCTTGGTGCCGGCAACAATCGCTGCGAAAGCGCCGCCATAGCAACAATTAAGAAAGGTTGAAATAGTCTTCGGGTGCGAATCCGATAGATCATAATGCACCGAATCGCCGTCGATGGTCATTTTGATGCGGATCGGAATGAGCCCTTCACCCTGCACCGGATCAACGTCAATATAGTCTTCCGTCTTCCACACGCCATCGGGCAGCTTGGCGATCCGTTGGCGGGTAAGGGTCTCGACATAGTCCTGCACCTCTTGGAACGAGGTCTGGATTACCTCGACGCCGTATTTGTCACAAAGACGGCAGATTTCTTTTTCCGCCAGATTGCACGCTTCTGCCTGGGCTTGTAGATCGCCGATGATATCGTCCGGTGCGCGGGTGTTGTTGGCAATGAGCTCAGCTACATCAGAGAGATAGACACCCTTGCTATATACCCGAACCGGCGTGATGCGAAGACCCTCGGCCATGTGATCGAGCGCGTTCACGTTGAATGAGCCCGGCACCGCGCCGCCGACATCGGCCCAGTGGCCGTTCGCCTGGGCAAAACCGAGATGGATATCCTTATAGAAGATCGGGCGCACGATGCGGGTATCGTTGAAATGGGTGCCACCCTGGTAGACGTCGTTGACGACGAAGGTATCTCCGGGATGCACATCGTCGCCAAACTTGTTGATCACGGCCTGGGCGGTGTAATGCAGCGTTCCAACATGGGCTGCTATATCGCCGCTTCCCTGCATGACCGTATTGCCTTCCGTGTCGCAAATTGCGGAGGAGAAGTCACGCGACCAGATAACGAAGGAATAGCATGTCCGGAAGATCTGCTCCGCCATTTGATCGACGATATTGACATAGGCATTTTTTAGAACCTCGAAGGTAACCGGATCGAGGGTATAGCCTTCTTTATTTGTACTCACGGTCCTCTTCTCCTTCTCTTCAGCTTTGCGCCAAGGGCACGTCGATGACAATGGTCAGTGAGGGATCGACCTCCGCCTTCAGTCCAGGTGGAACAAGAATGGTCGAATCTAGTTGTTCGATGATCGCCGGCCCTTCCACCACGGCGCCGGCCTTCAATTTATCCCGATCATAAACCGGCGTTTTGATTGGCTCCGGTAGCTCGTCGAATACTACATCGCGCTCTGAATCGAGCTCGGGTGCTGTCCTGTCCAGATCATGCTCGGCAAATTCCGCTTTCGGCGTTTCGCCGGTGGCGGTGACGGTAAGGCGGTAGACCTCTACCGGCGCATCGGGGCGGGAATAATTGTGCTCACGGCCATGTTCCTCGTGAAACGACGCAGCCGCCTCGTCAAGCGAGGTAATGTTTTCGCCGACCTCGATAGACATGGCTCGCCACTGACCAAGATAGCGCATATCGACATGGCGCTGGAAGGACATGCGGTCTTCAGTCACCCCTTCATGGGAAAGATGCTCGCGGCCCTCAGCTTCCAGCTCCCGGAAAGCGGTGTCGACTTCCGCCATATCCACATCTTCGAGCGCACGCAGATACATGCGCGAGATATCGTGCTTGATATCGACCAATAGGCAACCCAGCGCGGAGGTCACCCCAGGTGCCGGCGGCACCAGCACGGTTGGGATCGAGAGATCGCGCGCGAGCGCTACGCCATGCAGTGGTCCAGCGCCGCCGAAAGTCACCAAAGCAAAGTCGCGCGGATCGTAGCCGCGGCGGATCGACACCAGGCGGACAGCATCGGCCATATTGGCGTTTGCAACTTTAAGTATGGATACCGCCGCCTCTTGCAGAGAGAGGCCGAGAGGCTTAGCAACCACACGGTTGATCGCCTCGGCGGAAAGCGATTTATCGAGCGTTACAGCTCCACCAGCGAGACGGTCACTCAGGCGGCCCAGCACCACATTAGCGTCACAATTAGTTGGCTCCGTGCCGCCTCGGCCATAGCAGGCCGGTCCCGGGGTGGAGCCGGCGGATTGCGGACCGTTGCGTAGAGAATTTGCCTCGTCAATCCAGGCCAGCGACCCACCCCCGGCGCCGATGGTCAGCACCTCAATGCTTGGAAAACAGATTGGATAGCCATATTGGATATACCAATCCGTGGTGACGCGCAGATTGCCCCGATCACACAAGGAGACATCCGTACTGGTGCCCCCCATATCAAGGCTAATGGAATTCTCGTATCCGGCACGCTCGGCGACGAAGCGGCTGGCAATAGCGCCCGCCGCAATACCGGAAGCGGCCAGCCGGGCAGGAAATTTTGCCGCGCCCTTTCCGGTCATCATGCCGCCACCAGAATGGAGCAGCAGTACATCTTCCTTGTAGCCGCCCTCTGCCATTCGCTCTTCTAAGCGGGTCGTGTATTCGCCGACAACAGGGGCGAGCACCGCATTAGCGACAGTGGTAGAGAAGCGCTCATGTTCAAAGATTTCCGGCATGATTTCGCTTGAGAGCGAGATATTCGCCTCCGGAAGCTCTTCCATGAGAATATCACGCATGCGCTCTTCATTGACGGGGCTAGCGAACGCATTAGCGAAGCAAACAGCAATGGTGTTAACGCCCCGCTTTCGGATGATACGTGCTACCTCCCGCGCCTCTTTCTCGTCGACCGGTTCCAAGACCTTGCCGGCATAATCAATGCGTTCGCTGACCACCAAACGGTTGCGGCGTGGGATATAAGGTGGGGCCATTTCCTTATAGGTGTCCCACAGATCATCGCGCGTTCCGCGACGAATCTCGATAACATCGCGGAAGCCCTTGGTGGTAACCATAATCGCTGGGGGGAAGTTGCGCGTAATCAGTGCGTTGGTGGAGAGGGTCGTGCCGTGCGAAAAGAGCACCACATCTTTCAAATCGACGCCCGCCGCCGAAATACCCGCCAGCACACCATCGATGGGGTCGGGCGTAGTCGGTGATTTGGCAACATGAATATTTCCAGTGGCTTCATGGAGCACACAAACGTCAGTAAACGTTCCACCCACATCACAAGCTACTCTAACCGCTGGGCCCGTACTTTCGTTCATTGACGTTATCCCCTTCCAAAAAAAAACGTCCGCAGCAAAAAGCTAGCGATCGCTTGACCATTTCCCCAGCCGCTTCGACCATTTCTAGGGCCCAAGTCAGCAAATTTCGCCCCAATCTAGTGTCCAGGCTAGACCATGTCCACGCAAACACTTGAATTATTATTTTCCGCGCTCGACAAGCACGGTGTCATGCGGCAAAAATTCGCCGCCGCCATTAGTGGCCTCGCGTTTTTTTATGTCAGAGCGAAAGAGGTGCCGCATGACAGGTTATCTTTGCGGAATCGATATCGGTGGCACATTTACCGATTGCGTGATCGTGGACGGTGAGGGTGCCGTCACAACGGCCAAGTCCCCGTCTACCCCGCATGATTTTGCCCGCGGTGTACAGGATGCTTTGAAAGCTGCCGGCGGCAAATTGGGTCTGGAATTGGATGAGCTCTGTTCCGAAATTACCATGCTTAGCCATGGCACCACAGTTGGTACCAACGCTATCATCCAGAAGCGCGGCGCCAAAGTCGGACTGATCACCACGCGCGGTCATAACGACGTAATCCACATCATGCGCGGTTCGCGCGGCCTCACCGGTAACGAGATTCGCTTGGTGGTGCATATCCCGGAAAGCAAGAAGCCGGACCCTATCATTCCCAAGCGGCTAATCGAAGGTGTCTCGGAGCGCGTCGACTGCTTTGGCAAAGTGATCGTCAAGCTTAACGAAGAAGAGGCTGAGGCCGCTATCCGCCGCCTTCTGGAAAAAGACGTTGAAGCCATCGCCGTCTGCTTCCTCTGGTCGTTTCTCGCACCGCATCATGAAATGCGGTTGAAGGAAATGATCGCCGATATCGCGCCCGGCATGTTCGTCACCACCTCACACGAGCTGGTGCCAAAATGGGGCGAGTATGAGCGTACCGCCGCAGTCGCGCTCAACGCCTACATCGGCCCGCTTACCACCGGCTATATCGCCGGAGTGGCGAGCGATGTGAAAGATCTCGGCTACCATCAGCCGCTACAGATCACGCAATGCGCCGGCGGCACCATTTCGGTTGATCGCGCCATGGCAGCCCCCCTTCTGACCCTCGATTCAGGACCCGTAGCCGGCGTCACCGGCTCGCAATATGCAGGTGGGCTAATGGGTTATGATAATATCATCACCACTGATATGGGCGGCACCTCCTTCGATGTCGGCGTTATCCATGATGGCAAGCCGGCCTTTTCTTACACTAGTTTGGTGCATCAATACGCCTATTACCTCTCCAAAGTTGATATTCAGACCATTGGCGCGGGTGGCGGCTCCAAAGCCTGGATCGATGAAACCTCAGGCATGCTGCGTGTCGGCCCGGAAAGCGCCGGCGCGGCACCGGGCCCCGCCTGTTATGGGCGTGGCGGGGATGTTGCGACGGTAACCGACGCGGATCTGCTGCTCGGCTATCTCGATGCGGAAAATTTTGCTGGCGGCTCCCTCACCCTCGACCTCGCGGCAGCGGAAGCGGCGATCAAAAAAATTGCCGACCCCCTCAATCTCAACCTGCTTGAGGCCGCCGCCGGCATCGTCAAGATTGCTGAATTCCAGATGGCTGATCTCATTCGCAAGGTTACAATCCAGAAAGGATTTGACCCGCGTGATTTCGTGCTGTTCGCTTTCGGTGGCGCCGGTCCGGTTCATGCCGGTGTGTTCGCCAAAGAGCTTGGTGTCTCCAAGGTCGTCATACCACAGCGCGAGACTGCCTCGGTCTGGTGCGCCTTTGGCGCGGCGGCGGCGGACGTTCTCCACGTCCATGAGCGGGTCAACATGATGCGCTCGCCCTTTGATGTTGGCGAGTTGAACGTCGTGCTCAGCGAATTGGAGGGTCACGCTAAGTCGGAATTGACGGCGGACGAAATCCGGCCGGACCGCCAGCATCTTCGCTTCTCCCTCGATATGCGCCATAAGGGTCAGATCAACGAAGTCGAGGTTGAGATCTCGGGATCGACCTTGGCGGAGGCCGATTTGCCGAGTCTGCACAACGCCTTCGTCGCGCAATATGAACGCCAATATGGTCAGGGCGCCTCGCTGCCCGGCGCACGCCTAGAAATTGTCACCTTCCGCTGCCGCGCGGCGGCAGATACCGCCAAGCCGCGCCTAATGCGGATCAAGAACATGACTGCCACCATCGAGGGTGCCGCGTCGAGACCAGCGCGCTCGGTCTTCTGGAATGAAACCGGCGAGACTATCAAGACCCAAGTGTTCGAGGGCGAAAAGCTAGTCCCTGGCAACAGTCTGCCCGGCCCAGCAATCGTCGAAACGGCGGACACCACCGTCGTGGTTCATCCGGGGCAAACCCTAGCGGTTGACGCGTTCGGAAATTTCGAGCTCACGCTCGAAGCAGCGAAATAGGGACCAATCATGCCACGCATCAGCCAAATCACTGACACCGCATTCGACGGCATCGATAATCCCTATGTGCCGCCGAAGAACCTTAACATTTCGCCAAGCCTCAAACTGCACCGCGATTGGGACGAAACTGTCGATCCTGTTACCTATGAAGTCATCCGCCACAATCTGTGGAACATCAATGAAGAGCATGGCGCGACGATCCAGCGCATTTCCGGTTCGCCGGTCGCTATGTTTGCTCTCGACCTAAATCCCTCGATTCTCACTGAGGATGCCGAATTCGTCTATTTCGGCCCCTATATGCAGTATATGTCTGGTGTCACCGACACCCAGGTTAAATGGATTCTCGAATACCGCTCGGACAATCCGGGTATCGAGCCTGGCGATATGTTTCTCGCCAACGACCCTTGGGTTGGCGCGGCACATCAAATGGACGTGATGCTGATCTGCACGGTGTTTCATGGTGACGAGTTATTTTGCTGGATCACCAATTGCCTCCATCAATACGATATCGGCGGCATCACACCAGGGAGCTTCTGTCCAGCGGCAGAGAGCGCGTTCGACGAGGGTATACTTATCCCGCCAGTGAAAATCGTTGAGAACGATGTGGTCCGAAAGGACATCGAGGCGCTTTATCTCCGCTCGTCGCGCAAGCCGGAAATGGTAGCGCTCGATTTCCGAGCCCAACTCGCAGGTAATATGACCGCTAAGGCACGTATCAAAACACTGATCGAGCGTTACGGCGCCAAGACCGTAAAGAGCGTAATGAAAAAGGTGATCGACAATTCCGAAGCTGCCTTCCTTTCTAAACTCAAGAAAGTTCCCGACGGCGTGTGGCGCGACCGCACCTATGTCGAGGCCTGCCGCCCTGGCGACCGGCGCACGCACCGAGTGCAAATCACGCTCACCAAGAAGGGTGACAAGTTGATTTTCGATAATGAGGGCACCGCGCCGCAGGACGGCGCCATGAACGCGACCTATTCTGGCTGGCGTGGCTCGGTGATGGTAGCAATCAACGAGCTCTTGAGCTGGGATCAATATTTCGCGGTCGGTGGCGCGTTACGCCATATCGAGTTTGACCCTGTCCCCGGCACGCTTAACTGCGCCAATTTCCCAGCATCGGTCTCCACCGCGCCAACGCAGTCGATGGAGATCTCGCTCTACCCAGCCTACAACATCATCTCCAAAATGCTATATTCCGACGAAGAGTTGCGCCAGGACATCATGGGCATTGGCGGTACCAGCCAATGGCCTACCACTATCTTCCGTGGCATAGACCAATGGGGCGAGCGTTACGGCTATCTGCTCATCGACCCGATCGGCGGGTCGATTGGCGCGTTTGCGCAAGGCGACGGCATTAACACGGGCGGCCAGGCAAGAACGCCGATCGGCCAGTTGCCCAATGTCGAACATAATGAGCAGCTCTTCCCGCTCCTTTTCCTCTACCGAAAGGAACTACCAGATTCGGGGGGTGCCGGTAAGTTCCGGGGCGGCCTCTCCGCGGAAAGCTGCTTCATCCCACATAACACCGATTACATCACCCAGGATACCCTTTCCTCCGGTAACGCCATCCCGACCTCGACCGGTATGATGGGGGGCTATCCCTCCACTACCAACGCCTACACTTTCATCCGTGAGAGCGACATCTTCCAGCGCATGAAGGAGGCCAGGTTGATCGAGGACAGCTCCGAAGTGACGGGCGAACCCGTACATCTCGAGCTACGCCAGGAAAACTTTGTGCAGAACGCGTCGGATGTGTATGCCGTGCGCTGGTCCGGCGGCGGCGGCTTTGGTGATCCACTGCAACGCGACCCCGAACGGGTCGCCCACGACCTGGAGCATCTCAACCTCACGCCCAAGGCGGCACGCGAGATTTTCGGCGCAGTGCTAGATGCAGACGAACAAGTAGATGTGTCGGCAACCGAGGAGAACCGCAACAAAATCCGCAAGAAGCGGCTCGAACGCCTCGGAAATGGCGATGTGCCAGGCGAAAGTCATGCAAGCGAAACACCTTTTCCTGCCGGAGACAATCTCGCGGTCTATGGCTCCGGTGACACCGCGCGCTGGGGCTGTGCCCACTGTGGTGCCGATCTTGGGTCGCTCGACAAGAATTACAAGGACATGTGTCTACGCGATGATCGCCCGGTTTCGGATTCCAATCCGCTGGTCGGCGACCCGAGAGACTTTATCGACGATTCGGTCACCTTCCGCCTGTTTTATTGCCCGTCCTGTGGTAGCCAGATCGACAATGAAATCGCAGTGACAAGCGACGCGGTGCTACGCGATATCGAATTGATCGTGTAATCGTCTTTGGCTTTGCGCTGGAGAATGGTACGCTATGGCAAATGATAGCACGGTTTCCGATACTCTTCATCGCAATAGCGATGCTGGCACTGGCGGCCTGCGAACGCGGTCCCGAACTTGCGGTCAGCTCCGCGCCATTGATGGCCGAGGGGGAGACCAACGCTGCTTTCCAGCCAATTTCGGATGTGCCGATCCCGGAAGGGGCGCGACTTGACAGTGGGCGCAGCCTGGTGCTCGGCGGAGAGAATAATTGGACCGGGCGGCTGGTGTTTAACGTAAGCGAATCGTCAGCCGACGCCTTTGCACTTTACCATCAAGACATGCAGCTTTTCGGCTGGCGTTTGATAACTAGCGTACAGGCTGAATCCAGTGTTTTGGCCTTCTCTCGGGGCGATCGGGTAGCAACTATCCAAATCGAAGGGCGCACTTTGTCAGGTGCTACTGTGGCCATCACCATGTCGCCGCGCCATGCAGAGGAAGGCAACGATTCCATCGAAGTGATGCCGCTTGGCGAATAAGATGCAAGGTGTTCAGAGGCGAAAATAAAATTTAATTTCTTCAACGTTCACAAAGACCTGATTACGCGCGACGCCGAACAATTGCTTGGCTGACGTTATGTGCCCGGCATCATTTTCGGAAACGATCAGAGCACTAATTCCGACGTCTGAAAAAACCGGGTTAAGTTGTGAACCGCACGCTGATCGTGCCGAGCGCCCCGAAATCTGCCAAAACATCGTCACCTGGTGCAATTTTTTCCGGCACAGTGCAGGTGCCGGTGGTGATGATTTCTCCGGCGCGCAGCGCGCCACCCTGAGCGATGCGATCATTGGCAAGCCAAGCAAGGGCGAAACGCGGATCACCTAGCACATTAGCGCCAATGCCATCCGCTACCTTTTCACCGTTGATTGTGAGGCTCGCGGTATGGGTCGCAAGATCAAGATCGCGCCAACTTTCCGGGACTGCCGTGCCAAGCACGAAAAATTCGGTGCAGGCGTTGTCGGCGATCAGTTGAGGCGCGCCGACGATGGTGAAATCATCAAAACGGGAATCCGGTACTTCAATGCCAAGATGAAGCGTCGCTGTGGCAGCCACCACATCTTCCGCCGTGTAATCGCGTCCAAGCGCGGGCAGATCCTTGCCGAGGCGAAAGGCGAATTCCAACTCAATCACCGACATGTGTAGATGCTCCGCCGGCAATTCGGCTCCATCCGGGTGCAGTTTACCGGAGAGCAGACAGCCGGCGAGCGGCCCGTCGACTCCTATATGGTTCTGCCCGGCGATGCTGGTGGCAGCAACCTTCCAGCCCACCTGCTGCCAGCCCGTTAATTTCACAAGCGACTTTTGCGCTGCATAGCCCTCTGCAATGCTTGCCGGTAGGCAGGATTCTGGCAGATTATCAATGCGGCTGTGATCGCTCCAATTCCGCCAAAGCAGCGCGGCGGCTTCGCTGGCGCGGCTATTATCCATAGCGCACTGATAGCGCACCAATCGGCTGTAAACAAGCCAGACCGCATAAATACTAAACTGCCCAGAAGCAATTGGCTCATTTCGCAATACATGTAACAGGCCGGTTTGATTGGACGGCGCTTAGGCTCAATACCTGCAGGGTGAACCACACCTATCTGCGCAATGAAAAGACGCACCCGGAGGTTTCAGTGATACATTTCGGTCCCCAACCATGGCAGCGAATGATTAGACCTCAAACGATACCCTCCTGGCCCCCGTCTCGTGACGGCCGAATCCTTCACGGCTAAAGCTCTTTATGCCAAGGCGGATCCGTTTGCCACCGACAAGACAGTACTCTGGAACTCAATCATGAACGCGCCTGAGGTGGGAGCGTGGTTGACCGCGCTCAAACTGATGCCTATGTGCAAAAAACTGCGCCACCGATCTAACGCCCGATTCCATCGAAGAGGTGATCTGTCCTCATGAGAGCCATATCCTTAAAAAAAGAACTTACCATTACCCGCACGCAATGCGAGGCCGTTATGAGAAAAAATGGCAAGCGCATAGCGATCAAGTAACACCAGATATTACAGCACGCGAATATCGCTATATTTTGTGTATCGTGGTAAATTAAGTTAGGTAAGTAAAATTCTTAACAGAAATATATTATCACTCAGTAGAGTGAAATAGTGATCTGTATAATTTTAATAGACCTATACCATAAATGAATCTTTGGTGAGGGATGAATAGGCCTGAAAGTTTACTTCTGACAGAGGGTAAAATTATGAGAGATTTTGTAATAGATCCTAAAAAAATGGCGCTTATTAACGTTGATATGCAAGTTGCTTTTTTGGGAGGTGGGCCATACTCGGTACCTAACGCTAAAGATTTAATTCCTACCGTCAACAGCTTGATCTGTGCGTGCCGAGAGGCGGGTATAATGGTCATACACACCCGACATGTTACGCGGCCTGATGGCACCAATATTGGAACATTGGGAAAACTGATCGACGCGGTTCAAGAGGGCCTTCTAATGAAGGGTTCAGAAACAGCAGAATTACACCCTGATGTGGACGTTCATAAAAATGATGTTGTTTTAGAGAAGCCACGGTCTGGGGCTTTTAGCTCCACAGACTTAGATAATATATTGCGCTCTCATGGCATCGACACAGTCATTATCAGCGGAACTTGCACAAATTTGTGTTGTGAAACAACAGCACGTGAAGGCGCCACAAAAGACTATTATGTTTTCTTTTTGGAAGATGGCACTGAAACTTTCCCAGCGGGCGGATTGACTATAGAAGAAATAAAGCACGCAGTGCATGTCAGCATTGGGATAGCTTATGCTAAAGTAATAAAAGTTGATGAGATAGTAAATTTAATCAGGGCTTCATGAAATTAACCCTTCACTAATCACCATTTGTCTTACATTCACGTGTTTTTCTGTCGACGCGACCAATCAAGGTATGGTCTGAAAATATTGTTCTATTACGCTAAGACAAGCAACCATCTCGGGGTTTAATTGGAAACTTAAACATGGACACTAGCTGTCCCTACATTGATGAATATGATCGGACCGAATTTGTCTCATTAACAAGAAAAACCGTCCCGCGCGCCCAAACTATGGAAAGATGAAGTAGAATAGCCGACCGCTACATTACACCCATGTTAAGAGGGGATAGTGGTGTGTTGCGTCGAGCGGCACCGTTATGGCGAACTTACACCGCCAAGTCTTCTATACGCACAACCCGGTCATTGGGAAGAATTGGAAAGTTGCGAATGCGGCACTTTGTCATGGTGCGTATGAGATTAACAACGACGATCTCTTCCAGAAAAGGGATCGCACCTGCTAGCCATCGAGATAGGCCGAGAGGTGAGCGCTGAGGTCGCGCGCGTCGTCGCCAACGCCGTCGATCAACGCCGATTTACGCCGCCGAAGAAACTGAGTACCCATGAGATACATGCCGGGCGCTTCAGTAACTATGCCGCCATCATGGCGGAGACCTCCCTTGTGATCGAGCACTGGGACGTCTAGCCAGGAATAGTCTGGGGAATAGCCTGTGCACCAAAGAATGGTTTTGATTTCACCTGACCTGAGATTAAGGCGAACCCGCGGCTCGTTTGGGTAGCGCGTCGGCTCCATTCGATAAGGCGCTTCAAGCTCGCCGTTGAGGTCGTTCTCGCTTGCCCATTCGTCGATGGTATCGAGCAGGCGCCCTATCTTGAGATCGGAGAGAGCGCATTGATTGGCCAAGGAGCCCGAGAATTGCGCGATGCCGTCACTGATACCAGCCAAACGACCAACCAATTTCACGCCCTTATCGGTCAGTGTATTAAGATCGAGGTTTGAGCGGTCGGGCGTGCCGGCAAGCTGGAGCGAAGGCAGCTTGCGGGCACGGTTTATGTCTTCCATTTCGTCATAGCGTTCGTCGAGTACACCCGCGGCATCCATCCACCATTCAAGATCCCGACTTCGATAGAAGCGGGGCGCCCGAATATGCTCACCGACCGAAATTGTCACCGGTCGGCCCGTGCGGTGAATTTCGTCCGCCAATTGCGTGCCAGTGGCCGACGCGCCGACGATGAGAACACCCCCTTCACCGAGTTGCTGGGGATTTCGGTAATTCATCGAGCTCAATGCATCGATGGTCTCCGGCACAGCTTCAGCAACTTTTGGCACCCGCGCTCTATTGCAAGCACCGCTCGCGATCACGAGCGTCTTGCAGTGCCAGTCTCCCTCGCTGGTCGCCACGAGATAGCCACCCTCCTCTTGGCGCACTGACCTCACATTAGTGTGTGGCTTGATCGGTGCAGAGATCACTTCCGCATAGCGCGCTAGAAAAGTCACAATCTCCGCCATGTCGCGATAGCCGTTCGGATCGTTACCCTCATAGCCGAAGCCAGGCAGCCGGCTTTGCCAATTGGGGGTGAGAAGGCGGAGGGAATCCCAGCGCTCGGTACGCCAAGAATTGGCGACTTCGCCACGCTCAATCACTACATGATCAATCGCGCGTGCAGTCAAGCAGCGGCTGAAAGCCAATCCCGCCTGGCCACTGCCGATCACAACGGTGGTGATACTACGAACGGACCCGGCTCCCAATGAGGTAGCGTGTGTCGCTATTTGTTGACTGCGACCGTGATGTTAGTCGGATTGGTCAGGATATCGTAGACCGCCGACCTTTTCTGAGATTGAGCGACAAGCGCCTCGATATCCTTCTCGGATGCATCGGCATCGATCTTATAGCTCACCTTGATACCGTCAAACCCGTTGCGGATATCGCTATCCATGCCGAGGATACCCTGAATATCCATGCCCCCTTC
>CAZUXZ010000044.1:0-30369 GCA_964624055.1 uncultured Rhizobiaceae bacterium | reverse complement strand
GCCTAGCGGTATTCTTGTTGGCGCAATTTTGCGTGACGGCGAGGTCATCATTCCGCGCGGCGACAGCGTTATCTCCGTTCACGATCGGGTTGTCGTATTCGCCGCAGCGGCGGCGGTCAGAAAACTTGAAAAAATGTTTTCCGTCAGTCTCGAATTTTTCTGAGGAGTGACAGCATGTCGAGAATTGCCTATGTCAATGGCAGCTACATGCCACACAGCGAAGCAGAAATAAATGTCGAGGATCGTGGCTATCAATTCGCCGATGGTGTGTACGAAGTTGCAGCCGTATGTCGCGGTCGGATCATCGACGAGGATGGTCATTTAGTTCGCTTGAAACGCTCGCTTAACGAATTGCAAATTGCTATGCCAATGGCCGACGGTCCCTTTGCCTTGGTATGCCGCGAAACACTGCGCCAAAATCGCGTGCAGGATGGGATACTATACATCCAAGTTTCACGTGGCGTTGCGCGGCGTGATCACCCGTTTCCGGAGGATATCGAACCAGCCCTGGTTATGACGGCGCGGGCGGTCGACTGGCCAGCTGACGCTGATAGCGACTTGGGAGCGCAGGTGGTTAGCGTTGATGATATTCGCTGGCTGCGTCGAGACATTAAGTCGGTTTCGCTCCTTCCAAACGTGCTGGCCAAACAGGAGGCACGGGATAAGGGCGCCTATGAGGCTTGGTTAGTAGACGACGAAGGATTCGTCACCGAGGGGTCATCTACTAACGCCTGGATCGTCGACAGGGAAGGCCGAATCGTGACCCGGGAATTGGGTCCTAAAATACTTGGTGGCATTACCCGCGCGACGGTGATCGAGCTAGCGCGATTAAATGGCATCAAAGTACTTGAGCGGAAGTTTTCTCTCGATGAGGCGCTGGCCGCGCCGGAGGTGTTTCTCACCAGTACGACGTCGTTCGTGCGCGGTATCGTCGGTATCAACAGTAAAGAAATCGGCGACGGTCTGCCCGGCCCCGTCACTCGACGTCTGCGAGGGCTCTATCTCGAATATTGCCGCGACACCAGGTCGAATGTATGAGCCGTGCGGGGGAAGGAGCTACATGCCATGTCCCCGTTAAATGAATGTAAGGCAGTTCGAGACTCGTTGAAGGGTCACGCTGGTTTCGCTGTCTGGATAACGCTTTGCTGCCGAGCTAAAAGTTGTGGCGAGGTTATAAAACAACTCTTGTGCGTCCCTAAGCCCGATACTGCCAACAAGCGACAACTTGTGGGCCAAATTATTCTCTTTACGTGATCCATACATAATTGTTATTTTATAATTGTTTAACGAAATTACCTAATGTTTATTATCAGGTAACCTGGGGTTTTTTTTAAATCATAACCCAGAAAATTGACGCGAAAAAGTTTGCCTTTTGGTGTTGCAGATTATTTGTCGCGACGACGAAAACACCCATATAGTAAAACAACCGAGCAAGGACAAATGGCGTCCTTGCCAATATTGGGCGCAGAAATTGATTCGATTGCCTAATTTGGGTCCAAATAAAGGCAGAAAAGAAGCGGGGGAATAACCATGCCTAGCGATAAAACCCAAAATCTTCAGGACGTATTTCTCAATCACGTACGCAGACTCAAAATGCCGGTCACCATTTTTCTGGTGAATGGCGTGAAACTGCAAGGCGTGATTTCCTGGTTCGATAATTTTTGCATTTTGCTGCGTCGCGACAATCACTCCCAACTTGTCTATAAACATGCAATTTCCACAGTCATGCCCGGGCAGCCGATACAACTGTTCGAAGGCGGCGGAGATAAGGAAGCCGATGACGAATAGGGATTTCACTCATTCCCTCTAGCCATGCGGATCCAGCGCTCGGCGGCAAGCAAACCACCGTCTGCGTCATTCATCCGGATTTACCAACCTCACGCAGGAAGAAAGTTGCCGGCGGTGGGGCGGCATTTGCTGCACCTGGAACTATTGCTGTGCGTGATTGTGAGGCCCGCCTGGAAGAAGCAATTGGCTTGGCTGGCGCCATTGGATTGACTGTCGTTTATGCCGCAGTCTTATCCCTTCCGCGAGTCCGGCCCGCGACACTTTTCGGATCGGGTAAAGTCAAGGAAATAGGCGAAAGCGTATTGAAGTTTGGGGCCGAGATCGTCATCGTTGATGGCACCCTAACACCGGTGCAACAGCGAAATCTGGAGCGTTCATGGTCCTGCAAAGTAATCGACCGAACTGCTCTAATTCTTGAGATATTTGGCGCCCGGGCGCGCACCCGAGAGGGTTATTTGCAGGTGGAGTTGGCCGCGCTTTCCTATCAGCGCAGTCGGCTGGTAAGGTCGTGGACTCATCTTGAGCGACAGCGCGGCGGTTTTGGTTTCCTGGGTGGGCCTGGCGAAACGCAGATTGAAGCTGACCGTCGGCAAATCAGCGTGCGCATTTCCCGTCTGAAGCGCGATTTAAAAGATGTAGCCAGGACGCGTTCGCTTCATCGCTCCGCTCGCCAGCGGGTGCCCTATCCAGTGGTGGCGCTGGTCGGCTACACCAATGCTGGCAAATCGACCCTCTTCAACCGGTTGACAGGTGCAGATGTTGAGGTGAAGGACCAGGTCTTTGCCACTCTTGATCCGACCATGCGCGGCTTAGTGCTGCCCTCGCGCCGGAAGGTTATTATTTCGGACACTGTGGGTTTCGTCTCCGATCTCCCGCACGACTTGGTGGCAGCATTTAGCGCTACTCTGGAGGAGGTCGCTGAGGCTGATCTCATTCTCCATCTTCGGGACATTTCGCACCCGCAGACTGCAGAGCAGCGCCGCGACGTTCATGCCGTGCTCAGTGATATGGGTTTAGAGGAAAAAGTTCGTGCTGGGTTGGTAGAAGTCCATAACAAGATCGACGTATTGTCGCCGGAGAAGCGCCGGGAAGCTGACACATGGGTCGGGCAGGGTGACACCTCAGTTGCGGTCGCAGCACTGAGCGGTGTGGGTATAAAGAAACTGCTCGAACTGATCGATCGAGAATTATCGCGCGAACGGAAAATTGTTACGCTGAAAATCGACCTTGCCGACGGAGCCACCATTGCTTGGGTTTACCGTCATGGCGAGGTCCTTAATCGGGTCGACGACGATAGTTTTTCTCATTTTCGCGTCGGTCTGTCGTCAGCGGATATTAATCGCCTAAACCGCCTTCGCACCGCCTCTAAAGCGTCCCATTCTTAAGAGAAAATTCACTTTGCTGCTGGGTAGGCCACGTGCTGGTTGACAGGGCATGGCATGGGTCCCTATATAGCCACTAGCACTCATCGGTGCGGAGTGCCAATCAACCGTGCCGGTAGTATGAATCAATTAGCGTTGGAGGCTCTCGCCTCGCAACCAAGGTGGGAGATAAACTATGAATATCAAACCGTTATCTGATCGCGTTTTGGTCCGTCGCCTTAACGTGGATGAAAAAACCGCTGGCGGAATCATCATCCCCGATTCCGCTCAGGAAAAGCCCTCCGAGGGTGAAATTCTCTCTGTTGGACCTGGTGAGCGGGACGAGAGTGGAAATATCCACAACTTGGATGTCTCCAAAGGAGACCGCATTTTGTTCAGCAAGTTTGCCGGTACAGAGGTCAAGCTTGATGGTGAGGAACTGCTCATCATGAAGGAATCCGACATTATGGGAATAATCCAGTAAGGCAGGCGCAGCAAAATGGCTAAAAAAGACATTCGGTTTTCCGGCGAGGCGCGCGATAAGCTGCTCATCGGAGCGGAGAAGCTTGCGGATGCGGTTGAAGTCACTCTCGGCCCGAAAGGCCGCAATGTTGTCTTCGAGCGCGGCGGAGGCACGCCGCGCAGCACTAAGGACGGTGTTACGGTCGCTAAGGAAATTGAGCTACCGGACCGCTTTGAGAACTTGGGCGCGCAGATGATCCGTAGTGTCGCGGCGCGGACTGGCGAAGTCGCTGGCGACGGAACCACGACGGCGACAATTTTGGCCCGCGCTATGTTGCGCGAAGGCATGAAAGGCGTCACCGCTGGTCTAAATCCGATGGATGTGAAACGTGGAGTAAATTTGGCAGTCTCAGCCGCAATTACAGATATCGCTAAACGGGCCAAATCTGTATCCACCCATGACGAGATCACCAATGTCGCGCGCATCGCGGCCAACAATGACGAAATGGTCGGCGAGATGATTTCTGCGGCGATGAAGGAGGTTGGCCAGGACGGCGTAATCACTGTTGAGGAGGGTACAACCCTCGACAGTGAGCTCGAAATCGTTGACGGCATGCGGTTCGACAAGGGTTTTTTGTCGCCTTACTTCATGACAAATGTGGAGAAGATGATCTCCGAGTTGCGCGATCCATATATTCTCTTGCATGATTCGAAGATCTCAAATCTTGCCGATATGGTTTCGATCTTGGAGAAGGTGGTCGAATCTAGTCGGCCGCTGCTAATTATCGCCGAGGATGTAGAAGGCGAGGCTCTCAGTAGCCTGGTCGCTAATAAGCTGCGTGGCGGTCTAAATGTCGTTGCTGTAAAGGCACCGCTGTTTGGCGATCGTCGGCGCTCAATCTTAGACGATATTGCTATTCTCACCGGGGGCGTGCTTGTACAGGAGGATCGCGGCAACAAACTCGAGAACCTCACTCTTGCCGATCTTGGTCAAGCGGCTAGGGTCGAAGTTAGCAGCGGAGAAACCATGATCGTTGGCGGTAAGGGCAAGAAAAAAGATATAGATGGGCGCTGCCGGCAGCTCCGGAACATGCTCGCAGAAGAAGATTCCGAATATGAGCAGGAGCGTATCCAGGAACGCCTGGCCAAGTTAGTCGGTGGCGTGGCTGTACTGAAAGTCGGTGGCGGTAGCGAAGTTGAGGTGAAGGATCGTAAAGATTTGATGGACGACGCTTTAAACGCCACGCGCTGTGCGGTGGAGGAGGGTATCGTACCCGGTGGCGGTGTCGCATTGCTCAATGCCGAAAAGGCACTCGCCAAGCTAAAAGGCGAAAATGAGGCGCAGGATTTTGGCATCCGAGTGGTTCGCAATAGTCTGCCGGGGGCGGCCAAGGCGATAGTTGCGAATGCCGGAGGAAACGCCGAATTGGTGGTTGGTAAACTGATGGAAGGCAAGGCTTCTAATCAGGGTTACGACGCTCAGAACGAAAAACTCTGCGATATGATGAAAGCCGGTATAATCGATTCTGCCAAGGTCGTACGCACCGCGCTTGAAGATGCAGCATCCGTCGCCGGACTAATGATTACGGCCGAAGCGATGATCGTTGAAATACCCAGTGATCTTCCGCTTCCAGATATGCCCGCTGGTGCCGATGCTATGCATGGTGGTATGGGCGGCGGCATGCCCCCCGGTATGGGCGGCGGCATGCCCGGTATGGGGGGCGGCATGCCCGTTATGGGCGGCACGGGTGGCATGGGTTGCATGGGTGGAATGCCAGGAATGGGGATGTAGTTTCAGGAACTGCTGAGTTAAATATTTTGAAAGAGCTCTTAGCCAAACATCGTTAAGGGCTCTTTCTCTGTTTTAGGGCATAGTACGTGTCTAAATTTCCTCGGCTTTCACCCGTTGCCAGACATTCTCCAATTCAGCCAATGACATAGTTTCGGGTTTTTGATTCTTACTTTCGAGAATCTCCTCAAGCTTCCTAAATCTATTTTCGAATTTGTTGTTTGCTTCACGTAGCGCGGTCTCCGCGTCAATATTTAAATGTCGTACCAAATTGACGCAGGCGAAAAGCAAATCCCCGCACTCAAGACGTAAACTATCCGATGGGTCTTCAAAGTTATCTTCTTTAGCGATTTCCGATAGTTCCTCCGATATTTTTTCTACAACCTGTGCTGTGACTCGCCAATCAAATCCAACACGTGCTGCGCGTTTCTGCAGCTTTTCGGCACGCAACAGGGCAGGTAGAGCGAGCGCAACGCCGTCTAGGCTGCTTACTTTAGTTTCATTTTTTACTGCTCGTACATAACGTTCTTGAGCTTTCTGTGTTTCCCAGGCTGCTGTTTGTTGATCCGCATTGCCAATATTTGAGTTAGAAAAAACATTAGGATGGCGTCGTATCATTTTTTCAGCAATGCTTCCGACGACGTCGTTGAAATCAAACAAACCTGATTCTTCAGCCATTTTGGCGTGGTAAACGACCTGAAGCAGCAAGTCGCCTAACTCATCGCGCAAACCATCCATATCGGAGTCTTGTATCGCTTGGGCGACTTCATATGCTTCTTCTATAGTGTAGGGAGCGATGGTTTCGAAATTCTGCTCAATATCCCAGGGACAACCCCAATCGGGATCCCGGAGGCGGGCCATGATGTCCAATAATCTGTCGATATTTGTACTCAATGTGTGAATTTCCTAATGCGCATAATATATATTATGGAAAATTCCTATGTTTAAATTAAATCAATAATTAGTGATAACTATCTATTGTAACGACATAATTCATGATTTTTTCTTTAATGCATTGCATCACAATGAAAGACGCATGCCATCATATGCAGGTTCCACTCCCCTTGGCAGTTGCGCTTTTAAATTTTCATAGTCGAACTGGTGTGACATATGAGTTAGGACTGCCCGGTCTGGCTTCACTCGATCGATCCATTTTAACGCGAGGTCAAGATGAGCGTGAGTCGGATGCTCGTAGAAACCAACGCAATCAACTATCCACAGCTCAATACCTTTGAGAATATCAAACGATTCTTCTGGGAACTCTTTCACGTCAGTTGAATATGCGGCATCACCAACTCTCAAGCCACTGGTGATTGACATCCCGTGAACTTGGTCAAAAGGCAATACTGCTAGGTTCCCTATTTCAATAGGTTCGCCATGGATCATTGGTCGGCCAGTCAGGCTTGGTCGGTTCCACGGTATCTTTTTTCCCGTGTCGATGGTTTGGAAAGCGTAATTGAAGCGACTTTGCGCTGTTTCCAGAGTTTTCACGCTGCCCCACAGGTCGATTGGACGTTCCATATTGAAATTGACCGAGCGTAAATCGTCGATTCCGTGGAGGTGATCGGCATGTGCATGAGTCAGAATTACACCGTCCAGGTGGGTAATTTGTTCATCTAGTAGTTGAGCACGCAAATCGGGCGAGGTATCCACGAGAAGCTGCGTATCTCCTTGTTCGATCAGAATCGATACGCGTCGGCGTTTGTTTTTGGGAAAATTCGAACTGCATACTGCACATTCGCAGCCAAGCAATGGAACGCCCGATGAAGTGCCGCATCCGAGTATCGTAATATTCATGACTTATCTGTTAGCTCGGGGCTAGAGCGAGAAAAAAGCCTGAAAAAGTTTTCGGTGCTTCTGGCGGCCAAATCTGCAAATGAAACCCCGGTCAACTCAGCGACGAATTGGGCCGTATCCCGAACGAAGGCTGGCTCGTTGCGTTTGCCACGATGAGGCACCGGTGCAAGGTAAGGTGCATCTGTTTCGACCAGTAGGCGATTTATCGGGATGTCTCGGGCGATTTTGCGCAAAGCCTCAGAATTCTTGAAGGTCACTATACCTGAAAGGGAAATATAGAAGCCTAGTTCCAACGCAGTCTCTGCCAACTCGCGACCGACGCTAAAGCAGTGGATGACGCCGGGATAGGTCCCCTTCTCCGCCTCCTCGCGGAGAATATCACAGGTTTCTCGGTCGGCATTTCGAGTATGAACGATGAGCGGTAAGCCACTCACGCGCGCCGCAGCAATATGCTTGCGAAAGGCGCTCTCTTGCTGGTCGCGTGGGCTGGTATCGTAATAGAAGTCGAGCCCAGTCTCGCCAATGCCTATGACTTTTTCGTGGCGTTCGGCGCGTGCCAGCAAGTCCGTCGTGGTAAATTCTTCCTCCTCGGCAACATGGTGGGGATGAATGCCGACCGAGCACCATATATTTGCATGCGCATCAGCGAGGCTGAGAACCTGTTCGAATTTGCTTAGCCGGGTGCAAATGGTCTGCATCGTGCCGACCCCGGCATTGAGCCCGCGCGCCAATACAGCGTCGCGATCAGCGTCGAAATTTTCGAAGTCCAGATGGCAGTGGCTGTCGACCAGCATCATCGAGTGGAGTGCCCTGTTCCACCGCCGTCTTCTGTCGCATCGTCCATAAAACGCGGGAAGATGGCGCTGGGAGGCGGCAGCTTGCTGCCCGGGACGAGAGCACCATCTTTACCAAGGGCGGAAAATTCGCGTGCTTCGGTTGCGACACCGAGCTGATCGAGCATCTTGCTACAGGAATCAGGCATATAGGGTGTCACCAGAAGGGCAAGGTGGCGGATCGATTCCGCCGCTACATACAGAACGGTCGCCATGCGTTCCGGATCGGTCTTTCTCAGCGCCCAGGGCTCCTGCCCGGCGATATAGCTATTAGCGGCACGAACTACTACCCAGATTTTACTGAGCGCTTCGTGGAACGCATGGTTTTCGGTAATCTCTACCCTAACTGGATCGATAAGTCCGTGTGCGTTGTTGAGCAACGTCATATCTGCATTGGTAAATTTACCTGGCTCGGGCACCTCCCCGGCGCAGTTCTTAGCAATCATCGACAGCACCCGCTGGGCAAGATTGCCGAAATCGTTTGCCAGCTCACTATTGATCCGTCCGACTATGGCGCGGTGAGAAAAGTCTCCATCATTACCGAACGGCACCTCGCGCAGCAGGAAGTACCGCACCTGATCGAGGCCGTAGCGTTCAACAATCGCTGCTGGTTGGATCACGTTGCCGAGTGATTTAGAAATTTTTTCACCTTCATTGGTCCACCAGCCATGGGCGAACACCCGCTTTGGCGGCTCAAGCCCAGCGGCCATAAGAAAGGCCGGCCAATAGACAGCGTGAAACCGAAGGATATCCTTGCCAACCATATGTAGGTTAGCTGGCCAGAAGGTCTTGTAAGTTTCGCAATTTTCATCTGGAAAGCCGGTCGCTGTAATGTAATTTGTCAGCGCGTCGAGCCAGACATACATGATATGCGCGTTGTCATCCGGCACCGGTACGCCCCAGGAGAAGCTAGTGCGCGATATAGAGAGGTCAAAAAGTTCGCCCTCTACGAAGCTAATTACCTCGTTGCGTCGACTTTCCGGCGACACCACCTTGCTGCCTACCGGGCCGTAGTAGTCGAGCAGTTTTTCGCGCCAGTCGTCGAGGCGGAAGAAGTAGCTCGGTTCCTCAACCCACTCGACCGGCGCGCCGGTCGGTGCGAGCTTTCCACCTTCTTTGTCTTTGGTCAGTTCCGATTCAGCGTAAAAGGCTTCGTCGCGTACCGAATACCAGCCGCCATAGGTGTCGAGATAAATATTTTTCCGGCCTTTCGGCGACTTGTTGGAGGCGATGCGGTGCCACAATTCTTGACAGGAGCGAATATGTCGAGGCTCCGTGGTGCGGATGAAATCGTCGTTGCTGTAGTTCATCAACTGAGTGAGGTCGCGAAAGCGCTCGGACACCTCATCAACAAATTCCTTGGGCGGTCGCCCGTCCGCTGCGGCAGATTTCTCGACCTTTTGGCCATGTTCATCTGTGCCGGTAAGAAACATCACCCGATGTCCGTCGCGCCGCTGAAAGCGCGCTAGCACATCGCAGGCCAACGAAGTATAGGCATGCCCAATGTGCGGCGAATCATTGACGTAATAAATCGGCGTGGTGAGGTAGTAGGCGGGTTTTCCCACTGTGCGCTCGCTCCTCGGCCTACGTAATCAATCCGCTGCCGCCTGCTGCAATACGGTAAAAGCGTTCAATATCACCTGTTTTGGCTCGAGATTGACGGCTTCGGCGCGGGCAAATAAGTGGCTAAGTTTTTCCCATACCTTAGCCCAATGTTCAAGATCGCCCTTCTCCAGCAAACGCTGGCGCAAGGCCGCCTCGCGCTCAGATATCGCACGCGACGGTCTCGATTTCGCACCATCGCAAACCAGGTCATTGAGCCACCAAACCAAAAGACCGGCAAGCGTGCGAAAGGCATCAGCGCCGTCCTTTCGCGCAACTTTGTCACCAAGACCATGGACCGCTCGGATATCAAGATCGGGTAGGTTTTCTAGAATATCGAGCAGTGTTTTGAACAGCGCGACACCCCCCTGCTCCGCTAGTGCCAGGGCCCGGCCCGGGCTGCCTTCCGAGAGGGCGGTCAAAAAATTTCGTTCCTCAGCGTTAAGTTCCGGTGCAAGCCGTTCGGTAATTAGACAATTCAGTACTCCGTCCGGGATTGGCCGCATCGATAGCACGCGGCAGCGTGAGCGCACAGTCGGTAGAAGGCTCGCTGGCGCATGGCTGATCAACAGAAAAAGCGTTTGCGGTGGTGGTTCCTCGAGATGCTTGAGAATTGCGTTGGCGGCGCTGCGGTTCATGTCTTCCGCACCATCGACAATCACAATACGCCATTGCCCTTCTCCTGGTGTCAAAGATACCAGGCGGGCGACGCGCCTTACATCGTCGATGATGATTTCAGAGCGCGGCCGACCTGTTTTCTCGTTTATGCCACGCTCGAGAGTCATCAAATCTGCGTGGCCGCCGGAGGCTACTCGACGGAATACCGGATCGTCCGGGGAAATGTAAAGCAAAGCCTCGGAGTTCCCCGCGGCCGGCCCACCGGCAAGTGCAAAACGGGCGAAGCGAAAGGCAAGAGTTGCCTTTCCGATGCCGCGTGGACCAGATAGCAACCATGCGTGATGTAATCGACCGGAATTCCACGAATCTAGAAGGACATGCACTGCTGGCTCATGGCCAAGCAAAATCGGATTTTTCCGCGAACTCAGAGGTACTGGCGAAAACGTGCTGATATTCGAGTTGCACACCATTTCAATTCGGGCGTCCGATATCGTCCGAAAATTGCGTAAGCACTATGCCCCAAACGGCACGGTGAACAGCGTTGGCATCGCCCGAGGCGTCTATCACTCGGCAGCGCGATTTCTCTGTGCCAGCGATACTGAGAAACCCTTTGCGGATGCGTTCGTGTATGTTGCGGTCCATTTTTTCGTAGCGACTCGTCGTGCCGTTGCGCTGTTCGGTGCGCGAGAAGCCGTCGGCGACGGAGAGATCCAAGATTAAGGTAAGGTCTGGTTTAGTAGACCCGGCAGACAATTCACTCAATCGTTTGAGCGCGTCGAGATTGACACCCTGGCCGTACCCCTGATAGGCCAGTGTTGAATCGAGAAAGCGGTCCGAAATGACCCAGTTGCCGCGAGCAAGCGCTGGTGAGATGGTGCGCACGACATGATCATGTCGTGCTGCATTATGCAGCAGGGCCTCGCTGAGCGGGTGCCAGCGTTCGGTCACGCCTGAGACCAGCAGCGCGCGAATTTCCTCGCCGCCGGGTGAACCACCCGGCTCGCGGGTTTCGATTGCCTCAATTCCGGCGCCCGCCAGGCGTTCGCGAAGTAGACGTGATTGTGTGGACTTGCCAGCCCCCTCCCCGCCTTCAAAGCTGATGAACCGACCGCGTGTCATTTTTTCACTCGAATGAATTGTTAGCCTGTAGAGCTTAGCGTCTCTGCTCGCCCCAGAGCAGATGGTTGAAAGCGGCACCTATACGGCCGAAAGCGGAAAGTCGTCCAACTTCCGCTCCGGCCACGAGGGAAACTTCGATCGGTTTTTTGTCGCTGCCGGTATCAACCAATAGTCTGGCAACTTCCGTACCCTTGCTTACCGGCGCTGGAATAGGCCCTGGCGCAATGACCTTGACCATTAATTCGCGCCGCTCCGCGCGCGACAGCGTGACCGTCACATCGCGGTTAATAATTAATGGCATATTCTCTTTGTCGCCGAGCCAGACTTCGATTTGTTCGACGATATCGCCGGATTTGAAAAGTGTGTAGTTGGAATATTCGCTGAATCCATGATCAAGGATCCGTTCGATCTCGCGAGCACGTTCGTTCACGTTGGACAAACCGTTGGCTACTACAATGAGCCTCCTTCCGCCGCGTATCGCTGACGCGGTGAGGCCGTAGCCGGATGCCTTAGTATGGCCAGTCTTGAGCCCGTCCGCACCTGAATAGGTATAGAGCAGCGGATTGCGGTTTCCCTGTTTGATACCGTTGAAAGTAAAAGTCTTTTCATGGAAAAAACCATAGAACTCCGGAAAACCGTGTATGATGGCATGAGCCAAAAGGGCCAGATCGCGCGCGGTAGTAAAATGATCCGGATGTGGCCAGCCAGTAACATTCATCTAATGACTGCCCGATAAGCCAAGCTTGTTCTTCTTAGCGTTCATCAGTTCGACGAATTGCGACTCAGAGCCAGCTATACCTTCCGCGAGGACTATGCACGCATCATTACCCGATTGCACGACAACTCCGCGCAACAAATCATCTACGGAGACCAGGCTATTTAACTCAACAAACATTTTTGAGCCGCCCATGCGCCAGGCTTTCTCGCTCACCCGAAACTTGGTTTCGAGCGAGAGGCTTCCCTCTGTCAGTTTTTCAAACACGATGTAGAGCGTCATCAATTTGCTCATTGAGGCTGGAAACATCTGGCGATCGGAGTTCTTGTCCAGCAGTACGGTGCCGGTTGTGTCGTCAACAAGGATCATTTCCTTAGCGGCTGTTTCGAACGCGGACGCGCATGGAGCAAATAGCCCCGCAAGAAGCGCGAGGCTAATCGCGGAGGCAGCAAGAAGGGTCGTCACCTTTCTTGCTGATTGCCGCGGTCTCGGTCGTTTAATTCGAAACATAATCACCTATTAGATCACTAAACATTAGATGCTCCCTGTCTGCATCCGGGATGAGATTAGCCGCCTTGGTCGCCATGCGCCAAGGCGTAAAAGTATTATTGGGCGACAATAAGGCGGGCATCGTCATATCCGGCTTCGATGGTGCGCGCCAGTAGACGGTCCGCCTGTTCCATTGTTGCTATTGGTCCCAGGCGCACCCGGTAGAGGCTGCGCCAGCTGACATTCGCCGCCGCAATCACACTGGGCGAAATCCCAGTAAGAAGTACGGCGAGACGCAACGCGTTACCACGTTCGGCAAAAGCACCTACTTGCACAAACATGCCGTTGAGCGTCGTGCCGTTCGCGGGCGCTGAAGTGGGCGTGTCTTTGCTGCTCCCGCCAATTTTATTCTTGGTCATGGGCGGGTCGATATATTGGCTGGTGATTTCCGGTCTGTCGGCCACGGGCTCGCTTTGGATTCCCACCAGCTCCCCTGCGTCCTGGCGCTGGAGTCTGTCTGCGACTGCTGTGAGTGGCGCAAACTTGACGAATTCGACCCGAACTTTTGCCGTTCCCTTTCGATGAAATCCGAGAAGCTGCGCACCGCGCCGTGAGATATCGATGATGCGCCCATCGACGAACGGGCCCCGGTCGTTGACCCGAAGCATCAATTTGCGACCGTTTTCAAGATTTGTCACCCGCACGGTGCTTGGCATGGGCATCGTCTTGTGCGCTGCAGTCAGTTCGTTCATGTCGTAGCGTTCGCCGTTGGCGGTATCGCGGCCGTGAAACGGTTCGCCATACCAAGAAGCGATACCGGTCTCATTATAATCGGGATCGTACCGCGGGAAATAGCGTACCCCAGCGATCACATAGGGCTTTCCCAGTTTATATCCCTTGGGTACGGGAGGACTAGCCGATGTTGGTTTACTTTCGGCGTCGTTTAATAGGGTATGGCTCAGTTTTTTGGCAGAGTGGAAAATTAGGTCGGTTTCGGCACAGGCCGACAATAGCACAGCGCCCGCCAGCAAACTGGTTGTAACGGCGATGGTCCGTGTGACGCTCAACATCTGGTGGTCTCAGCTTTGGACGACACTACAATTCGATATTTTACCGCCCGGCTATTCGATCGGCAAGGTGGCCTACGGCCATAGCGAAATAGATCGAGCGGTTCCATTTCAGGGTCGTCTTAAAATTGTCGTAAACGAGGAAAGCTGGCCCGCCCTTGCCACCAGGGAAGATGATAGACCCTTTCATTCCGGTGACCCTAGGCAGATCCTTGCCGTTAGCGCGCCGCACGCCTAGGGTCTGCCAGTCCGCCAGCGTCTTGGAGATCTTGAGGTTCGTGATGCTGTGGTCAAAGCCGGCCGGTAGATGAACCTTGCGCCCCCAAGTCTGGCTTCCATCCCAGCCTGATTTAACAAGATAGTTTGCTGCTGAGCCGAACACGTCGGCTTTGGTGTTCCAGATATCGCGTTTGCCGTCGCCGTTGAAGTCGATCGCATAGCTGACAAAGCTCGACGGCATAAACTGACTCTGCCCCATGGCACCGGCCCAGCTCCCCATCATTTCCTCGGGTGTGATATGGCCATCTTCGAGAATGCGCAGCGCATTGAGCAGTTCGCCCCGGAAATAGGTGCTTCGTCTGCCGTCATGGGCGAGCGTCGCAAGCGAGGCTATAACCGAGAAGCCGCCGGTATACTGGCCGAAATTGGTCTCTATCCCCCACAGGGCAACGATGAAGCGCGGCTGCACGTTGAATACTTCGCGCACTGCTGCGAGCTGGGTGGCGTTCTCGCGCAGCAGTTGGCGTCCCTTATCGACGCGCGAATTGGGTACTACGCGTTCCATATATTGTTGGAAGGTAAGCGTCTTCTCTGGCTGCGACCGGTCGAGCTCGATAACCCTAGGGATCGGCGCCACTCCAGCCAGCGCCTCATCGAGCGTCTTGGGAGAAATCCCCTCCGCCAGCGCCTCCGCTCGTAAGCCTTCGAGCCAAACCTGGAACGACACACTAGGCGCATGCTCGTCCTGCGCCCAGGCCGACGCGCTCGCCAGTGCGAGCGTTGCAAGTCCTAACAAAAGAATCCATTGTCGCCGCATGCTCGACTCCGACCAGCCCCACAACAACCTGCCCTATGCCACAGGAGGATCAGAACGGCAACCGCAGAGGACATAATAGTACCGAGTGAGGGTGGTTGCCACTCGCCACAAGGCAACCGGATCGGCAGCGTCGTGAATGACGGTCTTGGCTACGGATGCATTTTTTCGATTGTCGCCAAGGGGCTTACTCGGTCATTCTGTAACGAGGTGCCATCAAGCGGGCAATGCCACACCAAAAGTGAGGGAAGATAAATTATGATCGAACAGTCTAATTCACTCGAAGCACGTGATCTTGCCTACCATCTTCATTCCTTTACCCATCTTGAAAGCCTGATTGAGGACGGTCCGTTGGTGCTGGAAGGCGGCGACGGCATTCATGTTATCGACAATCATGGCAAGCGCTATATCGAGGGAATTTCGGGCCTGTGGAATATTGTGGTGGGTTTCAGCGAGCGGCGTATTGCCGATGCGGCCTACGAGCAGATGAAAGCACTGCCGGCCTATCACACCTTTTTTGGCCGGACCGCCTCACCGGTAATAGATCTTGCGGAGAGAATGATCGAACTAGCGCCAGTCGAGATGAAGCGGGTCTATTTCGTCAATTCAGGCTCTGAGGCCAACGACACGGCGATCAAGATGCTTTGGATGCTTAACCAGGGTGCGGGGCGACCGGAGAAACGCAAGATAATTTCGCGCAAGATGGCCTATCACGGTACCACCGTTGCGTCCTGCAGCCTGAACGGCAAACCCTATATAAATTGCTTTGGTCTCCCTTTGACTGAATTCCTTCACACTGATTGCCCGCATTATTGGCGAGATGCTGAGCCCGGCGAGAGCGAGGAGGATTATTCCCAACGCTTGGCAGACAATCTGGAGGCGCTGATCCAATCTGAGGGCGCGGACACCATTGCCGGTTTTATAGCGGAGCCAGTGATGGGTGCGGGTGGCGCACTGGTGCCGCCGAAGAGCTATTTCGAAAAGATCGAGGAAGTGCTCCGCCGCCACAGCATCGCCATAATCTCCGATGAGGTGGTGTGTGGTTTTGGCCGCACCGGAAGCATGTGGGGATGTGAAACCTATAATTTTCGTCCCGATATCATCTGCACATCGAAATGCCTAACCGCGGGCTATTTTCCTATGGGCGCAGTGCTGCTGTCACCGCAAATGGACGCAGAGTTAATGGCGGCAGCCGAAGTGCTCGGCGAATTTCCACACGGTTTCACCACAGCAGGCCATCCGGTCGGTGCGGCGGTCGCGCTCAAGACACTTGAACTTATTACCGAGCCTGGTGGCATGTTCGACAATGTTAAAAAAGTGGCGCCGTATTTTCAGGCAGGCTTGCAGAAGTTTGCGGATAATCCCCTGGTTGGCGAAGCGCGCGGCGTCGGCTTGATTGGTGCCTTGGAGATCGTTGCCGACAAGGCCTCTAAGACGCCTTTTGATGAGGAGCATCTAATCGGTGAGCAAGTAGTCCGCGTAGCGCAGAAGAATGGGCTTATTCTTCGGCCGATCGGCGCGGCGGTAATTTTTGCGCCGCCCTTTATCATCAGTGAGGCCGAAATCGACGATATGTTCTCGCGAACCACCAAGGTGCTCGACGAGATCGAGGCGATCGTTCAGAAAAACGGATTGCGGACCACTGCTGTGGCCGCAGAGTAACGGAATTTATTGGGAGGAATAAAGATTATGCCGGTTGGACCGAATTTACCGAGTGTCGCCAGAGTATTAGAAATGGCTGATTCCTTCGGGATCGATATGGATGAAGACGAAGCAGCGCTGTATCGAGGCTTTATGCAGGGGGTCATCAAGTCCTCACGACGCATCGACCAAATGACTGAGGACAAACCTGAGGTCAAATATCCCCGTACAACGGGCTATCGGCCCAAGCCAGAAGACAACCCCTATAACGCCTGGTATTGGCGTTCAGAAATCAAGGGCTCGGGCAAGGGTGTCTTGAAAGGACTTAAAGTTGGCATCAAGGACGCGGGCTGCGTTGCTGGTCTGCCAATGATGAATGGCTCCCTCTTATTCGAGGGTTGGGTTCCGGATATCGACGCGACCATCGTGACCCGCATTCTCGACGCGGGTGGAACCATTCTCGGTAAGACCAATTGCGAGGACATGTCTTTCTCTGGCTCGAGTCACACTTGCGTTTTGGGCCCTGTGCGTAATCCGCACAAGGCGGGCCATTCCGCCGGAGGCTCAACAGGCGGCAGCGGCGCCGCCATCGCGGCTGGTGATTGCGAAATCGCCACCGGAGGCGATCAAGGCGGCTCGATACGCATTCCTGCTTCCTGGAATGGCATCGTCGGACTGAAGCCTACCTATGGTCTCGTGCCCTATACCGGCGCGATGATGATCGAGATGACGATGGATCATGTTGGACCGATGGCGGATAATGTTGAGAATTGCGCACGGCTACTGACCGCTATGGCCGGGCCTGACCCGCTTGATCCTCGCCAGCGTGGCGTCATCCCGAAAAACTATGTGAAGGATTACACCGGCGCACTTGACAAGGGTTGCAAGGGTCTCAAGATCGGCGTGCTGGAAGAAGGCTTCGGCTTTCCAAACCCTTGGGGAGATACCGGACTGCCGGGCAGTGAGAAGGTCGTCGATAAGAAGGTGAAGGAAGCAGTCGCGCGGCTCAAGAAAAAGGGCGCGAGCGTAACCAATGTCTCCAACCCGCGTCATGAGGATGCCTTCCATTTGTGGAATCTGATCATCCTCGAGGGGGCAGCCTCCTTCATGATGAAGGGTAACGGGGTCGGCACCAACTGGGCAGGCTTCTACAACACGCAGCTTCTCGACAATGTGGCAAAATCGGCTAAGTCACGGATAAATGATCTTTCGGTGGTGGCCAAGTTGGTACTGCTCGCCGGCGAATATATGCAGAGTGACTATTATGGCCGTTACCAGGCTAAGGCGCACAACATCCGCGGCCAGATCCGCCGCTCCTATGACGAATTGTTGGAGAAATACGACGTGCTGATTACCCCGGCGGTGCCGATGCGGGCGACAAAGTTGCCTGACCAGGATTCTCCGGTAGAGGATCGCGTCGGATGCGCGCTCAATATGATTCATAATACCGCCTGCATCGACCTTACGGGGCATCCGGCGATCAGCGTGCCCTGCGGCATGAGCGACAGTCTACCCATCGGCCTACAGATCATTGGCCGTCATTTTGACGACCTGACCGTCCTCCAGGTCGCCGATGCAGTTGAGAAATGTGGCGAATGGAAGTCAATGTAGAAGTATCATGCGCTAAAGTAGAAATAGTTTAGCAAGCGGGAAGCGCACTTGCGGGACAAGTTGTCTGCACCGGCTTGAGTGAATGGGATTGGTGATAAGAGCTAGTTGCACACATAGATTGCCCCTCCCCCTAATCCTTCTCCCTCTCCGGGGGGAGAGGGACTTGTTAATGATAGCTAGCTCAATAGGCAATCATCGGGCAAGCACACTATGGGGGTAAAGTCGCGCTCGGCGAGCCAGTCAGGACGGCGGAAGGCGCGGATATGATTTTCTACATGGCAGACGCTGATGTAGACGATGTTGCGTCCGAAGGGACTCATATTGCCCGGCGAGCCATGTACTAGATTGCCGTGGAACATCAGCACTGAGCCGGCGCTTCCGAGCGGCGCGACGACGCCCTTTTCTTTGGCTAGTGCCGTCACCGTCTCATGATCAAGGGTCCATAGCGGATAGGAGGTTGTTGCGGTATCGTGCCCGGCGCCGAGCACACCGTCCCTATGGCTGCCCGGAATGAAGATGAGTGGTCCGTTATAGGCGGTCACGTTATCGAGAAAGAGCGCGATGTTGAGGGCGCGCGCCTCGGGCATGTTGTCGTCGCGCGACCAGGTACCGTAATCCTGATGCCATTGCCAGACATCGCCGTCGAACGCCGCTTTGGCGTTGACCTTGAACTGATGAATATAAACCGGCCCGTCGAGTATCTGGCGCATTGGCTCGATTAGTCGTGGGTGGCGGGCGAGCCGCCCAAAGGGCTCAGAATAGCGCTGAGCCGCGAAGGCTGAACGAGGCGTGTTGCCGTCTTTTTCTCGCACCACCTCGTCGCGCTTTAGGGAAAAAATGCGCGGCACATCGTCGGCGAGAAACTTGACCTCCTCGGGGGAAAAAAGACCCTCCAGCATTAGCCAGCCTTCGTACTCAAATATGGTTAACTGATTTTTAGTTAGCTTCATGTTGGTTGGCTTTCAGACGCAAGGCGTCTGCGTCCGTGCTCTTGACCACTTCGCATAGGCTCAGTTGTGTAGTCGCGCTTGCCGGAACGCCGAGAGCATTTTGAGGGTGTATTCATCTTGATCATTTTTGCCAACAACGTTGAAGTCCTCACACCACGGCCAGAGCGTAAATTTCGTGTTGATAGCCTTCAAGATAGAGACCAGTGCAGCCTATCGGCGTCCAGGCGGGGCCTCTACCCTTGGGCCAGATTTCTGCACCAACCTGCATGACCTGCCGCCAAGCACGCGGGTCCTTGTGAAAAGACGTGATCTCGACCACGTCGTCGAGGCTCGCGCCGTGTTTTTCCAAAACGCCACCGATCTGGCTGAAGCAATAGCGTGCCTGGGCCGCGGGGTCGCCAAGTGCCACGATATTTCGCTCGCCGTCAGAGGCGACCTGGCCGGAGATGCCTATCAGCCGCCCCTGCTTCATCTTAGCGGCACCCGCAATGCGCTCCTAGCACCAATGCACGCTCGGCAGATTTGTTGCTACGCGCGGGCCGTCACTGAAATCGGCGATGGCGCGGTAGACGCCGACCATGCCGAGCTTGTGGAAGCCGGTCATCGCAATGGCCGTAAAAGACGTTGCTTGATTGACCGGTAGGCCGTCCACCACTTCGTTGCACCAGCAATTAACTGCGTCATCCATGCCGCGCGCGTCCTGATTAAAACAAATCATGTCAACGATGTCATCGATTTCGCCACCGCCTGCTTTCAGCGCATCCTTGAGATTGTCATAGGCATTTCTCGCCTGGGCGTAATGATCGCCAGCTGAAACCACCTTACCCGTTGCGTCGGCCGAGACCATGCCGGAGGTGAATAGATAATCGCCCTTGCGGCAGACAGCCGACATCGGCAGCTTTCTCATCCAGGCCATGCGCTTCGGCGTGACACATTTTTTCTTTCCGGCGCCGAGATGAGCGATGGCGCGGATGCTGACGAGAATATCCGGATGGTAGGAGCCATGCATGCCTAATGCTGTCCATGCCGGAAAGTCCTTCTTTAGCGTCTGGCGGCCGACATCAAAGACTGCGTCCATTGTCCGCACATCAGAATGGAACGACATGATATCGACGATATCCGCCATCGACCCACCGGCCTCCTTAATCAGCGCCTTGATCTTAGCGAAGGCCGCGCGAGTCTGTGCCTTGACATCGCCTAAATGGGTAGGCTTGAGATTGGCATCGCAGGAAACTTGGCCCGCGATGAATAAAAGTTCGCCGGCGCGCACTGCTGCTGAAGCCGGCAGCTCCCGGCTCCACTGGTGGCTGGTGGGCGTATAACTGGTTCTATTATCGGCCGGCATAACAAGTCTCCCATGTTCTGTTTCCTAACGTAGACTCTATCGCATTTCGTCTCGCTATAAACTACCGTTTGCTGGTCTTTACACTTGGCGGGAGCGACAATAAGCGAGCCTAAAACTCTGCTGTAAATGACGAGCACCAACCTGACGCCGAACATACTGTTGGACTACGCACTCCTACTGATCAATTACCAGATGAGTTTCGTCTCGGACTGCCATGCCGCTCCCTAAGGCCGGTGCGTCCATCGACCATGTTATGCATGAGGGCCAGGCCGGCGACGTAGTCGACTTCTTCAGCGACTAGATTGCCCGAACGCCTAACCGCTGGACAAATCGGGGGCTGGGACTGTTATAAGGAACACATAGGACCGTTAGTTGTAGGCTCCCCTCGATGAACATAAATTTCCGCCGCAGTGGGACGCTTCATGACGGCTGAATTCATCACGATCATGGCTGTGGTCGCGGTGTTCTCCGTCGTTCAGTCGATCTTCGGCATGGGCGTGCTTATCTTTGGTACGCCGACACTGCTGTTGCTCGGCTATGATTTCGTTGATGCGATCAGCTTTCTCGTTCCTGCCTCCTTTGTCATCTCGGCGTTGCAGATCGTGACCTCAGGTAAGGACCGGGTGGCGGTATCGCACTATCTCTATTTGTTGTGCCTGCCCGGTATCGGGGTTGGACTTTGGATCATCCAAGGTGATGCGCTCGGCTCCTGGGTTAATATATTAATAGGTGCGGTGTTGCTGCTATCCGCCGGCCTCAGACTATGGCCACGCTCCCATGCCTGGATGGCAGGAGCACTGAAGAAACATACGATGATTTTTCACGGCGTCATGGGCCTGGTGCATGGGCTGACCAATCTCGGTGGTGCGCTGCTAGCGATACTCGCTACCACTCAGCACAGCGAGAAGGACGCCATCCGCTACGCAGTGGCACATTATTATCTTGCCTTCGGGGCGATCCAGATCCTGCTAATTGCGACGCTACTCGGTGAAGCGGAGCGGCTCTTGAATAATTTTCCCATGGCCATCATAGCGGCGGTGATCTATCTCTTGATCGGCAACCGCCTTTTCCTGCGCACCGCCAAGCCGATCTACCATCACGGCCTCACCCTGTTCATCTCCGCCTACGGCATCGCCGTCCTGCTTAGCCATTGAGCTCGGAGTGGGCTGAACGGACCGCCATCATGTTAGCTCATGTCCTGATAAAAACGGCGAATGTCGCGAGGTGAATTATCTTATCCAGGTGTCTAGCGACAAGTTACGCTCGTGAAGGTCAGCTGCCTTCTCTACAATATCCGCCTACCCTGCTCACGTCGCCGTATAGCCGCCGTCGATCACCAATTCCGCGCCCGTGGTAAAGGCACTTTCGTCGGAGGCTAGGTAGAGTACGCCGTTCGCGATGTCTTCCGGTTCACCGACATGGCCGATAGGGTGGAACTTGCCGAATTCTTTCTTGCCCGTGGCGATATTACCATGTAGGCGGATTGCTGTATCCTCCATCATCGGCGTATGGATGAAGGCCGGATGGACGGAATTGACGCGGATACCGTCCTCGGCTAGTTCGAGCGCGGCGCATTTGGTGAAGAGACGCACTGCCGCCTTACTCGCGGTATAGGCCGAGATAAGTGGCGTACCGGTGATTCCTAGCACCGAGGAGAGATTAACAATGCAGCCGCCGCCGCTCCGGCGCATCAGGGGGATGGCGTGCTTAGTGCCAAGGAAGACCCCTTCAACATTGACCGCCATAATGCGTCGCCAATCTGCGAGCGCCGTTTCTTCGATCTTGCCAGACATGGTGATGCCGGCATTGTTAACGAGAATATCAAGCCCCGCAAAAGCGTTATCGATTTCTTCTATTGCCACCGCCCAGGCTTCTTCGCAGGAGACGTCGAGTTTCAGATAAAGCGCATCGCCACCGCTTTTGTTTATCTCCTCCGCAAGCGCCACGCCGGCTTTTTTATTCAGGCCACTTATGGCTATGCGGGCACCCTCCCTGGCCAAGCACAGCGCCACCGCCCGTCCAATGCCAGCCGAAGCGCCGGTCACGAGCGCGCATTTTTTGTCCAACCTACCCATATCTCGATGCCTCTTCATCGGCCTTGGCCCCGCCAGCTCAATTTAACAGGTCATCCAGGGCCTTTTGAACCTCGACTAAATAAATCCTAAAGCAGGTGAATTCCAGCTAGCAAATCGCTTTCCAGCCAATAAAAATTCACCTGTTAAAATAGTCTAGTTTGAGACTCTGCTAAGGTGAGGCATGTTGTCCGCACTTTCACATAAACCTTCTCCGTACATTCGAGCACCATCACAAAAAATTTGATGAAATCTGTTATCGGTTGGAGGATTAATATGTGGCCGGTGTGATGATTGCCTTTCCCGCTTTGAGCGTGACGCTGTTGGCCTGCGCTTCCTCAATGCGGTCGAGGCGGAGGAGCGCAAGCGCTTGGTTATCTAACCCCGAGCACATCTCACCCGCTTCTTTATCGTTTGCCATTACTGGCGTGCCTGACGGTGGAAGCGGCCCATCGACCAAAACGCGCTTAAGACGTCTCCGAACCAGTCCTCGATATTTTGTCCGTGCGGTCAGTTCCTGGCCGACATAGCAGCCTTTCTCGAAATCGACGCCGCACAGGTCTTCGAAATCAAACTCCATGAGCGTCGCCTTTCCAACGGTCATGTCGCGGCTGCCGTCGGGTACGCACGCCGCAATGCGGGCGCGGTCATAATCCGTCGTATTACCGTTAGAGATTTCCGGCATATCGAGAAGCAGCGACAGTCCGGACGCCCGCGGAACCAGGGCGCGAAGCCCTGGCATCCTGGGCCTCGGGTCGCGATAGATAAGACCATCCGACGCAACGCGGGCATTATCGCCCGGATCAGATCTTTTCAATCCGAACGGCGCTGCCGCGTTCTCGCCAAGTAGTGCTGCAACACACCAATCCTCCGACGCATCCAATAGCTTGATATCGGCGCGCAACTTATAGGTTGCGAAGCGTTGACCGAGGTCGCCCAGGCGCGCGGCCTCACAGTCGAGAAGAAATACGTTTTCGTATTGAACAATAAAGAAATCATGAAGAAATTTGCCCTGCGGGGTGAGTAGCGCCGCATAAACCGCCCGACCCGCCGTCACCGGCGATATGTCGTTGGAGATAACTCCCTGAAGAAAATCCGCAGCGTCTCCTCCGGCTATGGAGAGCACCCCTCGGCCTTCCAATTCGATGCAGCGTATATCCATCTTAACGCGTCCAGAATGTTGAACTGCTCTATTGTTCGACAAACAGTTACGCAGATTGTGGGCGCTTGGCAAGAAGCCCCTTCCCTCAGTGCTTGTTAAGCCCTTTGGGGATGGCTATAAGGCCGAAAGATGTTGGTCACTCTTGTCGACGACTCCATACCCTTCAACGGGATGACACCTGCTTATCAGCCTCTTGGCGGAGCGGAAAAGGCTTTCGCCAGTCTGCCGGCAGCCTTGGCGCGGGCAGGCCATGTCGTGCGCGCGATTAACCGCACACCAAATGCCATGGGATATGACAATGTCAGTTGGCTTGATTGGGACGCCCGCCGCCCGCCGATCACCGAAGTTTTGATTGCCTTTCGAAAACCAAGCCTTTTGCAATTTGTCCGTGCGACTAGCGCGCGCATTTTGTGGTTGACCGGCCCGGCGGACTACCTTGATCGGCCTCAGGTCACCGACATGTTGCAGCGCACGGAGGCGCG
The DNA here is from genome assembly GCA_964624055.1 of uncultured Rhizobiaceae bacterium. GTDB lineage: Bacteria > Pseudomonadota > Alphaproteobacteria > UBA828 > UBA828 > PTKB01. The sequence goes on along the minus strand of CAZUXZ010000044.1, from coordinate 6,433 downwards.
TCTCGTCTTTGTCGGCCGTACCCACCAGGAGACCTACACGGGCACCGGAGAATCTTCTTCGCGCAATATTTCCCCGGGCGTACGCGAGGAATATCGGGATGCTGATGATATGGCGCCGAGCAATCCGCCGACAGCGGTCGTCACTACTCATCCTAAACATGGTCTTGATTGGCTGCTCGATATATGGACGAAGCGTATCCATCCGAAAGTGCCGAATGCCGAACTTCATATTTACTCTGCAGCTTTCATGCGTGCTGATGCCGGCGAAACCTTGCCTAACGATATGACCGAGATCTACCGTAGAACCATCTCGTCGGAGGATAGTGGCATTGTCATCAAACCACCGTCAGGTGACCGCGACATGTCGCAGGCCTACCGTCAGGCGCGGGTTCACCTCTACCCTGGCTCGGAAAAGGAAATGTATTGCTCCACTCTGGCTGAATCCCAGGCAGTCGGGTTACCCGCCGTGGCACGTCCGATGGGTGCGGTCAAGGAGCGGGTGATCGGCGATAGATCGGCTTTTTTGACCGAATCGCAGGAAGATTTCGCCGAGCATGCCATCCGCATGTTGAGCGATGATGGCGAGTTCAATTCCGCCAGTATCGTGGCACGCCGCCACGGGCGTTCGAGAAGTTGGGACACAACGGCAAGCGAGTTCGAAACAATCTTTCGATGAAGCTTCTCTTCATCACCTCGACGCGCATTGGCGACGCGGTTCTCTCCACGGCGCTGCTTTCTTACCTGATCGACAAATACCCTCAAGCCGACATCACTATTGCCTGCGGTCCTGCCGCGGCGCCGCTATTTACGGAGACGCCGGGAGTCACCCGCATCATCGTTATGAAGAAACGCGTCATGGGTGGGCATTGGCTGGCTCTCTGGCGCCAAGTCTGTAACGGTTATTGGCATCTCGTGGTGGACCTCCGGGCCTCCCTCCTCTCCTATTGCCTTATGGCTCGCCGGCGAATGGTGTGGCGGGCGCGTGGCGGATTGGATCACCGACTGGTCGCGTTGGCAAAATTCGCTGGGCTCGAGACGACGCCCACGCCGCGTCTCTGGCCAGGCGCGGCGCATGAGGCGGAAGCATTGCGCCTACTGCCAAAGGGACCGACTCTCGCTCTCGGGCCAACCGCTAATTGGGCTGGCAAGCAATGGCCGGGAAAGTGTTTCGCTGAGTTAGCAAGGCGCTTGACGGCGGCGGACGACGGTATCCTGCCCGGCGCGTCCATAGTTGTCTTAGGCGCAGCGTCTGAGCGCGCCGCGGCAGCGGCGGCGATCAACGCCCTGCCGCCGCAGCAAGCAGTCAATCTCATCGGTAAGGTGGAATTGCTAACGGTCGTAGCACTCTTGGCGCGCACTGATCTCTATATCGGTAATGATTCCGGCTTGATGCATATTGCCGCTGCCACTGGCGTACCAACCTTGGGTCTGTTCGGGCCGAGCCGTGAGGCGCATTATGCTCCCTGGGGGCCGCGCACAGCTGTGGTGCGTACGGCGCGCAGTTATGACGAACTAGTCGGTGGGCCCGGTTATGATCATCGCAAGGTAAGTAGCCTGATGGAGAGCTTGACGGTGGATATGGCGGAGGCTGGCGCGCGTGAACTCTGGGCACAGGTCTCGAGCATGGACCGATGAACGAGTCTACTTCTCCTAAGCTTTCAGTCGCGCTGTGCATCCAAAATGAGGAGGAGCAATTAGCGGATTGTCTTGCGACGCTCGGTTTTGTCGACGAAATCGTCGTAGTGCTCGACCGCTGTAGCGATAAATCTAAGGAGATCGCCGAGAGCTTCGGCGCTAAGATCGTCGAGGGCCAATGGCCGATTGAAGGGGCCCGCCGTCATGTAGGTATTGACCGCTGCACCGGTGATTGGATTCTCGAGATCGACGCCGACGAACGGGTCTCGGAAGCTCTCGGCCGGGAAATTCGCGAGAAAATATCGAGTGCCACGCCGGGTTACTTTCTAATTCCGTTCGATAATTACATCGGCGATCGGCGAGTGCGCCATGGCTGGGGAGGCTCCTGGGGTGTGATGGCGGCACCACGTCTGTTTACACCGGGCGCAAAACAATGGGGTGAGCGCCGCATTCACCCACCTCTCATCCTGCGGGGGTCGCAACGCTGGCTGAAGACGCCGATAAAGCATTATGTCGACCGCGACTTCCGCGACATGGTCTTCCGCCTACAGTTGTACAGTGATCAGCACGCCGCCGATCTCCGCGCGAGCGGCGAGAAGCTACCGCCGATATGGTGGACGCTCAGGCGTTGCGTCTCGCGATTTCTCAAATGCTACTTCGTTCGCAAGGGTTATCGCGAGGGCCGCTGGGGGTTTGCTATTGCCATGATGGCGGCGCTCTATCCTTTACTCTCTCATCTCAAGGCCGAGCTTGACGATGACTGATCTGCGTCTTCTACAGGCCATCGGCGGAGGCGAGCAAGGCGGGGCGGAAGCGTTTTTCGTTCGCCTTGCTCTGGCCTTAGAAAGAGCCGGCGTTTCTCAACGCATTCTCGTACGTAGTGGTCGACCGTGGGTGTCGGCACTCTGCGAAGGAGGACTCGACCCGGTAGAGTTGCCCTTCGGTGGCTGGGCCGATTTTACTACGAAACGGGCCTTTGCGCGCGAGCTTGAAACTTTTCGCCCTCATATCGTGCTGACGTGGATGAACCGTGCGAGTTACCTCTGTCCGCCCCGCGTTCCGGGCCATAATTTTTGCCATGTCGCCCGCCTGGGCGGCTATTACGATCTTAAATATTACCGAAACTGCGATCATCTGATCGGCAATACCGAGGACATCGTAAGTTATCTTCGCGACCAAGGATGGCCAGCGGAGAAATGCCATTATGTGCCAAACTTCGTATCCGCTAAGACCACACAGGCAGTCGTTCGCGCGGCGCTGAAGACACCGGAGGGTGTGCCCCTCCTCCTCGCACTGGGCCGCCTACATCGGAACAAGGCGTTCGACGTCTTGCTCCGTGCCTTGGCCGAATTACCGCAGGCCTATCTCTGGCTCGCCGGATCAGGACCGGAACAAAGGTCGCTAAAATCCCTGGCGGTGCAGCTTGGTGTTGCCTCGCGTCTACGCCTTCTCGGCTGGCGCGAGGATGTCGCGGCGCTGCTGGCGGCGTCAGACATCTTAGTCTGCCCGTCTCGCATCGAGCCGCTTGGCAATGTGGTGATTGAGGCCTGGGCTCTTGGCACGCCGGTAGTCGCCGCCGCTGCCGCTGGACCAATGAGCCTAATCGCACCGGGCGAAAACGGCCTCATTGTGCCGCTCGAGGACGCGCCGGCTCTGGCGTTGTCGGTCCGCACCTTGATCGACAATCCAGCCCTGGCAGAGCGTCTCGCTATGGCGGGTCGGGAGTCATATGCTGAAAGATTTACGGAAGAAGCGGTGGTGAGCCAATATCTTAAATTCTTTCAGACGGTGCGCGCCTGATGTGCGGCATTGCCGGCCTGATGGCGGTGGGCGGTACGGTGGTGGACGAGGCCGCACTTAGCCGCATGGCCGAGGCATTGACTCATCGCGGGCCTGACGGACGTGGACGTTACGCGGTGCGCGATGTTGCTTTAGCTCATAATCGTCTTTCGATCATCGATCTCGATAATGGTGGTCAACCGATCGACGATGGTGAACGTGCAGCGATTGTTGCCAATGCGGAAATCTATAACTACATCGAACTCCGCAACGGCCTGGAGGCGGAGAGATTCGAAACGCGTTCTGATTGTGAGCTGCCGCTTCGCCTCTATCCAGCCGTCGGCGCTGATATCGCGCGCCAGTTGCGCGGAATGTACGCCATTGCCCTTCATGACCGGCGCGAGGACAGCCTGTTGCTGGCACGCGATCCCTTCGGTATTAAGCCGCTTTATTACGTCGAAGGACCGATGGGCCTCGCCTTCGCCTCCGAGCCCAAGGCACTGATCGCTGGCGGTTTCGCCGTTGCCGCAGATCTTGCGCCCCGTGCCCAGATTGAACTGCTCAGTATGCAGTTCACCACTGGGCGCAACAGCATATACCGTGATATTAAGCGCGTGCTGCCGGGCGAGACTATCCTGGCGCGTGCTGGACGCGTGGTAGAGCGCCGCACGCTTGCAGCCCTGCCCCTCGAGCCACCAGTAAAAGTACAGAGCGTTGATGAAGCCCTGGATCGACTCGACTTGGCGCTAATGGACAGCGTAACGGTGCATCAGCGCGCTGATGTACCTTATGGCATGTTTCTCTCCGGTGGTATCGACAGCGCCGCCGTACTCGCCGCTATGGCGCGTCTCAACGAGAGACCGGTGCGGGCTTTCACCGCCGGGTTTTCAGGTGGTGACGTACATGACGAACGCAATCACGCCCGTGCCGTGGCACGCGCCGTCGGCGCCGAGCATGTCGAGGTCGAGTTCGGAGAAAAGGATTTTATTGAATTGCTGCCGAAGGTTGTAGCGGCGCTCGACGATCCCGTTGCTGACTACGCGTCTCTGCCGACGTACAAGCTCGGCCAATCAGCGGCAGCGGCGGGTCTCAAGGTGGTGTTATGCGGCGAAGGCGGTGACGAACTTTTCGCTGGCTATGGCCGCTACCGTAGCGCGACCAGAGCCTGGTGGAAGGGCGGCGGCAAGGTCATGCGAGCGCGCTCGGTGCTCGAGCGACTTAGTCTGCTGCGCGAGCCGGCGCTGGGCTGGCGCAGCGGCATGGAGGCGGTGGAGCATTTTGTTAACTGCAAGGATCTCACACGCTTGCAACAGGCGCAGGCGATCGATTGCGCCGAATGGCTACCCAATGATCTCCTGATCAAGCTCGACCGTTGCTTGATGGCCCATGGCATTGAGGGCCGCACACCCCTTTTGGACTGCGCCGTTGCAGAGGTCGCGTTTGCGCTACCGGACGCGCTCAAGCTTCGCGGACGCCTCGGAAAATGGCTGCTGCGCAAGTGGCTTGATACACGCCTGCCGCAAGCAGACGCCTTCGCCCATAAGCGCGGCTTCACCGTCCCCGTTGGCACTTGGATACTGCGCCAGGGTAGGAAGCTCGGCCCTCTTGTCGCCTACCAGCCAGGCGTCGCAGAATGGTGCCCACCGGAGCGGGTCCGCGGCATTTTTGCGCGTAACGGCAAACATGAGAATTTTGCCGCATGGATTTTGCTATTCTACGCTCTTTGGCACCAAATCCACGTGCTTGGCCATGCGTATGACGGCGATTTGTTTGATTGTCTAGAAGCGTAGTTTTTTTCGTTGTAGCGTAACAGTGCCTTGTTATCAGAGGCGTTGTTAACGCTTACTCTCTAGCCAAAACTCCAAGCGATTAATCTGGACACATCTGCAGACGGTGTGGCGGATGGGGTGGGATTCGAACCCACGAAGGGAGTTACCCCTTGCCGGTTTTCAAGACCGGTCCCTTAAACCACTCGGGCACCCATCCTCAAGTAATTTGTGCCAATATCACCTGTGGGTGCCCAGGGGCAAGCAGGGTTCAATGAGCCGCACCCGCCAACGAATCCATTTTCACGTATTCCTTCACGTAAAATTTATTTTGGATTTATTTTTTGCTTTTGGATTTAGTTAAAGAAATTTTTTTACAAACCTAGAGGCTAGGCAAACATAGAGCACTCTAACTATAACTGAATAGTGAACCGGACAGAGTTTTTCAGTACTTATTTCCCACATCACTGTGAGATAGAGCCTTTCCGCTCCCTTCGTCGCGGCACAAATTCAATCTCGAACTTAGCAGCTCGATCCGGTTAAGGGGGTCATATTTAATCTTGGTTTTGACCCAAACAAGCGGCAAAGCTTTCACCAAGCTTTTGCATCAAAAGAAAATATCCGTTAACACCTGGCGACAGACCTACGCCTAGTGGGTCGAGTTCACCGATCCTGACGTCGCTATTTTCCGCTAAAATATTAATAGCGTTTGGCTCGAATTGTGGCTCGCGGAAGACACAGCGCGCTTTGTGTTCAGAGATGATTGTGCTCATGTGACGAATGCGCCCAGCGCTAGGCGCATCTTCGGCATGCTTGGTGACGATACCGACATTGTTCATCCCAAAGCGTCGCTCAAACGGTCCATAAGCATCGTGAAACACGATATAGGGGACGTCTCGCATCGGGCGCAATTTTTTCATCAGTTCCGCCTCTAGAGCATCAAGGCGCGTCACCAACTTTATGACGTTCTTATCATAGAGTGTCGCGTTAGTCGGATCTAGGGCGGTCAATCTATCTCCTATCAGCGCGACGGCATCCTTGGCTGTGCGGGGATCGAGCCATAGGTGAGCATTGAAGTGTTCGTCCTCATGCCCGTGTTCGTCCTCATGCACGTGTTCGTCCTCATGACCGTGTTCGTCCTCATGAACGTGTTCGTCCACATCAGCGTGATCATAATCGTGTACGTGATAGTCAACATAAGCATGAAAGTAAGCGTAAACAATAAGAAAAGCTTAAACTAGAAAATGAAAGAC